>VSMY01000012.1 GCA_009773995.1 Oscillibacter sp. | reverse complement strand
AGTTCCCAGACAGCGTTCAGCCGCTCCTGCGCAAGAGCGGCGGCGCTGTCTGTTTTTTCTGCGGGCAGCTTCCGGGCGGCGGGGATGAACAGTCTGACGCGCCGGTCAATTTCGTCCAGGATCGACTCGTCCAGGTTCATGACGTCCAACAGCGCTGCCCTATGGGATAGTCCTTCTTGCCTATAAACACCTGATTACCGTAGAAGAATACGGTGAACTGGTCGTAGGTATAGGTGTAGTCCAGCTCGATGCGCACCAGTTCCTCTGCCATAGCTGTCTTCCCCCTGTATCCGATAGAGATTTGGGATTTGCCTAATCGGGTTCAAATCCGTTGAAAATCGTAGCCGGTAGTGTTACCCTCATCGTATCAGATGGGCGAAGAAAAATCAATCACAGGGGGTGACGGTGTTGAAAGAGACTGTCTACAAAAGCTACGAAGAGTTGCCGCTGTTCCTCAACGCAAAGATGGTGGCGCAGGTGCTGGGCATCGCTCCATCCAGTGCCTATGAACTCATGCACGAATCAAATTTTCCCGTTCTGAAAGTTGGCAGCAGGATGGTGGTACCCAAGGAAAAGTTCATCCAGTGGGTAGAGCAAAACACAGGGGGTGGCTGTTGATGCTCTGGCAGTACGCAAAACAAGATACGGTCAAAAACTTTTTTCCTCTGCCCAACGAGATTTTTTCTCTGAAGTTGTCACCCGGTGCACTGGCCATCTACTCCTATCTGCTCTTCTGTGAGGACCGTAAAACCTACCAGTGCTATCCAAGCTACCAGACCATCGGGAATGCGGTGGGAATGAGCATCAACACCGTTCGAAAGTACGTTGCGGAGTTGGAGGAACGTGGGTTGGTCGTTACAGAACCGACATTCATCATCACGAGAAATGGCCGCAAGCACAACGGCACCTTGCGCTACACCATCCTGCCGATCCAAAATGCAGTGGACCTCTACAATCAACGACAGCTCCGGCGGCTGGAGGAAGCAGTAGAACGGATGCGTGTCCGCAAAAAGTTGGAGGGTAATGAGGAACACCCCGCATGAGCGCCTGTGAGCCGCTGTGTGCAATTCTTCTATCGAGGGTAGGGCAGAACCCCAGGGAAGCAGTCTGCGCCAAAATGCGGCGAGTTACGAGGGACGAAAGAAATAGCAGGAGAAAGCCCTGGCGCTTTCCGCGCGCCAGGGCGGGTACTTCTGCCCGCAGTGCGGGCAGTTGCGGGGACGAGGGTTGACGCTTTTTTGACGGAGGAGAAAACTGATTGACGCTGATATTTCCAAAGCTCCTCCTAAGCCCCACCATTGAAGGGTTTCGCATGACGCTAATTTGAAATAAGGGGGGAAATTCCGGCATGAACGAAGATAAAAAGCGGCACACGGTTTGGCTCACGTCAGATGCGTGGAGCCAGGTAGAAACCAGCTATACAAAAGACAACTGTACCACGAAAAACGAGTACATCGAAAAGGCGATCCGGTTCTATACCGGCTACCTGAATACGCAAAACGCCGCCAGCTATCTCCCGCGCGTCCTTGCGGATGTGCTGGAGGGCAAGCTGGGGGCGCTGGGTACTCGGATCGGCAAACTGCTGTTCAAGCTGGCCGTGGAGCAGGACATGATCGCAAACATCACGGCGGCGGTGAATGAGGTCCACCTGGATGACTTGGAGCGCCTGAGAGCACGGTGTATGAAAGAGATACGGAAGACCAATGGCGTGATTGATCTTGAGGGCGCCGTCAGGTACCAGAATGGATGGGATGATTAATGGTCAGGCTGATTCAGAAAAGCGGATACATCAAGTCTGGTGGTGCCTCTGGGTATATGAAGTACATCGCCACACGCGAACGGGTAGAAAAGCTGGAGGGGAGCGGTCCAGTGACGAAGGGCCAGCGGCAGCTCATCGAAAATCTGCTCCGGGATTTTCCTGACGCCACTGAACTGGAAGAGTGCAATGATTATCGTTCAGTACCGACCACCGGCAACGCCTCCTCGTTAATCTCCGCAGTGCTGGATATCAACGCCCACAGACTCACCGACAGGGACGGCTACATGAGGTACATAGCTACCCGGCCTCGTGTAGAGCGTCATGGTGAGCACGGCCTGTTCAGCAATCGACCAGTGTCGCTGGACGCTGCTCTCAAGGAAGTTCAAGAGCACAGTGGAAACGTGTGGACGTTCATCTGGTCCCTGCGGCGGGAGGACGCAGCCCGGCTTGGCTATGACTGCGCGGAGAGCTGGCGAAAGCTGATTAAGGCTCATCAAGTCGAGATAGCGGAAGCTATGAAGATCCCGCCGGACCAGCTTCGCTGGTGCGCCGCATTCCACGACGAAGGACATCATCCCCATGTCCACGCTATGGTCTGGTCCGCCGATCCGAAGCGGGGACGACTGACCAAAGAGGGCGTCAAAGTGATTCGCTCCAGACTCACGAATGATATTTTCCAGGATGAGATATACACGCTCTATCAGGAGAAGGACGTCTCCTACAACGACCTGGTCGCTGCGGCCCGTCGGTCTATGAGAGAGTTGATAAAGAAGATGCAAACAGGTTCTTGCGATAGCCCTGGGATTGAAATGAAGATGCTGGAACTATCACAGTCACTGGAATCTGTAAAGGGCAAAAAGGTCTACGGCTATTTGAAAAAGTCCGTCAAAGCTCAGGTGGACGCTGTCGTGGATGAACTGGCGAAACTCCCGGAGGTGGCGGAATGCTACGAAGTCTGGAACGGCCTGCGTGATGAGCTGGAGAACTACTACAAGGATGCGCCTCGCCGACGGCTGCCGCTCTCACAACAGAAAGAGTTCTGCGCAATCAAAAATCTGGTAATTCCGGAGGCGGAGAATCTGCGATTGGGCAAGTTCACCTTTGAGGATACGGAGATGAACGATGAGCCGGAAGCGGTTTCTGAAATCTTGCCGCAAGGCGTTGAATATAACGAAGTGTTGGAGTATCACCAAGCGGCAGCGCTGCTCCGCAATGACGATGTCACGTGGGCAGAAAAACGAGAAGCGGCGCAAATGCTGGAGCGGTTGTGGGACAAGGGCTTTGCCTCGGCCGCGTATCACCTGGGCAAGGCGTACCGGGATGGCCTTGGCGTGCTGCCAGATGATGAAAAGGCGGAGAAATGTTTCCGACGCTCTGCCGCAATAGGGGGCGCACAATCGCAGTACGCTCTGGGAAGGTTTCTCCAGAGACAAGGACGAATGGGCGATGCAGCGGCGTGGTATGAGCATGCCTGTGAATCGGGAAATCAGTACGCTCAGTATCGTCTTGGGAAGATGTGCCTTCTGGGTGATGGTGTTTCGAAAGATACTGTAAGGGCGGTTCAGTTGCTGAGCGCTTCCGCCAGTCAGGGAAATCAATACGCGCAGTACGTCCTCGGCAAACTATACCTCCAGGGGAAAGAGGTAGGACAAGATCAAGAAGCGGCGGAATACTGGCTGACGCGATCTGCCGCTCAAGGCAACAGCTATGCGCAGCTTCTCCTGGACCATCGGCAGCGTGATCCGTCTGTTCTCCTCTGTACTTTGAGGCTCCTCCGTCACGTCAGCAATATTTTTTGGGAAACGCTTCCACCGCCCAACCCGTCGGGCGGTCATGTGGAGAGCAAGCTCAGACAGAGAATCCGTGAGAAGAAGATTGCGATGGGACATAAGCCAGATGATCACGAGGAGTACCAGGGTCCGTCGATTTTTATGTGACGAGTTCAAAATCTGCGCCGCTATAAACAAAGAGAAATTCCAAACCGCAAATACGAATTTTTTGATAATACCGCACAGGGATTTATTGAAAACCACATCAAACCCGCCCTCGGAGACATTCCGCTGGAAAAGCTGACGACAATGGACCTCCAACGGTTGTACAAACATCTGCTGGAACGCGGCAGGGTGGAGTGTACAGAATCCCGCAGCAAACCCAAAGGCCTCAGCATCAAGACGGTACGGAACATCAACCAGATGATTTCCTCCGCGTTGAACTGTGCTGTGGAACAGCGATTGATTCCCGGCAATCCCACGAAAAGCTGTGCCCTGCCGAAGCTGGAACGGAAGGAAATGAAAATCCTACCACCGGAGAGCCTGGGTACTTTCTTCGAGGAAGCAAGGCGTAGCGGCGTGTTTGAGCTGTACTATATCGATCTCGCAACCGGTCTTCGGCGGGGAGAACTGCTGGGGCTGAAGTGGAGCGACGTCGATCTGGACAAGGGCATCATTCACGTTCGACGACAGGTCCTCCGTCAGAACGGCAAAGTGGTGGAGGCTCCACTGAAAACGAAAAACTCCTATCGCAACATCGCAATAGGAGTTGGCACGATCAAGATTCTCAGGAGTATGGCTCAAAAAGACGAGTACGTTTTCCCTTCCCCATACGGCGGCCCCATGTCCCCAGACAGCGTCCTGCACATGCTCCAGCGAGTGCTGAAACGGGCAGGGCTGGAGCGAATACGCTTCCACGACCTACGTCATACATTCTCGGTTCTGGCCTTACAGAACGGCGTGGACGTAAAAACCCTCTCCGCCATGCTGGGCCACTACTCAGCGGGTTTCACCCTCGATACCTATGCCCACGTCACGACCTCCATGCAGAAGCAAGCGGCGAATGCGGTGGGCAGTTTCCTCTCCCGTACTCTCTAGCCCTAACCGCTCCAAACTCTGGTATGGGTCACGGCTTGGGTCAAACCGGGGCCACAAAATCAAACCACCAGCAAAAGTACAGAAAACGCAAGCAAAGCCACGGAAATTCAATGAATTTCCGTGGCTTTGGTACGCCCTGAGGGATTCGAACCCCCGGCCTTCTGGTCCGTAGCCAGACGCTCTATCCAGCTGAGCTAAGGGCGCATATGCCGTTTCTTCCGAACAGCTTTATCATGATAGCACACTCTCCCTAGAAATGCAAGCCCTTTTTTCATTTTTCTCAAGCGGCAAAACCTTAAGAATTTTTAACAATTTCCATACCGGTCTCCCGCCGCCTTTTTGGGGAGACGACGAAAATGAACCAGGCCCCGAAAACTTCTTTAATAAAAATTGGCATCCGCCCAAAACCGTGCTATACTATCTCCAATTATTTGACGGAACGGAGTGGGCACATGAATCGTACGGCAGTCGTACAGATCCCGGAGGAACAGCTGGACCGGGTCGCCACCAGCTTCATCAAGGCGGCCAGCGGCTTTTCCAGCCAGATTACCATCGCCCGGGGCGGGCACTGCGTCAACGCCAAGAGCCTCCTGGGCTTCCTCTCCCTGATGCGGGACCAGGGCGAGGTGACGCTGAGCGCCGAGGGCCCCGACGCCGGGGAGGCGCTGGGTCAGCTGGCGGGCATTTTGGAAACGAAATAAGCGCTCGGAAAAAAGGGACTGCCCTCCGGCAGTCCCTTCTTCTTTCGGCTCAGACCGTCCGCTCCAGCACCCGGCAGAGCATGGAGGCCGCCTCCCCCCGGGTGGCGGTTTGGCTTCCGGCGTAGGTCCCGGAGGCCAGTCCCAGCGCCTGGGCAAGGGCGGCGTAGCCCAAGCCCTCCTCCGGGATGGAGGACTTGTCGGCATAACCGCAGGTGTAGATGCCCCCAAGCCTGGCGGCGGGGCCGTACCCGGAGGCGTCCAGCAGCATCTTGATCACGTCCGCCCGGCTGAGGACGGCGTCGTCGCGGCGCTCCGAAGAGCGGAGAAGCCCCAGGCGGTAGGCCTCGTAATAGGCGCTCTCCCGGCCGTCCTTCTCCACGGCCTCCGGCTCCAGGGGCGCGCCCCGGAGGCTGGAGATCAGGGCCACCAGCTCCCACTGGGTGACGCTCTTGGCGGGGCGGAATTTTCCCCCGGCGTAGCCCGCGCCGTATGCCGCCAGCTTCTCGATATCCGCCTTGGCGGCGCTGCCCGCCAGGTCCGTGTAGGTCAGGGGCTCCCGGGCGCTTCCCTGGGCCTCCCGGACGGGCTCGCCGGTTTTGGCGTCCACGCCCCCATAGGTCTCCGTCCGCTCCAGGGCGTAGGTCAGGCGGAGGCCGTAGTAGTACTCCATGCCCTGCTCCATGAGCTTGGCCTGGGCCGGGCCGGCCTTGGTCAGCTTCTGGGGCACGTTCCGGTAGGCCAGGACGGGCTCGCAGGTTCCCGCCCAGGCGGACAGGGCCGTCTCCATGGAGACCAGGCCGTTTGCGCTGTCAAAGGCTATGTCCTCGTCCCAGGAGGAGGAGAGGGCGTAGACGGACCCGTCGGAGGCGTCCATGCCGATATACACGGCGTTGGCCGGGAAGGGCAGGCCGTTGACCTTCCGGGCGAAGGTGAATTGCCAGTCCGGCCCGCCGCTTTCCCGGAGGGGCCGCACGCCGCCGTCCCGGCTGTAGAGGGTCAGGTCCCAATCCGGGCGGTAGGTCTTCAGGAAGGCCTCCGCCTTTTTCAGGGCCTCCTCCTCCGTGAGCTTCTTCTCCCGGCCATAGGGGGCGGAGGACCAGACGCTCTCCACGTCTCCGGTCTTGGCGTCCACGGTGAGGTTCCGGGTCAGGCGCTCCCCGGCGTCCGTCCGGGCGTAGCGCAGGGTGCAGGTGACCTGGCCTTTCTGCCCCTCCTTGGCGGGGAGTGTCTCATAGGAGGCGCCGGTCAGCGCGTAGCCCCGGAGGCCGTAGGCGCTCTGGGCCCGGAGGGCCTTGTCCAGGTCCTCCTGGGACAGGACCCCCTCCAGCTGACGGACGCCCTCCTGTTCCGCCTTCGTCAGGCCCGCCTCGTCGGCGGAGGCCTCCTTCATCATGGCCGTGGGGACCGCGCCTCCGGCGGCGGTGTTCCGGGCGAGACCCCGGTCCATCTTCGCCTCCAGTTCCGTCAGGTCCAAGAGTTCCCCGGTCTTGGCGTCCACAAGGAAGTCGTGGGCCCCCTTCTCCGGCACGTAGCGGAGGACGGCCTGGGTATCGCCGGGCTTGGCCAGCACATACTCCAGCTGGAGCTTCAAGGTTCCCTCCAGGTCCTCCCGGGCCTTGGCGGCATCCGCGGGCGCGTCGGGGGAGGGCACGCCGCCCACCACGGCTCCCTCGGGCACGTCCCGGTCAAAATGCTCCACCACGCCGCCTGATACCCGGATGGAATAGTGGAGGGGAGAGGGCAGGCCGTTCAGGACCATGGTCCCGGACCAGCTGCTGCCGGAGGAGCTCCCCAGGGAGAGGCCCCCCTCCCGGTCCTTCAGCTCCACGGCCTCCCCCTGCCGGAGGACCTGGGAAAGAAACGCCTCGGCAGTCTCCCGGTCCGCCTCCCCGCCGCTCTCCGGGAAGGTGGGGAAGGCCGCCCGGACGTCGCTGGGGCTGGGGTCGTATTCCCAGCGGTAGAGGCTGACGATGGTCCCGTCCTCCAGGGCGGAGACGGAGAGGGAGCGGCGATCGGATTCCCAGCTCAGTTCCCAAACGGGGGTCAGATTCTCGGATAAGCCGCCCCGGAAGGTCTCATAGGCCTCCGTATCCAGGGCCAGGGTCTTTTTCACCTGGGCGGTGACCTTGGCCAGGCGGGCGTCCTGGGAGTCCTCCGCCGCCGCGGCGGGCAGGGTCAGCGCCGCCAGCAAGGCGGCGGCCAGGGTCAGGGAAAGCAGGCGTTTCATGGTCATCCCTCCAAATCTTGTTGTGTCCCTTTAGACGGCGCCGCCGGGAAAAAGGTTCCCGGCGGCGGCAAATTATTTCAGCTCGTCCAGCGTCAGGGAAAAGCTCTCCAGAAAGGTCTCCAGGAAGTACTCCACCTCCGGCAGGCCGAAGGACTCCAGGGCCTTCCGGGTCTGGGCGGCGGCCTCCCGAAACTCGGCGTTCCCGGCTTTCAGCTCCTCCACGCATTTGATATAGGCGGAGAGCTTGTCCGCCGCCTTCACCAGGCGCTCCACCTCCGGGTCCACGTCCGTCAGCACCGGGGCGTAGGCCCCCCGGAGCTCCTGGGGCAGCATGTTTAAGAGCTTCCGCTCCGCCACCGCCTCCACCTCCTTATAGGCGCTTTGGATGGCGGGGTTGTCGTATTTAATGGGGGTGGGCATGTCCCCGGTGAGGATCTCGCTGGCGTCGTGGTACAGCGCCGCCGCCGCCACCAGACCGGGGTCCACGCCGCCGCCGAATTTCTTGCTGCGGATCACCGCCAGGGCGTGGGCCAGCACCGCCACCTGATGGCTGTGCTCCTGCACGTTTTCCGGGGCGGTGTTCCGCATCAGCGCCCAGCGCTGGATGAACCGCATCCGGGAGATGTAGGCGAAAAAGTGGCTCCGCATATCCTCACTCCTCCAGCTCTCCGAACAGGACCTCGCCGTCCGTCCGGGTAATTTTCACGGGACGGACCTGGTTGTGGAGGTCCGTCCCCTTTGCCAGCACCTCCGCGTAGTTGGGGGCATGGCCCAGGAACAGGCCGTCCTCCCCCGCGGGCTGCTCGAAGAGCACCTCATAGACCTTCCCCACGCAGTCCTCCAAGTAGGCGCGGCGCATGGCGGCGGCGGCGTCCGCCGCCCGGCGGGCCCGCTCCGCCCGGACGGCCTTGGGCACCTGCTCCATCTCCGCCGCCGGGGTGCCGGGGCGCTCCGAGTAGGGGAAGATGTGCATCCGGGCGAAGCCGCAGGTTTGAATAAACGCCAGGGTCTCTTGAAACTCCTCTTCCGTCTCCCCGGGGAAGCCGGTGATGAGGTCCGTGGTGACGGCGGAGTGGCGGAAGGCTTTTTTCAAGAGCTCCACGGACCGGAAGAACCGTGCGGTGTCGTACTTCCGGCGCATCCGCTTCAAGGTTGCGTCGCAGCCGCTCTGGAGGGACAGGTGGAACTGGGGGCACAGGTCCGGCAGTACCGCTGCCCGCTGGCAGAACTCCTCCGTAACGGTCCGGGGCTCCAGGCTTCCCAGGCGGAGGCGCACCCCCGGCACGGCGGCGCTGACGGCCTCCAGAAGGTCGATGAGGGTCTGCCCCTGGTGGAGGTCCCGGCCCCAGGAGGAGATCTCAATGCCCGTCAGCACGATCTCCTGGTAGCCCTGGTTTTTCAGCTCCAGGGCCTGGACCGCCGCCTCTCCCATGGACAGGGAGCGCACCGGTCCCCGGGCGTAGGGGATGATGCAGTAGGAGCAGAAGTTGGCGCAGCCGTCCTCCACCTTCAAAAGGGCCCGCGTCCGGCCCCCCGGCCCCCCGGCGGGGAGCCATTCAAAGTGCCGCCGCTCAAAGGGCGGGTCCACCGCCTCCAGGGGGGCGCCGCGCTCGCCGGAGGCGGCCCGTTCCCGGACGGCCTTCTCCAGAAGGCCCAGGAAGCCCATCCGGTCCCCGGTGCCCGTCAGCACGTCGGCCCCCAGGGCACGGGCCTCGGCGGCGTGGGTCTGGGACCAGCAGCCGCAGACGGCCACCACGGCCTCCGGGTGCTCCCGGCGGACCCGGTGAACGGCCTGGCGGCATTTCTGGTCGCTGGCGGCGGTGACGGAGCAGGTATTGACGACGTAGGCGTCTGCCTCCTGGCTGAAGGAAACGGTCTCGTGCCCCCTGGCCCGGAGCTCCTGCTCCATGGCCTGGGTCTCGTACTGGTTCACCTTGCAGCCAAGGGTGTAGATGGCGACTTTCATAGATGCTCAGATTCTCCTTGCGCTTTGTAAGATTGTTCGATATAATGGCTTGGCATGCCCTATTATACTGGAATCCCCCTGTTTGGGCAAGCCCCTTGGAAAGGAGTTTTCTGCCAAATGATTTACCTGGACCACGCCGCCACCACGCCCGTCCCCCAGGCCGTGGCGGAGGCCATGATGGAAGTCCTGACAAAGCAATACGGAAATCCCAGCTCCCAGTACCCCCTTGGGGCCGGAATGAAAAAACAGGTGGAGGCCTGGCGGGAGGCCGTGGCCGCCCTGATGGACTGCCCGGCGGAGGGGCTGTATTTCACCTCCTGCGGCACCGAGGGGGACAACTGGGCCCTCCGGGCCGCCGCCTGGCAGAACCGGCACGTGGGACGCCACATCGTCACTACGCTGGTGGAGCACAGCGCCGTTCTGGAGTGTTGCAAATGGCTGGAGCGGGACGGGTACGAGGTCACCTATCTCGCCCCGGACCAGGACGGAGCGATTCCGGCGGAGCGGGTGCTGGAGGCCGTCCGGCCCGATACCGCCGCGGTCTCCCTCATGCTGGTAAACAACGAGGTGGGGACCGTGTACCCCGTGGCGGACGTCGCCCGGGGACTCCCCGCCCGAAATCCCAAGACCCTCCTCCACACCGACGCGGTCCAGGGCCTGGGGGGAATGCTCTCCGCCAGGGCTCTGGGGGCGGACTTCGTCACGGTCTCCGCCCACAAGATCGGCGGGCCCAAGGGCGTGGGGGCCCTGTACATCGGCCCCCGGGTGAAGAATCCCCGGCCCCTCCTCCCCGGCGGGGGACAGGAGAAGGGCCTGCGCTCCGGCACCGAGGCCACGGCCCAGATGGCGGGCTTCGCCAAGGCGGCGGAGCTCCGGCTGGAACACCTGGAGCGGGACCGGGCCCATCTGGCGGCCCTTCACGCTTACGCCCGGGAGAAGCTGCTGGCCATCCCGAACATGGTCGTCGTGGGGGCGGGAACGGCCCCGCATATCCTCTCCGTGTCCCTGGCGGGCTGGCCCGCCGGAAACATCGTCAACGACCTGGGGAGCCAAGGCATCTGCGTCTCCGCCGGGTCCGCCTGCCACCAGGGGAAGCCCAGCCACGTGGTGGCCGCCCTGAAGCTCCCCAAGCGGGCGGCCGCCGGGGTCATCCGCCTCAGCTTCGGCCCCGAGACGGCGGAGGCGGACATCGACGTCTGCGCCCAGGCCCTCCGGCGGCACCGGGATACCCGGATGCCCATGCTGTAAGCTTATCGTATGCTGTGATTTGATAAAGGTGTTTTATGTTCAATGTTCTCCGTCGTGAGCCCGGCTTCTATAAACGGCTCTTCAAGCTCTCCCTGCCCATGATTCTCCAGAACCTCATCACCTTTTCCCTGGGGCTCATCGACACCTTCATGGTCTCCCGCCTGGGGAACGCCGAGATGGCGGCGGTGACCACCGCCAACGTTCCCGTCTTCCTCCTCATCAGCATTGTTTTCGGCTTCCAGAGCGGCTTAGGGATCCTGGTGAGCCAGTACTGGGGCAAGGGGGACGAGAAGAGCGTCAGCCGCGCCATGGGCGTGGCCTCCCTTCTCGGAATCGCCGTTACCCTGCCCCTGGCCCTGCTCTTCTGCGCCTTCCCGGTGCCGGTGATGGACCTCCTCTCCAACAGCCACGACCTCAGCCTTCTGGGCGGGCCCTACCTCCGGGTCATCGGCTTCTCCTACGTCTTTAACATGCTCTCCTCCATCTACGTCAGCGCCCGGCGGAGCGTGGAGGACCCCGGCTTCGGCATGAAGCTCTTCGGCTTTTCCACCATCCTGAACACGGGGCTGAACTATCTCCTGATTTTCGGGAAATGCGGCTTCCCCGCCCTGGGGGTGGCCGGGGCGGCCATCGCCACCCTGCTGGCCCGAATCAGCGAGTTTATAATCTGCGTTGTCTGCGCCCTGCGGAGCAAGCTGATCCCGCTGCACCTGGGGCTGTTCTTCCGCCCCGGCGCGGACATGCTGCGCCGCTTCGTCAAATACGCCTCCCCGGTGGTCCTCAACGAGACCGTCTGGGGCCTGGGGAACTCCCTGCTGACGGTCATCCTGGGCTATACCGAGAAGTCCGTGGAGATGCTGGCGGCCAATGCCGTCATGGGCAACCTGAACCGCCTCTTCCTGGTGGTCTGCTTCGGCCTGGGGGCCGCCACCGCCGTCATGGTGGGCAAGGCCATCGGCGAGGGCCAGGGCCGGGAGAAGGTCATGGCCCTGAGCCGGACGCTTCTCTGGTTCGCCGTGCTGGTGGGGACGGTGCTGGCCGTCTTCTCTCTGGCCCTGGTGCCCCTGCTGTTTATCCCGGTAATTTTCCCCATGTTCAAGCTCTTCGGCCTCTCCGCCGAAATTGCCACGGCCCTGGCCGTCATGGGCTTTGCCGCCATTCCCCTCCACGCCTGCGGCATCTCCGCCATCACCGGCGTCCTCCGGTCCGGAGGCGACGTGTTCTGGTCCACGGCCCTGGACATCGCCCCCCAGTGGGTGGTATGCCTCCCCGTCACGGCCCTGGTGGCTTTGGTCTTCAAGCTTGGCTGCTGGCCCATCGCCTTTGCCATCCAGCTGGAGAGCATTGTAAAATTCCCCCTCTGCCTCTGGCGGATTCGGGGCGGGAAGTGGATCAACGACGTGACGGGAGGGGCAAAAGAATGAGCCTCTTCCGCTGTCCCCTCTGCGCCGCCCCGTTGGAGCGGGAGGCGGGGGTGTACCGCTGCCCCGGGGGCCACAGCTTCGACGTGGCGAGGGAGGGCTACGTTCACCTGCTGCCCCCCAATCAAAAGCACTCCGTCCTCCCTGGGGACGATAAGGACATGGTGCTGGCAAGGCGGGAATTCCTGTCCGAAGGGTATTACCAGCCGTTGTTAAATACGCTTTGTAGTCGAATTTTGGCCCTTTCCGGCGAAACGCCCGCCCTGCTGGACGCGGGCTGCGGCGAGGGGACCTACACCGCGGGAGTCTGCCGGGCTCTCCGGGCCGCCGGGAAGCGGCCCCGTGCGGCGGGGACGGATATCTCGAAATTCGCCCTCCGGGCGGCGGCGAAACGGGAGAAGGGGGCGGAGTTTGCCGTGGCCTCCTCCTACCGCCTGCCCCTGGCGGACGGGAGCGTGGACGTGCTTTTGAACTGCTTCTCCCCCCTGGCCCTGGAGGAGTTCCGGCGGGTCCTGCGGCCCGGCGGAGCCTTTCTCTACGTGGTTCCGGGGGCGGAGCATCTCTGGGAGATGAAGGCCGTCCTGTATGAAAGGCCCTATCCCAACGAGGAGAAGGAGACCCCCTACGAGGGCTTTCGCTACCGGGAGATTGCGCCGGTGGACGAGACCATCGTGCTGGAAAACCGGGAGGCTATCCAAAACCTCTTCCGCATGACGCCCTATTTTTGGAAGACCCCCAGGGCCGGGGCGGAGCGCCTGGCGGCCCTGGAGCGGCTGGAGGCGCGGATTTCCTTCCGGATCCATGTGTTTGAAAAGCTGTGAAAGGAGCGCGACCCTATGAAACCCAATCCCACCCGCTCGGCCCTGATTCTCATCGACATGGAGAACGGCTTTGTGGACCACCGGGGCGGCCACTGCATCAAGGGAGCCCAGGCCACCATCCCCGCCTGTGCCTACGCCTGTGACCTGGCCAGGAGCAAGGGCATTCCCGTCTTCTTCGTCAAGCGCGTCTACCGCGCCGACGGCAGCGACGTGGAGCTGACCCGCTACGCCGCCTGGAAGGCCGGGGGCCACGCCTGCCGTCCCGCCTCCGCGGGGCCCAACAGCGCCCAGGCCCCGGAGCCCCTCCGCCCCCAGCCGGGGGACTACGCCATCATCAAGCCCCGGTGGAGCGCCTTTTTCCAGACGGAGCTGGACCTGATTCTCCGCCGCCTGGACGTGCGGACGGTGATCCTGGCGGGGACCACCACCCCCAACTGCGTCCGCACCACCTGCTACGACGCCATCGCCCTGGAGTACAACACGGTGGTGCTGACGGACTGCTGCTCCTCCCAGACGGAGGAAATCCAGCGGGTGAACCTGGAGGACATGGAGCGGGCCGGGGCCGTGCTCATGGACAGCGCCGCCTTCGCCTCCTACGGCCCCGAGACGGTCTCCGACCTCTCCGCCGCCATCCGGGAGGAAATGCTGGCGTCCGACGCCTTTCCGGAGCCCTTCGAAACCCAGGGGGACGCCGTGGGCTGGACGGACCTCTGGTGAGTTCCGCGTGCAGATTGTGAACGTTTGCGTAAATTCCGTCAACCCTTCCGTCAAAGCGTAAAAAAAGCCGGAGAACCTTTGGCGAATACGGAAAATTTTCAGAAACGCGGAGAAAAACCGTTGATTTTTCACCGGGAAAATGCTAATTTCTTTATAGCGAAAACGATTGCGGCAGCGTCCCGCTTCCGCCGGTTTTCCCCTCTGCCCCGGAGGGCCCCTGCCGGGCCCCAGGACGACAATTTTTCAAGGAGGTCGTTTCCCATGTTTGATTCCAAAAACGTTTCCCTGGGCATTGCGCCCATTGGCTGGTGCAACGACGACATGCCCGAGCTGGGCGGCGAAAACACCTTCCAGCAGATCGTCAGCGAGATGGCCCTGGCGGGCTTTACCGGCTGCGAGATCGGCAACAAGTACCCCACGGACCCCGCCGAGCTGAAAAAGGCCCTGGACCTCCGGGGCATGCGCATTGCCAGCCGCTGGTATTCCTCCTTTATCCTGACCCGCCCCTTTGAGGAGGAGGAGAAGGACTTCAAGGCGAACCTGGACTTTCTGGCCGCCGTGGGCGCCAACCGGATCAACGTCAGCGAGCAGAGCTACTCCATCCAGGGACAGATGGACACCCCGGTTCTCACCGGCGGGCACAAGCACGTGATGGACGACGCCGAGTGGGCCCGCTTCTGCGACGGGCTGAACAAGCTGGGCAAAATCGCCGCCGACCGGGGCTTCAAGCTCTGCTTCCACCACCACATGGGCACCGTGGTCCAGACCAGCGAGGAGACGGACCGCATGATGGCGAACACCGACCCCCGCTATGTGTTCCTCTGCTATGACACCGGCCACTTCACCTTCGCCGGGGAGGACCCCCTGACCATGCTGAAGAAGTACGTGGACCGGGTGGGCCACGTGCATTTGAAGGACATGCGCCTGCCCGTCGTCGAGGAGGCCCGGAAGAACAACTGGTCCTTCCTCCAGTCCGTGCGCAGCGGCGCGTTCACGGTGCCCGGCGACGGCGACGTGGACTTTGACCCCGTGTTCAAGGTCCTGGCGGACGCCGGGTATCAGGGCTGGCTCCTGGTGGAGGCCGAGCAGGATCCCGCCAAGGCGAATCCCCTGGAGTACGCCATGAAGGGCCGCAAGTACATCCGCGAACATACGGGACTCTAAACCTCAAAGAGGGGACTTCGTCCCCCCTTTGGATTCCCCCCTCCAGTGACGCCGGTCACTGGAGCCGCCGCCCCAGGCGGCTGGAGTCAAGGAATTTTTGTGACGCACATGTCGTCGCAAAAATGATTTGAATTACAATTTGGGAGATGATTCCAATGACCTATTTTAATAAAAACGCCGAACTCAAGCAGGGCTATAACCCCTACATCGACGCTGCGGCGGACGACATGGGCACTCAGATGGACGTGGGTCTCCTGATTCTGGAGCCCGGAGACGTTTTCACCTTTGAGGAGGCGGAAAAAGAAATCGCCGTCCTCCTCTTCGCCGGAGAAGTGACCTACCAGTGGGCTGGGAAGACCGTGGAGGCCAGCCGCCCCGACTGCTTCCACCACGAGGCGTACTGCCTCCTGGCGGGCCGGGGGGAGAAAGTCACTCTCACCGCCAAGGCCCACAGCGAGCTGTACATCCAGAAAACCCTGAACGACAAGCCCTTTGAGGCGGTCATGTATACCCCGGAAACCGTCCAGACCCAGCACGCCGGGTGCAGCGGCGAGCTTTTGGGCTGCATGGAGCGGGAGATCAAGACCTTCTTCGACCACGACAACGCACCCTTCTCCAACATGGTCCTGGGCGAGGTGCTGAACCACCCCGGCAAGTGGTCCTCCTATCCCCCCCATCACCATCCCCAGCCGGAGGTCTATTTCTACCGCTTCGACTACCCCCACGGCTTCGGCGCGGGCTTTGCCAACGGGGAGATTTACCAGACGGGACACAACGGCCTGGCCGTCATCACCAGCGGCTTCCACTCCCAGACCGCCGCGCCGGGCTACGCCATGTGCTACGCCTGGGGCATCCGGCACCTGGAGGGGGACCCCTGGCTGAAGACCCGCATCGACGACGAGGAGCACGCCTGGCTCTGGAAGCCCGACGCCAACGACCACATCTATCAGGGATAAATAAGGAGGAACGATTCCAATGGACACCATTCGTTTAACCATGGCCCAGGCCCTGGTCCGCTTCCTGGAGAATCAGTACATCGACGTGGACGGCGAGGTCACCCGCTTCGTCCGGGGCGTGTTCATCATCCCCGGCCACGGCAACGTGGTGGGTCTCGGCCAGGCCCTGACCCAGGAGGCCAAGGAGCTGGAGATCTACCAGGGCAAAAACGAGCAGGGCATGGCCCAGGCCGCCGTGGCCTTTGCCAAGCAGATGAAGCGCAAGCAGATCTTCGCCGTCACCTCCTCCGTGGGCCCCGGCGCGGCCAACATGGTCACCGCCTGCGGAACCGCCACGGCCAACAATATCCCCGTGCTGGTGCTGCCCGGCGACACCTACGCCTGCCGCCAGCCGGACCCCGTCCTCCAGCAGGTGGAGCAGATCAACAGCCTGGCCACCACCACCAACGACGCCTTTAAGGCCGTCTGCCGCTACTGGGACCGCATCGTCCGGCCCGAGCAGCTGATGAGCGCCGCCATCTCCGCCTTCCGCACCCTGACGGACCCCGCCAACACCGGCGCGGTGTGTCTGGCTATGCCCCAGGACGTGGAGGGCGAGGCCTATGACTACCCCGTGAGCTTCTTCCGTAAGCGGGTCTGGCGGCTGGAGCGCCGCCCCGCCACCGAGGCCGCCCTGAAAGAGGCCGCCGAGGCCGTCAAGGCTTCCAAGAAGCCCATGCTCATCTGCGGCGGCGGCGTCCGGTACTCCGAGGCCCACGCCGAGCTCCGCCGCTTCGTGGAGGCCACCGGCATCCCCTTCGCCGACACCCAGGCGGGCAAGAGCACCATCGAGTGGGACCACCCCCTGGCCCTGGGCGGCGTGGGCGTCACGGGCTGCTCCGCGGCCAACGAGATCGCCAAAGAGGCGGACTTGGTCATCGGCGTGGGCACCCGCTACACCGACTTCACCACCTCTTCCAAGTGGCTCTTTAAGGACGAGTGCAAATTCGTCAACATCAACGTCTCCGAGTTCCAGAGCCTGAAGATGGAGGCCATCCCTGTGGTGGCCGACGCCAAGGACGCCCTGCCCCGTCTGGAGAAGCTGCTGGCGGGCTGGAAGGCCCCCTATGGAAACGAGGTCAAGGACGCCCAGGCCCGCTGGAAGGCGGAGCTGGACCGGCTGGACCACATGACCTTTGCCGACAGCCCCGACTGGGCTCCCATTATCAACGACGCCAACGCGGACTCCGCGAAACGCTTCGCCAAGGACCTGAAGGCGGGCCTGTGCCAGACCACCGTCCTGGGCGCGCTGAACGCCTGGATGGCGGACACCGACGTGGCCATCGGCGCGGCGGGCTCCCTGCCCGGCGACATGCAGCGCATGTGGCGCCCCCGGGCCCAGGATACCTATAACATGGAGTACGGCTATTCCACCATGGGCTATGAGGTGGCCGGGGCTCTTGGCGTGAAGCTAGCCATTGGGCCGGACCGGGAGGTCTACGCCTTCTGCGGCGACGGCAGCTTCCACATGCTCCACGGCGAGCTGGTGACGGCCATGCAGGAGCACAAAAAAATCAATATCTGCCTCTTTGACAACGCCAGCTTCGGCTGCATCAACAACCTGCAAGTGGGCCACGGAAACAAGACCCTGTGCACGGAGCTCCGCTACCGGAACGAGGACGGCCTCTTCGGCGACTTCATGGACATCGACTATGCCAAGGTGGCGGAAGGTTACGGCTGCAAGGGCTACACCGTCCGGACCATGGAAGAGCTGAAAGCCGCCTTTGAGGACGCGAAGACCATCAAGGATCGGCCCGTCCTCTTCGACATCAAGGTCCTGCCCAAGACTATGACCGACGGCTACGGCTCCTGGTGGCGCGTGGGCGACACGGAGGTCTCCGAGCGGCCCGAGAACGTCGCCGCCTATCAGGACCACCTGGTTCACGAGAAGGCCGCCCGCAAATATTGATTTCCACCCATTTTAACATAAAGGAAGGTTGATTATCATGGACAAAGTTCTGAAAATCGGTATCATCGGCTGCGGAGCCATCGGCAAGGACCACTGCCGCCGCATCATTGAGACCGTCCCCGGCGCCACCGTCGTGGCCGTCTCGGACTACGTGGCCGCCGCGGCCGATGAGACCGCCGCCAAATACGGCATCAAATCCTATGGAAACGACTGCGACGGAATGATCAAGGACCCCGATGTGGAAGCCGTGGTCATCACCTCCATCGACCCCACCCACCACGACTATGTGATGAAGACCCTGGCCGAGGAAAAGTGGTGCTTCTGCGAGAAGCCCCTGAGCCAGAACGCCAAGGACTGCGAGGAAATCATCAACCGGGAGCTGGAAATCGGCAAGCGGCTGGTCCAGGTGGGCTTCATGCGCCACTATGACCGGGGCTACGCGGAGATGAAGCGGATCATCGACTCCGGCGAGATCGGCGCGCCCCTGGTGATCAAGGCCTGCCACCGGAACGTGGCCCAGGGCCCGGGCTTCAAGACCGAAAACGGCGTGACCAACGTGGCCATCCACGAGCTGGACATCTGCCGCTGGCTGCTGGACGACGAATATGAGGACGTCCAGTGCGTCAAGGTCCGCCAGTCCGCCAACTCCGACAAGGGATACGACAACCCCCAGGTCATGCTGATGCGGACCAAGAAGGGCTGCTTCATTGACGTGGAAGTCCAGGTGGCCGACGGCTACGGCTATGACATCCAGTGCGAAGTGGTCTGCGAAAACGGCACCGTAAAGCTCCCCGATCCCTACGCCGTGGTCCGCCGCTCCCGTCCCGCCGGGTGGGACAGCCTGAATCCCGCCGAGTCCATGCCCATCATGACCGACTGGAAGGAGCGCTTCATCGAGGCGTACGACATCGAGTTCTGCAAGTGGGTGGAGTCCGTCCACGCCGGGAAGCTCACCGGCCCCTCCTCCTGGGACGGCTATGTCGCCTGCGTGGCGGGCGACGCGCTGAACGCCTCCCGGGGCACCTCTCAGTTCCTGAAGGTGGAGACCATGGAGAAGCCGGAGCTGTACAAGTAATCCTGGAATCCGGATAAACGAATGCTCCTGAAAATGGCGGAGGACCGGCGTAAGCCGGTCCTCCGTCCCCCTATAGAAACAGTGCCAGGAACTCCACCTTCGAGGCGCTGGTTCTACCTTGAAACGCCCGCCTGGGGCCTTTATTTTTCTCTTTCTCTCTGCTGCTCCATCCGCTCGTTGGTCCAGACCACCTGATTTCGGCCGAAGCGCTTGGCGTCGTACAGCATGGTGTCCGCCATTTTAAGATACATGTCGTAAGAGGTCCCCACCTTGGGCAGGACGGTAATGCCGCCGATGCTGATGGTCACCCACTGAGAGACCTCCGGGTTGTGGGGAATATGCAGATTCTCCACCGCCTGGCGGACGGCTTTCAAATGGGCGAAGTCGTTCTCCGCGCCGCCGCCCAGGATCAGGGCCACGAACTCCTCCCCGCCGTAGCGGGCGAAGAAGTCCGTCCCCCGGCGGAGCATGGAGGAGGCCGTCTGGGCCACGGCCTTGATGACCTTGTCCCCGGCGGGATGGCCAAAGGTGTCGTTGTAGACCTTGAACTTGTCGATGTCGAACATGCAGATGGAGAGGGGGGCGCCCAGGCGGACGGCGTCCTGCCAGCGCTTGCCGCTGACGGCGTCGTAGCGCCGCCGGTTGGGCACGCCGGTGAGCTGGTCCACCGTGGCCTCCCGCTCAATCTGAGTGCGGTACTGGTAGAGGTTGATATGGGTATGTACCCTGGCCCGGACGATGGCGGGGTGGAAGGGCTTGGTGATATAGTCCACGGCCCCCAGGGTGAGGCCCTGTTCCTCGTGCTGAATGTCGTTGAGGCTGGTGATGAGGATGACCGGCGTGTGCCGGAGGATGACCTCCTCCTGGAGCATTTTCAAAAGCTGGAAGCCGTCCATGCCCGGCATGATCACATCCAGGAGGATCAGGGAATAGTCCCCGACCTTTGCCTGCTCCAAGCCTTCCTCAGCAGAGTTGACCATGGTGATTTCGTAATCCGGCGCCAGGATGGAGCTGAGGAAGTTCGCCTGGACGGGACTGTCGTCAATAATCAAAATTTTCTCCACAACAGATTCCTCCCATCATGGATGCGGCTTCGCGGAACGAGTTTCGCCGCGGTGGAAGACAGCCGGATATCCTTACTAGAGGGTCATTATATCAAACATTTCCGAAAGAAGGAAGGGCTAACTTGACAAAATTGGAAAATATTTTTCTGGGGCGGAAGGAGGGCAAAATTTGACCCGCCTCCCCGAACGGGAGACCGCCCGGCGGTCCTTGAGAACCGCCGGGCGGCTTTCTATTTCTGAGTGGGATCGGCCTCTGTGGGGCTGGGGACGGGATGCTCCTTGTGGTCCACCATGGCGCGGATGAGCTCCACCGTGCCGCTGAGCCCCAGAAAGCTGCTGTTGACGCAGAAATCATAGCTGTCCACGGCTCCCCAGCGCTGGGAGGAGTAATACTCATAATAGGAGGCCCGGCGCTTGTCGGTCTTGCTGATCAGGGTCCTGGCCTTTTCGGGGGACAGGTTCTGCCGCCGGGCCACCCGGCGGATCCGGTCCTCCAGGGGGGCGTGGATGAAGACGCTGAAATGGTCGGGGTTGTTGGCCAGGGCATAGTCCGCGCAGCGGCCGATGATGACGCAGGGGCCTTCCTCGGCGATGCGGCGGATGGTGTTGAAGGTAGCCAGGTAGACCTGCTGCTCCAGGGACTCGCCCGCGCCGGTGCCGGGCAGGGCGAACATGTAGGAATCCATGGCGATGGAGTAGAGCAGGCTTTTGGGACGCTCGTCGAAATTCTCCAGGATTTTCTCGCACAGGCCGCTCTTTTTGGCCGCCTCCTGAAGAATTTCCTTATCATAAAAGGGAATGCCCAGCTCCTTGGCCACGCGGATGCCGACTTCCTTGCCGCCGCTGCCGAACTGCCTTCCGATGGTGATGATGGTCTTCATAGCGGGACCTCCTTTCCGGTCCCTTTTATTATACTCCGATTTTTGGAAATCGTCAAATAAAAAACAAAAGGAGAAGCGCGCGAAAAGGAGGGAAACGGGCTTTCCCGTTCCCCTCCGGTTATGCGGCTGCGATGAATGCGGCGCTTATTCCTTCTCGAACACGTCCTTGCCCATCTCGCAGATGGGGCAGACCCAGCTTTCGGGGACCTGGTCCCAGGGAGTGCCGGGGGCCACGCCGTTGTCGGGGTCTCCCACGGCGGGGTCATAGACATAGCCGCAGGGGCATACGTACTTATCCACAGAAATTCCTCCTGTCTAAAAATGGACCCTTACTTGAAGAACCGCTCCAGCAGGCCCTTGAAGGCTTTGCCGTGACGGGCCTCGTCCCGGGCCATCTCGTGGACGGTGTCGTGGATGGCGTCCAGGTTGTACTGCTTGGCCAGCTTCGCCAGGGCGAACTTGCCGGCGGTGGCGCCGTTTTCGGCCTCAACCCGCATTTCCAGGTTCTTCTTGGTGCTGGTGGTCACCACGTCGCCCAGGAGCTCGGCGAACTTGGCGGCGTGCTCGGCCTCCTCATAGGCGGCCTTCTCCCAGTACAGGCCAATCTCGGGATAGCCCTCGCGATGGGCCACGCGGGCCATGGCCAGGTACATGCCCACCTCGGTGCACTCGCCGGTGAAGTTGGCGTTCAGCCCGTCAATGATTTCCTTCTGGACCTCGGCGGGGACGTCCGCGCCGAAGGTCTTGCCCACGCCCACCACATGCTCGGCGGCCCAGGTCATGTCGGCGCCCTGCTCCTTGAACTTCGCGCCGGGAACGCCGCACTGGGGGCACTTCTCGGGGGGCACGTCACCCTCGTGAACATAACCGCAGACAGGGCAGACCCACTTTTTCATAATAAGATTCCTCCTTAGAAATTTTATGTAATTCGGTGCTTTCTTTGCAGTAACATGAGTATATCAGGTTCTGAGAAATACCGCTAGTTGCAAATGCCACAAATCGAAAATTTGATGGAAATTCACGGTTTATTTAAAATTCGGGGAACAGCAGGAGACGGCCCGCACCCCTGTGCGGGCCGTCTCCTAAAAACTCAGTCGTGGGGGGTAATCTCGTACTTCTGCTCCACTTCCTCCAGCCGGTCCAGATAGGGGCTCTCGGTGCAGCTCATGGAGGGGGCGGCGTTTTTGAACTTCTCCACGGTCATCATGCTGTCCCGGATGGGGGCGATGGTGCCCGCGCCGGCCACGCAGCCGCCGGGGCAGCCCATGCCCTCCAGCAGATAGCCGTCCCGCTTGCCCGCCTTGGCCATGGCCAGCATCTTCCGGCAGTTCTTCAGTCCGTCGCCGTATTCAATTTGAATTTTCCGGTCCGGGTCGATGTGCTTCACGGCCTCCACCACGGCGGCGGCCACACCCCCACCCACGGCGAAGCCCCGGCCCATGCCGGTGCCCTCGTCCATCTCGTCCTCCGGGTTGGCCTGGAGCTTGGCAAAGTCGATGTCCGCCGCGTCGAAGATGCCCAGCATCTCCTCGAAGGTGAGCACAAAGTCCACGTCGGACCGGATGGTCCGCCGGTTGGCCTCCAGCTTCTTGGCGGAGCAGGGCCCGATGAAGACCACTTTCACGTCCGGGTGGTCCTTCTTCACCATCCGGGCGGTGATGACCATGGGAGTCAGGGCCATGGAGATGTAGTCCGCGAACTCGGGGTAGAGCTTCTTGGCCATGACGCTCCAGGCGGGGCAGCAGGAGGTGCCCATCCAGGGCTGCTTGGCGGGGACTTCCTCCAGGAAGTCGTGGGCCTCCTCCACGGTGCACAGGTCCGCGCCGATGGCTACCTCCACCACGTCGTAGAAGCCCAGCACCTTCATGGCGGCGTGGAGCTTGGCGGGGGTGGCGTCCTTGCCGAACTGGCCCACGAAGGCCGGGGCCACGCAGGCCACCACCTTTTCGCCCTTCTGCAAAGCCTGGCAGACCTGGTAGATCTGGCTCTTGTCGGCGATGGCGCCGAAGGGGCAGTTTACCAGGCACATGCCGCAGGAGACGCATTTGTCGTAGTCAATCTGGGCCCGGCCCAGCTCGTCGGACTTGATGGCGTCCATGCCGCAGGCGGCGGCGCAGGGCCGCTCAATTTTGCTGATGGCCCGGTAGGGGCACTGGTTGAAGCACTTGCCGCATTTGATGCATTTTTCCTGGTCGATGTGGCAGTGCTTGTCTTTGTCCATGTAGATGGCGTCTTTCGGGCAGACGTTCATGCAGGGGTGGGAGATGCAGCCCTGGCAGTTGTCCGTGATGCGCAGCTGCTTGGGGGGGCAGGCGTTGCAGGCGAAGGGGATGATGTTCACCAGGGGGTTCTGGAAGTGCTTCTGGGACTTCTCCGCGGAGGCCAGGTCCTCGCTGACGGGGATGGTCTCCCCGGCGTAGCGGATGTTCAGGCCCAGGGCCAGGCGGACCCGTTCCTCCACGATGGCCCGCTCCAGGAAGACGTCCGCCCGGTGATGGGCCACCTCGCCCTGGATCATCTTCAGGGGGATCTGGTCCAGCAGACGGGGGTCTCCGCCTTCAAAGGCCAGCTTGGCCACCTCTTTGAATACGGTGCGGCGGATGTCGTCAACCGCGCTGTGTACACCTCTCATAGCAGTTTCCTCCTATTTTTCAGGCGGCGCGCCCCGCCTGTTCTTTGTGAAACAAGTAACCATTCCGGCTCAAGCTTATTATAGCGGAGGTCCCGTTATAATGCAAGAGGTTCTTCGTGGCAGGAAACCGATTAACCGGCGCAAAAAAATCCGGCGGACGGGAAAACCCGCCGCCGGCTGCAAAGAGGGAAAAGAAACAGAAAGAGAGGAAATCGTGTCTCCTCCGCAGAGGATGGTTTTAGCATACCCGGGAAATTTGAAATCAATCTGGATTTTTTATAAATAAACTGTGAATCTTGGACCAATTTTTTTCAGGAGGCTTTCAGCCTGGGGCCGTAAAATTGACAAATACGGGGCCCATGGGATATAATGGCTTCCTGTAAACGACCTTTGGCCACTTCCCGGCGGCGTGCCGCCGGGCCGGATATAGGAGGACCTTTCATGACCTGGAAAGAAAGACGGACCGTCACCATACTGCTGAGCATCGCCGGGGCCTTGTTCCTGGCTCTGCTTGTCGTCTTCGGCATGATTTACCGGGAGGGACGGGAGGAGGCTTTGGCGGAAAAGACCGCGGCCGCGGGCCTTTCCGCGGATGGAACTCCGGTGGATCCCGGAGCCTATACCGCCCTGCGCTGGTACAACGGCTCGGCCACCCTCTCCTTCGCCCTGGATGAGGCTGGGAAGTGGATCTGGGCCGACGGGCCGGACTTCCCCTTGAAGGACGACACGGTGACCTCCATTCTGGAGACCCTGTCCTCCCTGAAATTCCAGCAGGTCCTTCCCGCCGGGGAGGACAAGTCGGAGCATGGCCTGGACACGCCCTCGGCCACCCTCACCGCCTCGGCGGGGGAGAAGGAGCAGACCCTGGCCTTCGGCAAGGCCACTACCGACGGGGACAGCTACTACATGTGCATGAATGGGGACGAGTCCACGGTCTACATCGTGGCGGACACCCTGGTGAAGCTGATGCAGACCCCGATCTACGACATGTGCGTCCTGCCGGAGCTGCCGGACCTGAGCGAGGGGAACCTCCGGGCCATTACCATCCAGGGCCCCGTTCCGACACCGGAGCCGGCGGAGGAGGGCGGCGCGGAAGAGGGGGAAGAGGAGGCCGGAGAGCCGGAAGCGCCCGAGGAGGAGCCGGAACGGCCCGCGGTCAGCCTCAACGCCCGGCGTTCCGGCGGGGAGGACCAGCCCGCCCTCTGGTTCGAGGGCAGCGACAACGTCACCGCCGCCCCCCTGATGCAGGACCTGCTCCACGACCTGGCCGCCATGTCCATGGCCAAGTGCGTGGACTATTTCCCCAGCGAGGAGGCGGCGGAGATCTGCGGCTTCCACCCCGCCGACGCGATTTTAAAGGTGGAGTACGCCGAGAACGGGGCGGATCAGACCTTCACCCTCTCCGTGGGGGCCCGGATGCCCGACCAGTCCGGGCGCTATGTCCGGCTGGAGGACGGGGCCATCTATGCCCTGGGCACCGACAGCATCGACGCGGTGATGACCATCTCCGTGGCGGGCATGCGGGGCGTGGTGCAGGAGCCCGCCCCGGCGGAGAGCCAGGAGGGGACCCAAGACGCGGAATAAGGAGGAACGCCCATGCGGGTGCTGGTAATTGAAGACGAGGCGCGGCTGGCCGCCACGCTCCAGGACCTGCTGGAGCTCAGCGGCTACACCGCCGACGTGCGCCACGACGGCGAGTCCGGCCTGGACGAGGCCCTGACGGGCATTTACGACGTGATCCTGCTGGACGTGATGCTCCCGAAGCTGGACGGCTTCACGGTGCTCCGCCGCCTCCGGGAGGCGGGGAACGCCGTCCCGGTGCTGATGCTCACCGCCCGGTCCGAGGTCTCGGACAAGGTGGAGGGCCTGGACCGGGGGGCGGACTACTATCTGACCAAGCCCTTCGACCCCAAGGAGCTGCTGGCCTGCGTCCGGGCCCTGACCCGGCGGCAGCCGGAGCTGCGGGACCCGGAGGCCCTGGAGTTCGGCGGCGTGCGGCTGGACAAGAGCAGCTTTACCCTCTCCTGCGGGGAGAAGTCCGTACGGCTGAGCCGGAAGGAGTTTGACATCTGCGAGCTTTTGATGCTGAACCGGAACCTGGTGCTGACCAAGGAGTCCCTGCTATTGAAGATCTGGGGCTACGAGTCCGACGCGGAGGACAACAACGTGGAGGTCTACATCTCCTTCCTCCGCAAGAAGCTGGCCCACATCGGCGCGAAGGTCCGCATCCGGACCATCCGCATGGTGGGCTACTGCCTGGAGGAGGGCTGAAACACCCGTTTCGTCAACTGTGACTTCCTCCTATTTTGATTTCTGCTTTCTGGAAGTTTTTCACAATATCCACAAACTTATCAACAAGGAGTGAGGGGGCCTTGATCCGAAAGCTACGGCTGAAATTTGTGGCCGTCTGCATGGCCATGGTCACCGCCGTGCTGGCGGTGGTGTGCTTCGCCATCTTCGCCGCCCTCCGGGGGAATGTGGAGGACCTGAGCCGGGAGGTGCTCCACCGGGTCATTCAGGAGGAGCCCGGCGGCCGGAAGCCGGAGATCGGCGTGGAGATCGGCGGGGACAAGGTGCTGCTGCCCTATTTCACCGTCAGCGTCTGGCCCGGCGGCGGGGGGACCTACACCGCCTACGTCACCGGCGGCACCTACGCCGCTCTGGAGGACACGGCGGAGCTCACCGCCATTTTGGAGGACTGCCTGGGCCAGGAGCCGCCGGAGGGCGTGATCCAGAGCTACAGCCTCCGCTACCTCCGGCGGGACAACGGGCTCTACCAGAGGATAGCCTTTGTGGACATGTCCATGGAACGGGCCATGCTCCGGGAGATGATGGGGTCCTATCTGCGCATCGTCCTGGCGGCCTTTCTGCTGCTGCTGGGGGTCTCGGCGATCCTGGCCCGGTGGGCGACAAACCCGGTGGAGCGGGCCTGGCGGCAGCAGAGGCAGTTCCTCTCCGACGCCTCTCACGAGCTGAAAACGCCGCTGACGGTGATTCTCTCCAACGCGGAGCTCCTCTCCGCCCTGCCCCTGGAGGAGCGGCCCGCCCGGTGGACGGACAACATTTTGTCCGAGTCCCACCAGATGAAGCGCCTGGTGGAGGAGATGCTGACCCTGGCACGGGCGGACAATCTGACCCAGCTCCCTGTCCTGGCGGAGGTCTCCCTGTCGGACCTGGCGGAGGACTGCGCCCTGGCCTTTGAGCCGGTGGCTTTTGAGGCGGGAAAGCCCTTGGAGTACCGGGTGGCGGAGGAGGTCCGCGTCCTGGGGGACGGGGACAGGCTGCGGCGTCTCATCTCCATTCTGCTGGACAACGCCGTGAAGTACGGCGCGGAGGGGGGGACCATCGCCCTGACCCTGGAGAAGGCGGACCGCCAGGCCCGGCTGACGGTCTCCAACCCTGGGGAGCCCATCCCGGCGGAGCAGCTGGGGCGGCTCTTCGAGCGGTTCTACCGGGCGGACGCCTCCCGGGGGGAGAAGAGCGGCTTTGGGCTGGGCTTGAGCATCGCCGCCGTCATCGCCCAGGAGCACAAGGGGACCCTGAGGGCCGAGAGCGGCCGGGAGGGGACCCGGTTTGTGTTTGCCATGCCGCTGAAAAAATAGGGACGGGGGAAGCCTTGACCTTTGGGGGCTTTTACGGTAAAATAGAACCATCCCGGCCAGGAAAGGAGCGTTTCAGCATGGGAATGACGGACAGCCAATTCAAAGCTTTTATCCGATTTGTGCTGGACAGCATGCAGGAAGTGAAAAAAGAAAAGGACCCGGCGGCACATCAGGAAAAGCTGGACAAGGTCATTTACAATTTGCAAAAGGCCCTGGAGGACTGACATAGTGGAAAGGCGGGGAGCTTCCCCGCCTTTTTTAATCGTAAGAAAATCGTAAGATTTTTGTCAGGCCGCCTGTAAGATTTGCCTGGTATCCTGTAAGCAGCTCAAGGGAGGAAACCCGATATGAAGGAATGCATCTTAGTTGTGGACGACGACCCGGAGATCGTGAACGCCATCGCCATCACCCTGGAACGGGAGGGCTATCAGGTCCGCAAAGCCTACGACGGCCTCCAGGCCCTGGACGCGTGCCTGGACCCCGCCGTCAAGCTCATCCTCATCGACGTGATGATGCCCAAGCTGGACGGCCTCTCGGCCCTGCTGCGCATTCGGGAGAAGCGGAACCTGCCGGTGATCGTCCTCTCCGCCAAAAGCGAGGACACGGACAAGATCCTGGGGCTCTCCATGGGGGCCGACGACTACGTCACCAAGCCCTATAACCCCCAGGAGCTGGCCGCCCGGGTGCGGAGCCAGCTCCGGCGGTACACGTCCCTGGGGGACGTGAACGCCGAGGGGCGGCAGGGCCTCATCGTCAACGGGCGGCTGACCTACGACCCCGCCGGGCGGACCCTCCGGGCCGACGGGGACGAGGTGCGGCTGACCCCCACGGAGACCAAGATCCTGGACCTGCTCATCCGGCACCCCGGTCAGGTGTTCCCCGCCGAGGAGATTTACCGCCGGGTGTGGAACGAGGACGCCTACCTCTGTGAGAACACGGTGATGATCCACATCCGCCGCATTCGGGAGAAGATCGAGCTGAATCCCAAGGAGCCAGATTATATTAAGGTGGTGTGGGGCATTGGATACAAAATGGAACAACACTGAGGAGAAGCGGGAGTACCGGCCCAAAGACGGGCGGGTCCGGGCCCTGGCGGGCTTCCTGGCCTTCTTCTTAGGTGTGATCCTGGTTCTCTCCAGCCTGGGAGCCGTGGGGAACCGGATCGCCTGGGAGCGGGACGTGGCGCCCCTCCGGGTGACGGACTGGCAGAATACCGGCGCCTTTCGGGACCAGGTCTCCCGGTATCTCCGGGAGTTTCTGACCATCGGGGCCGGGGGAACCGTGGACTTCTATGATAACGCCTATTGGACGGATTACTACGGTGACGCCGTCGTGGTCCAGGAGGAGGCCACCAGGGCCTGGTGGGGCTTTTACCCGATGACTGAGGCCGTGGTGGTGGACCGGGGGCTTGCGGAACCCGATTCCTCCGAGTCCGAACCGGCCAGGAATGAGCCGGAGGAGGACCGGGAGCCGGACGAGTCCTACCGGAACGACAAGAACGTCCTCTACTACATCCGAACGGGAGAGGTAAAGGACGGGAAGATCTACAGCAACATGGGCAGCGGCCTGGACAAACTCCTGGCCCGGTCCGTGGAGGGCTATAACTTCTACCTCCAGTTTGTGGACGGCAAGGTTTCCATCTTCAAGGACGGCAAGGCCCTGGACGTGTACGGAAACGGCCTGTACAACGACGAGTCCCAGTGGTTTGTCCCCGGCTACGACAACTTCCCCGTCAGTAAGGACTTGGAGGGTGTGAAGGTGGTCATGGCCGTCCGGCGGAGCCCGGAGCGGTACTACGGCGTGGACTACAAAAACGGGGGGACCTATTACAACAGCGCCTTCTACAACATCGCCCAGCAGGTGGAGATATCCCGGAGCTTTTACCGGACCCAGGCGGCGCTGTTCGGCTGCGGCCTTCTTTGGATGGCGGCGTGGCTCTTCCTGCGGAAGTCCACGGAGCCGGTAAACCGGAAAATCGCCTCCTGGACTGCTCGCGTCTGGACGGAGGTCCGGTTCCTGCTGGCGGCGATCTGCGCCGTGTGGGCCTTCCTGCCGGGGCTTTTGAATTTGGATATTGTCTATGACCTTCTTTACAGCTACGACGGCTGCGGCTGGGAGGGCGGCTATTCCTTCGCCGCCTGGGGCATGGCCGTCCTGCGCTTCGTGACCATGAACCTGCCGGGGGCGATGGCCTTCTTCTGGCTCTGCTGGCTGATTCACAACGACCACAAGCACAATCCCCAGGAGGGCCGGAGGTCCCTCCTTGGCGGCCTCTTTCGGAGTCTCCGGGCAAGGGACCTGAAGCGGCCCGTTGAGAAGCGAATCAGCCGTGTCCACACGGCGGGGCTGCTGGCCCTTGGCCTCCTGCTCCTGGCGGAGGCGGTCAACTGGTTCTTGTTCTTCTATCACATGCTGTTTGAACATGTGCTTGATTTCGGAAGCGTCTTCATCCAAATCAACGGGTTCATGCTGTTCGTTCAGCTTCCCCTGGGGCTGCTGGCAATTCCGCTGCTGGCCCTGTTCCTCCGGGCCTGGCGGAGCCGGGGCCTGGCGAGAGACGTCGCCGCCCTGGCGGACCAGGTGGAGGCCGTCCGGGCCGGGGACCTGGAGAGGCCCCTGAAGCTCCCGGAGGACGCGGATCTCCGGCAGACGGCGGAGAGCCTGAACGACATTCAGGCCGGGATGCGGGCCGCCCTGGAGGAGCAGACCCGCAGCGAGCGGATGAAGGTGGAGCTGGTCTCCAACGTGT
Organism: Oscillibacter sp.; assembly: GCA_009773995.1. Classification (GTDB taxonomy): domain Bacteria; phylum Bacillota; class Clostridia; order Oscillospirales; family Oscillospiraceae; genus Oscillibacter. Next base: position 2,642 of record VSMY01000012.1, on the reverse strand, counting down.
CCCACGATTTGAAGACCCCCCTGACCTCCATCCTCTCCTACGCGGAGCTCCTCCGGCAGGAGGAGGACCTGCCCCCGGCGGCGGCGGACTATGCCAAGATCATCGACGAGAAAGCCCAGCGGCTGAAAACCATGGTGGAGGACGTCTTCGACATCAGCAAGGCGGCGGCGGACCAGCTGCCCGTCCATCTGGAACGGCTGGACCTTGCCAAGCTCCTCCGCCAGACCCTGGCGGATATGGACGGGCCCATCCGGGAGAGCGCCCTGGGCTTTAAAATCGAGCTCCCCCAGGAGCCCGTCCTGATTACCGCCGACGGCAAGCGGCTCTACCGGGTTTTCCAGAATCTCATCGACAACGCCCTGCGCTACGCCCTGGAGGGCAGCCGGGTGTACCTGACGCTGAAAACGGCGGAGGGGACGGAGGAGGCCCCCGGACAGGCGGAGGTCAGCGTCCGCAACACCAGCCGGACGGAGCTGCCCGAGGGGGTGGACTTCACCGCCCGGTTCGTCCGGGGGGACGCCAGCCGCACCGACGGGGGCAGCGGCCTGGGGCTCAGCATCGCCAAGAGCTTTACCGAGGCCTGCGGCGGGGAATTCCGGGTGGAGACGGTGGCGGATTTGTTTACGGCTATTGTGACGTTCCCCCTGGAGGGGGAGTGATACTCGCCCTGACGGGCGGGGGGGATTACAGCCATGATGATGGCTGGTTCATTGCACCCCCCATTTTCTCTTTTCCTTGCCAGAAGGAAAAGAGAAAACGGGCCGTGCACGGTCCAAAAGAGAAAAGGAAGTACGCCCCCGCGGGGGGACGAAAGACGGGGGACGCGCAAGGCGTGCCTCCGTCTTTTGTGCATGTCTCCAGCCCGCGGCGTGGTGCGGGCGGGGGTTTTGGTGGTTGATGCAAGGACTGACCTCCTGTCCTCGCTGCCGCTAACCCGGCGCTTGCTTCAGAACTGCGGCTAACGACTTCTCTTTCGGTGCGTGCCAAGGCAGCGACGCTTCGCTGGCCGCCATTCTTCGGTGCCATCGACTTGCGCCAGGGCAGCGGCAGCGGAAAGAGGAGAGCGGTCCATTCGATGATATCCAAACCCCCGCTCGCACCACGCCGCGGACTGAAGACTTGCGTGTCAAGCAGTCTGTACTCCAGCCGCGCCCCCGTTTTCTCTCTTCCACCGTGCACGGCGCATTCTCTCTTTTCGCAAAAGAGAGAATGGGGGGTGCATTGCCCAGCCATCGCTGAGCTCCAATCTCCCCAGCCCGAAGGGCCGGAAAAACTTCCCTGTCCGGACGGACGAGTACCCCTCTCTTAGGGGGGACAGCAAAAAAGCGAGAGAGGCTCACACCTCTCTCGCTTTTGTTTCCGGGCAGTACAGCACCTGGACCCCGCAGTCGTCCCGGAGCCGCTCCCGGCGGACGCTCTCCGCCAGGATGAGCCCCGCCAGGTCCTGGGGATCGTCCCCGATCCAGCCCGCCAGGAGGTTCATGAGCCACTCGTCCTCCGCCGGGTCCGCCACGCCGTCGCTGATCATGACGGCGAAGCCGCCGGGAGTCAGGGGAGCCTTCGTCACATCCGGCGGCGGGCCCTGGAGCCCCACCGGGAGGCTGGCCCCGGTGACCCGCCGGACTACGCCGCCCCGTTTCAGATAGCTGGGGGCCGCGCCGCACTTGTAGAAGGCTGCCTCCCTGGCCCCTGGGTCGTAGACGCACAGGTCCACGGTGGTAAAGGCCCCGCTGTCCGCTCCCCGGAGGCTCATGGCGGAGTTCAGGGTTTTCAGCGCCGCCTCCGGGGACACCCCGGCCTCCAAAAACTGCTGGAGCAGGCGGCAGATGAGGGCGGATTCCTTCCGGGCGGGCTCGCCGCTGCCCATGCCGTCCGCCAGCAGGAGGCACCAGAGGCCCCGGTCCGTCCGGAAGGAGGCCACGGTGTCCCCGCAGACGGTCTCCCCCTCCTTGGGCCGGAGGGCGGCCCCCACCCGGCAGGGGGACTCCGCCGCCATGGCGGGGGCGGCGGCCTCCAGCCCGGCGGCGGTGGCGGTTAAGAGCTCCGAAAGCTGGGCGTACTGGCCGCGGGCGCTGCGGCGGGTTTCCTCCAGCTGCCGCCGGTACTGCCGCCGGAGGAGGAAGGCGGAGAGCTCGCCGTTGATGGCGGCCAGAAGGTCCGGCAGGTGGACGCACCGGCCGGTGAAGTAGTCCGGGAAGTCCTTGGTCAGGGCCCGGCCCCGCTCCAGTAAGTAAGGGGTGGCGTCGTTCATGGCGTTGAAGGTGCCGGTGTAGTCCTTCTGCCAGCAGAGCTCGCACAGGGCGCAGCCCCGGCAGACCTTTTCGGCGGAGCGGTCGAAGACGATGGCGGGGTTCTCGTCCGCCGCGGGGGGCGCGGCGCGGCCGATGCTGTCGTACAGGTCCCGGAGGGCCGCCGCCGCCCGGTCCAGCCGCCGCCGCCAGGGGGCGGGGTCCTCTCCCCGCTCTCTCTTCTCCGCCGGGGGAATGGCGGGCCGGATCCGCTTCCCCGCCACGAACCGCCTGGGCATTGCCAGGAAGAGGGCGGTTCCCGCCGCCGCCTCGGGCAGCAGGGGCAGCGGGTTCCCCTCCGCCAGGGCCGCCGTCCCGGCGGCGGCCAGAAAGGCCAGGGCCGCCCAGGTACGC
>VSMY01000119.1 GCA_009773995.1 Oscillibacter sp. | reverse complement strand
TTCTGGAGGAGGAGGGACTGATCCAACGGCGGCAGGGCAGCGGCTCCTACGCCACCGGCCTCCTCCCTGGGGCGGCGCCCCGGCAGATCGCTGTGGTAACCTCCTTTCTGGACGATTACATCTTCCCCGCCATTCTCCACGACGCCTCGGACGTCTTCTCCCGCCAAGGCTACTCTACCGCCGTCTACGCCACGGAAAACCGGGTCAGCACGGAGCGGGAAATCCTCCTCCGTCTGCTGGAAGAGCCGGTGAGCGGCCTTCTGGTAGAGGGCTCCAAAACCGCCCTGCCCACTCCGAACGCCGACCTCTACCAGCGTCTTCTCCAGACGGGCGCGCCCATCGTCTTCCTCCACGGCGCTTATGCCGGACTGGAACGGGTCCCCTGTGTGGCGGACGACAATTACGGCGGCGGCTATCAGCTGGCCCGCTACCTGGCGGGACGGGGTCACCGGGAAATCGCCGGGATTTTTAAAAGCGACGACGTGCAGGGTCCTCAGCGTTACCATGGAGCCGTCTCCGCCCTCCGGGACGCGGGGCTGTCCATTCAGGACGGGCGTTTCGCCTGGTACGATACCGAGGACCGCCGCCACCTCCTGGAGAAGAAGGACGGGCGCTTGCTGACCAATTTTCTCCAGAAGCGGCTGGAGGATGCTACGGCGGTGATCTGCTACAACGATGAAATTGCCTATCACCTGATCCAAGCCCTGCTGGAGGCGGGCCGCCGGGTGCCGGAGGAGGTGGCGGTGGTCAGCTTCGACAACAGCTATCTGAGCCAGCTGGGCCCCGTGCCCATCACCTCCCTCAGCCACCGCAGCCGCATGGGCCGGGTGGCGGCGGAACAGATGATCGGCCTTCTGCTGGGCGAGGCGGCCCGCTCGAAATCCCTGGAATGGGAGCTGGTCGTGCGAAACAGCGGGTGATCGGACAAAACGGCCGGGAACGGATGGCAGCATCCGTTCCCGGCCGTTTCTCAGTATTCCCGGCTCTCTATCAGCGCCTTTGTCAGGTTCTCCGCGGTGAAGATCTGTTCCTCCACATAAGCATGCTTTTCCGGCGTCCGGCCCGCCTCCATGTCCTGGATCACCGTCTCCACCAGCGGGCCCAGAAGGGGGTTGCACTCCACCGCCAGGGCGATCCTTCCGTTCAGGCACTCCACCAGAGCTCCCCGGGTGGCGTCGAAGGTGATGACGCTCACGCCCTCCCGGCCACAGACATATCCCCGTTCCTCCAGGGCCTGGAGGGCTCCAAAGGCAATGTTGTCGTTCTCACAGTAGACCACGTCGATATCTCCTCTCCCCGGCAGGGAGGAAAGGTATTCCGTCATGACCTCATAGGTCTTGGCCTGGGTAAAATCCCCGTCCAGCTGGGTCAGCAATTCCCAATTCTCGTGAGCCTCCACCGCCTCTTCCAGCGCCGCCGTGCGGCCAAGCTGGGCGGTGGAGCCCAAGGTCCCCTGAACATGAATGATGCGGACGGGGCCCTCCGCCTCCCGAAAGGCGTTTTCCATCCAGGCGGCGGCCTGCCTCCCCTCCTTCAAAAAGTCGGATCCAATGTGGGCGGCATAGAGGCTCTCGTCCCCCACGTCCGCCATGCGGTCTACTAAAATGACGGGGATCTCCGCCTCCTTCGCCTCTTGGAGCACGGAGTCCCAGCCGCTTTCGCTGATGGGCATCAGGACGATATAGTCCACCTGCTGCTGAATGAATTTTCGGATGGCGGTAATCTGGTTTTCCTGTTTCTGCCGGGCGTCCTCAAACAGGAGACGGTAACCGCTTTCCTCGGTAAACACCGCCTTCATTGACTCGGAATTCGCCACCCGCCAGTCGGACTCCGCCCCCACCTGGCACATGCCGATGACCGTCAGGTCCTCATTGGACGAATCTCCTTGAAGATTCGTCCCGGCTCCGCAGGCGGAGCCAAACACGAGGCTCAAAGCCAGCAGCGCCGCCGGGAACGCGCGTTTCATGCTTCCCGTTCCTCCTTTCCCCGGCAGGGGACCCGCACCGTCACGGTGGTCCCCGCGCCCTCCCGGCTGGAGAGCGTCAGCCCATAGGGCGGGCCGAACAGCAGCCGCAGCCGCTCGTGAACGGTCACCAGGCCGAAGCCCACCCGTTCTCCCTTCTCAATCGCCCGGTTCAGCTCCTCCAGCCGCTCCGGGGCCATGCCCGCGCCGTCGTCCGTGATCTGGAGAAGCACGTCCGCCCCCTCTACTCGGCTGGTGATGTAGATGCAGCCCCTGCCCCGCTTGCGCTTGATGCCATGGTACAGGGCGTTTTCCACCAAGGGCTGTAGGGTCAGCTTGGGCAGGCGCGTCTCCCGCAGGGCGGGATCCATTTGGATAGTATAGTCCAGAATGTCCTTGTAGCGGGCCTGCTGGATTTGAAGATAGCTGCGGACATGCTCCTCCTCCTCCCCCAGGGTGATGACGTCCTCCCCCCGGCTGAGGGAGTGGCGGAAGAAGTTGGAGAGGTCGGAGACCATCTCCACCGCCGCCTGGGACCGGTCCGCCTCAATGAGCCAGATAATGGTATCCATGGTATTGTACAGAAAATGGGGATTGATTTGGGCCTGAAGCAGCGCCAGCTCCGCCTTGCGGAGGCTGGCCTGTTTTTGAGTCGTCTCCTGAATTTGGGCGTTGAGCCGGGCGATCATCTGCTCCATGCCCTCGCTGAGGGTCCGAATCTCATAGGTCTCCGAGCGAACCGGCTCCCGGACCGTCAGGTCTCCTCCGATGACGTCCTCCGCCCGCCGGCTCAGGTCCACCACCGGCTGGGCCACGGAACGGCTCAGCCGAACGCTGTAGCGGACCAGCAGCGCGATCAATACGGCGGACAGGAACAGCACCAGCAGAATTTCCGCCGCCATCTGCCGGGAAATCTGCTGCTGGAGCAGGTTCAGCTGCACCGACTCGCAGTAGAGGTAGTTGTACATATACTCCTGAATCAGGGCGGTGAGGACGTAGATGTTGTTTTCCAGCTGTATCTGCCGGCTGTCATAGCTTCGGGTCTGCTCAATCTGATAGATCTTCTCCTCCAGATTTTCGCACAGGTCCAGCACGCTGGTGACGGCCTGGAGGCTGTCCTTCTGGCTGGTGCTGTCCAGCAGGTCCTTCGCCAGGGCCTGGGCGTCCTGGACCTCCTGGATGGGAAGGCCCTCGGAATACCGGCTTTCGATGACGTAATAATACATCTTGAGGTCGATGTTTTCCTTGAAATCCTGGTTGAATTCCGAGGCGGTGGTCACATTGTAGAGAAGGTTTTTATACTGGCTGTTATAAACCAGCGCCAGTGCCAGCGTCACCGCCAGCACCGCCGCCATGAAGCCGCAGGACACCACCACCATGCGGCGCATCCGGCTCTGGATGGAATCCGGGCGGCTCATGGGCGCTTCCCCCCTCCCCGGTAATCCCGGGGCGTACAGCCCTGGGTCTTTTTAAACAGGAAGCTGAAATAATGGGGGTCCTTATAGCCCACCGCCGCCGCCACCTCGCCGGAGCGCTTGTCCGTGGTGCGAAGCAGCTCCTTGGCCCGGTCCATCCGTTTCCCGGTAACATACTCGGTGAAGGTGGCCCCGATCTCCTGGCTGAACACCGCCGAGAGGTAGTTGGCGGAGATGTTCACCTCTCGGGCCACCTGGTTCAGGGAGAGGGATTCCTCGGTGAAGTGGCCGTCGATGTAGGCCACCGCCTGTTTGAGAAGGCTCCGGCACTGGCTGCTGGACGCCTGGTCCCGCAGCTCCACCATCCGCAGCAAAATGGCGGAGAAGTAGCTCTTCAGGTCCGCCGCCGTCACGTTCCTCCCCACCAGGTCCAGGCAGGTCAGGGGCGCGAAAGCCTCCTGCCGTCCCACGCCCAAGGAGGCGGCGAAGCGGTCCGCCGTAAAACGAACGGAAAGCATGAGGTACTGGCAGAAGGGCTTGGACCCCAGGGCCTCTTCCACGCTGTGGATGTATTCGTCCGCGAAGCTGGGAATTTCCTGAGCGCTGGCGCTCTGCATCACGCCCCAAAGGATGGCCGGGTCCACCTTGCCGGCGTCCAGCCGGTCCAGCTGGCTGTTTCCGCCGCCGGTGCCGGTGAGGAAGCTGACGGAGTCCGCCGTCAGCACATGCTGCTGGGGCAGGATGTGCCGGTAGGCCCAGAGGCGGGAGACCTCCTCAAAACAGGCGGGCAGGGTGCTGAGCCGCTGGGTGGGGCGGCCGATGGCCACATACCAGTTCTGCTCCGGGGCATAGGCGGCGTACTGGCTCCGCACCGTCTCCACGCAGCGCCGGGCCAGCTCCTCCATTCGGGCGGTCTCGCCCTTGAGGAGCACGGCATAGGTGGTCAGGTTCCAGCGCAGGAGGACGTATTCCGGGTATTTCAGGAAATGCTCCAGCAGGGCGTCCCGCAGGCGGGCTCCCGGTTCGGAGTAAACTTCCGCCGAACCGGAGGCCTCCGGCAGGACGGAGAAAAAGGCGATGGTATAGCACTGGGCCCGGAGGTCAATATCCAGCTTGGCCGCGGACTCATAGATTTCCTGGACGGAGAGCTGCCCGGCTACCACCCGTTCAAAGAAGACCCGGCGGGTGTACTGCTCGTACTCCTCCGCCTCCCGGTGGAACTGGGCCAGGTAGCTCCGGTTGGCCCGTTCGCCCTCGATCTTCTTTTTAAGCTCCTCCAGCACATCCAGCAGGGCCTTCTTTGTGATGGGTTTTAAGAGGTACTGGTCCACGCCGATGCTGATGGCCTGCCGGGCATACTCAAAGTCGTCGTAGCCGGAGATGATGATGATCTTCATCTCCGGGAACTCCCGCCGGACCAGCTCGCTGAGGGCCAGACCGTCCATGAAGGGCATGCGGATGTCGGTGATGAGCACGTCCGGTTTCAGCTGGCGGATGAGAGGCAGGGCCATCTCCCCGTCCCCGGCCTCCCCGGCGAAGGTGTAGCCGTACTGGCCCCAGGGCACCGTGTCCCGCAGGGTCTCCCGGATGATGCTCTCGTCCTCCGCTAAAAATACGCGCAGCATGATAATCCCCCCCACTGCATCGCCGCTCCGCGCGGCCCCGACTGTTTTATTTAGGATACCATACTCTGCCGCGAAATTCTACAAAAGATTTCTGAACGGATTTCGCACAGCAAGTCATGAACCGCTGCCGTTTAGCTTAGAAAAGCGGCCGGGAAATTGCCGGGGACCTGAACATGCCGCCCGGCAGGTTCCGGCCGGAACCAAATTTCCGTTTCCATCATAGGCTGGAACGGCGGCAAGCAATGTCATGCCGTAACACTCCGACCCCGGCGGCCGCTTGAACGTGCTGATGAAACCTCTTTCAGTTCGCCGAAAAGCAGCGCCCCACGCGGACATTAGAGAGGAGAGCTAGGTATGGAAGTAACCATTGGCGCGGATACCGTCGTGATGCTGGCGGAGCTCCTGTCCGCGCTGGGCGTGATAGGCGGCGTGATCCTTTGGTTTTTCAAGTTTGTCCAGCGGAGCAGAAGACAGGCGGAGGAGCTGAAGTCCATCCGCAAGGAGCAGACGCTGATCTGTTATGGACTGCTGGCCTGTCTGAAGGGCTTAAAGGAGCAGGGCTGCAACGGCCCGGTTACGGAAGCCATGAACCGGATCGAAGAGCACCTCAATCAGGCCGCGCATGACGAAGAGGGCTGAGGGGTGGGCAAATCCTGTTCACAGGCTTCTTCGCGCCTGCCAGGGAAGCAGACGCGCTTAAAACATCCGCGAATCTTACGACATGGGGAATGGTACATTATGAATCAGATTGACTGGAAACGAAAGCTGAGCTCCCGCAAGCTTTGGGCGGCTATGGCGGGCGTCGTCACGGGTCTGGCCATGGTGTTCGGGCTGGACGAAAGTACCATCAGCTCCGTAGCTGGCGCTGTGGTATCGGTGGCTTCCGTGGTGTCCTACATCATTACCGAGGGCAAGGTGGACGCGGAAGGAGTCAGAAAGACTACGGATGCGAACATGGGAAGCGGAACTACCCTTTGACTTTTGTCCGAGATCGCGCGCCAAAAAGCTCCCGCCGGTAAAACCGGCGGGAGCTTGATTTTGGCAAAAGCCCCTTCCTGAATACACTTCCCCCGGCACACCCGAGAACAGCAGGCGGATTTTTTCCTGCCGGCGGAAGCTTCCCCGGCTCTTTAAGACGCCTCCGGCGCTCCCCGTTCCATCCGGTCGTTCCACCGCTTCAGCATGGCGCAGAACTGCTCCCGTGTCAGCCCCTGGCGGAGCATCAGATCCCCATCCTCATTTCCGAGGAGGATCCCCTCTTTCAGAGCCCATTCCACGCCTTCCTTATAGGCAGGACTCGGGTTGTTGTCCATCGTCTTCCACACCTCCAGTCTCCTCTTAAACTCCGCCCATTTCTCAGAGTCCACAAAATAGGCTGGGCAGTGCTTCCCAGTCACATCAAAGTGCCGGTAAACGTTCTCCAGCGGGATATGATACTTATCCATCAGCTCCCGGCACAGGGCAAACGCATTTTCCAGCGTGGCCTCCGTGGCCTGGTAGGTTCCATCCCGCACCGTGTCGCACAGCTCAACGCTGATGGAGTTTGCGTTGCTGACAATTTGATACATGGTCCCGCCGCCGGTCTTTTCGGCGTCGGCATATTTTTTTCCACCTACGGCCCAGGCCGTGCAGAGCTCCGGCACGGAACGGTAAATGGTGGTGTCGTCCACAAAGTAGTGGGCGCTGGCCTGTACCACGGTTCTTTGATAGTAGGCCGCGTTATTCGCCGCCGTGTCTCCGTCGTTGCCGGTGTAGTGGATGACCAGATACCGGATCTGGTCCGCAGTTCTCTTCTCTCCGTAGTTGTCCGGGTTTGCCAGCTGTTCTTTTATGGCCAATCCCTGTTCAGCATTCACAGGGTAAACACCTCCTTCGGACTCCGCCGTCTGATTTGCGGGCCCGCTTATGGCAGCTCTACAACATCCATAACGGCGCCCTCCACGCACAAGGCGCTTTTGGCGTCCAGCGCCAGGGACAGGCATGTCTCGCATCCGCAGTCTGAGCAGGGATGCAGCACAGCGGCCATATGCACAGACTGGGGACAGCGGGTCAGGTCTTCCATCGGAAAACACAGCGGCAGCGCGTCTGTGAACATGCCGCAGGGCGACTGCTTGAGAAAAATGGTTCCCGTCCCCTTCGCCGGAGCCGCGGCGCGGACATTCAGCGCACACTGGACCGAGTAAGTCTTTCCCGGACTCAGATAGATCTCGGCGGGAGCGCACTCGTCCCAGCGAATGGTCTTTCCCGACTGGCTCCGCTTTTTCCAGGTCAGGCGGCTGCCCGGATTCCACAGCGTCCCTTCCCGCCGTCCCGCCAGCTGGAGGGCGCCGCCCTCACAGGACCGCTCCCTGCGGGGCGCCGGATGGGGCGGAGGACAGGGGGACGG
>VSMY01000118.1 GCA_009773995.1 Oscillibacter sp. | reverse complement strand
CCGTAGCCCAGGGCGATGAGGCCCAGGATTTTCTCCGCCTCCGGGGCGGCGTTCCGGCCCACGCCCTTCCGGCTGTAGGTCCCGCCCACCCACCAGGAGTTGAGCCCCAGGGTCTGGGCGAAGAGCATAATATCCGCCCCGCAGTACCCCACGGCCTCGTCCAGGCCGGGCCGGTCCCGGCCCGCCAGGACGACGTAGTTCCGGACCCCCTTGGCCAGGAAAAGCTTTAGGGCGGAACCGAAGGCCTCCGTGTTCTCCGTCACCAGGTTCATGGTTAGGCCATAATCCTGGTTGTTTTTCTGGATACGCTCGTTCAGCCGGGCGAGAACGTCCTCGGGGAGCTTCCGGTCCGTGTACCGCCGGACGGTGTGGCGGGCCCGCATGGCCTCCTCCAGGGTCATAAAAACGCCTCCGTTTCAGGTTTTGAGATGGGTTTGATTGTACCATGCCCTTCGGGGGGCGTGGTGAATTTTTTCAAAATTTTCAAAATTCCGAGACAAGGACCCTTCCTCCGTCGTACAATGAGTGAGAGTACTCCCAACCCAACCCGACAAATCGAGGACGACATATGGACAAGGCCCGCTTCAACGCCGCCGCCCGGCGCTATCAGAATATGGTCTACCGGACCGCCCTCCACGCCCTGGGGAGCCCCCAAGACGCGGAGGACGCCGTCCAGGAGGTTTTCCTGCGCCTGTTCCGGCACAGGGGGACCTTCGAGAGCGAGGAGCACCTGCGGCGCTGGCTGCTGCGGGTGACGGTGAACTATGGCCGGGACCTGCTGAAAAGCCCCTGGCGGAAGCGCCGGGTCTCCTGGGAGGAGGTCCCGGAGACGCCTGTTTTTGACAGGCCCCGGCAGGCGGCGCTGTACCGGGAGGTCATGGCCCTGCCGGAAAAGTACCGGACGGTGCTGAACCTCTTCTACTATGAGGAGCTGACCGTCCGGGAGATCGGGGAGCTGCTGGAGCTGGGCGATTCCACGGTGACCACCCGGCTGGCCCGGGCGCGAAAGCGGCTGAGAGAACGATTGGGGGAGGACTGGCAGGATGAGTAACCGGGAATTTTACCAGGAGACCTTCTCCCAGGTCCGGGGAAGCGGAGAAGTCCGATGGGAGGATTATGCGATGATGAGACGCGGAAAGAGCTTGAAATGGCTGGTGACCTTGGCGGCGGCGGTGGCCCTGCTGGCGGCCCTGTCCGCCCTGGCGGTGGCGGCCAACGTCTTCGGCCTCAGGGACGTGCTGCTGCCGGAGAAGGGCGGCGTGGCGGCAACGGACGAAAACGGGGTCGTGATCCCCGGCGAAAAGGAGTACCGGGACTTTGTCAGCCTCTCCGGCTGGTCGGATACCCCGGAGAGCCGGGCCCTGGCGGAGTGGGAGGCGTTCCAGGAAACCTATGACCCGGACGGGGCCATCGTCTCCGCCATCGGCAACGAGCCAACGGGCTTTGAGGACCGCTATGGGAACTACCTGGTCTACACCCAGGAGATGGCCGACAAGCTGGAGGAGATCGCCTCCAAGTATGATTTGAAGCTCCACAGCTGGATGGAAGTGGTGCTCCCGGAGACCTGGCCCGTCGCCGTGGGAAGCTTCTTCCAGGAGAACGTAACGCCCTACTCCGGCTATATTTACGAAAACGGCACCTTCCGCTTTGACGGCGACGCGGAGCTGGGGACCGGGGAGTTGAAGGGCTATGGGCCCATCGAGTACCAGTTCAGCCGCTCCGTCAAGGGGACCTTTGACGACGTGGCCCTGAACATCGGGGACCTCAGCGATTTTGAGGAGTGGGGCTATCAAACCGCCGACGGGACCTCGGTCACCCTGGGCCTGGGGGCCCGGAACCGGTCCCTCATCCTGGCGGACCTGGGGGACAGCTTTATTCTGGTGAACGTGCTGACGGGGCGGCAGGGGGACGACACCTTTTCCTCCGGGGCCATCGGCCGGGAAGAGCTGGAGGAGCTGGCGGACAGCTTCCGCTATTCCGCGCTGACGCCGGTCAAGGAGCCGGACCGGCCCGCCATCCTGGCGGCCAACGACCGATACATGGAGGAGCTCCAGAACCAGCCCCTGGGGACGCTTCCCTCGGAGTCCGAGGATCCGCTGTACACCCGGACGGGGATCCAAAGCGACGCGGCTCGGGACTTTGTTCTCCTGCTGGCGGAGCGGATTGAGGACGGAAAGAAGGAAGAGGTGGCGGGCCTTCTGGTCTATCCCGCTCAGGTGGAGGTCGGCGCCGGGACCTTCACGGTGAATTCGCCGGAGGAGTTCCTGCCCTATTACGATGAAACCGTTGGGGGAAGCGCCCTGTCCCTGGCGGCGGACATGGCCTGGGAGCCCGCTCCCTCGGATGTGTTCAGCGACGGCAGCGGCCTGGCCTCCGCCGCCAACGGAGCGGTGTGGTTCGGCCTGGTGGAGGACGGGGCCATCCGCGTCTTCACCTTGCAGACGGACCAGTGGAGCGTCCGGGCCCTGGGGGGTGGGGTGGTTACCCGAGATACCGGGGCAGAGGACCTGTACGCGTCCCTCTCTACAGACGAAGGCCGGGAGTTTATTCTGGACCTGGCGGACCTCATCGACGGCGGGAAACGGGAGGAGATCGCGAACCTCCTCGCCTATCCCGCCAAGGTGACAACCCCCGGCGGCGAGTGGACCGTCAGTACGCCGGAGGAGTTTCTGGAGCGCTATGACGAGACCGTCGGAGGCAATGGCCGGGGGACCCTGGCGGCGGACCTCCGGGCGGACCCGGAGCCCGTGCTGGACGGAAGCGGGGATCTTGCCTCCGCCGCCAATGGGACGGTGTGGTTCGGCCGGGGAGAGGACGGGGAACTCAAAATCCGCACCCTCCAGTCGGACGTGTGGCAATGGAGCGTCCAGTACTGGGGAGAGAAGCCCTAAAACGAGAGGACCGGGAGAGCTTCCCGGTCCTCTTTTTACAGGGCTTCTATCAGAGCGTCCAGCGCCTCGTGGAACCGCCCTACGTGGAGGCCGTCCACAAAGCGGTGGTTCAGCTCCAGGGAGATGTGGAGGACCTTTCGGTCTCCCTCCTGGGCGTACTTTCCCCAGGCGATCCGGGGCACGGCGTCGTCGGGGTCGAAGTTCCGCTCGTTGGTCAGGGCCGTCAGCTCCACCCAGGGAAGGCAGGTGAAGTAGATGAGGTCCAGGCTGTCCTCCTGGTCCAGGAAGGCGGTCTGGGCGGCGCTTTTGGCCCTGGCGGCGGCGCAGAAGGCGCGGATATCCGCCTCCATGGGCAGGGTGACGATATGGAAGGTCTCCGCTCCGGGCTTTAAGTCCGTGAAGCTGGGAATTCTCTGATCGAACAGCACCAGGTCCTCCCCCCGGAGGGCGTAGCGGAACGCCTCCACCTGATTCACCGCCTGGGTGCAGAGGTACACCAGGGAATGGTAGAAGGAGAGGCGGTTTTCCTTGGCGAAGCGGCAGAGCCCCGTCACGTCCTGGCGGAAGGTGACGGAGAAGAAGGGCTGGGACATGGGGGAGAAGAAGTCAAACAGCTCCCGCCGGGGCCAGGAGGCCCGGTCGACAATGTGGGTCATGGGGGAAACGCCTCCTTTCTGATGGAAATAAGTATACCAAATTCTCCGGAGATTGCAAGTCCTGTGCAGTTTTCCCCTTTCCTCCCCGCCGGTTTTCTGATATACTGCCCTTGAAACTCACATCGGAAAGGCGGACAGGCCATGAATCTCTGCGACCGGGAAACCCTCCGCGCCCTCTTGGGGCGGCACGGCTTCCACTTCTCCAAGTCCCTGGGGCAAAATTTCCTCATCGACCCCGCCGTCCCGGCGGCGATATCCGCCGCCTCTCAGGCGGACAAGGACTGCGGCGTGCTGGAAATCGGGCCGGGCGTGGGATGCCTGACGGCGGAGCTGGCGGAGCGGGCCGGGAAGGTCGTGTCCATTGAATTGGACAGGAAGCTCCTCCCCCTGCTGGCGGAGACCATGGCCCCCTATGGCAACGTGGAGATCGTCCCCGGAGACGCCCTGAAGCTGGATCTTGCCGCCCTGGCGGCGGAGAAGTTTCCGGGCCTCCGGCCCCTGGTCTGCGCGAACCTCCCCTACAACATCACCACCCCGGTGCTGACGAAGCTGGTGGAGGCCCCCTGCTTTGAGAGCATTACCGTCCTCCTCCAGAAGGAAGTGGCCCGCCGCCTGGCGGCCCGGCAGGGCTCTTCCGACGGCGGGGCCTTCACCCTCTGGCTCCAGTACCATATGGAAACCGAGATCCTCTTTGACGTTCCGGCGGCGAAGTTCCTCCCGGCCCCCAAGGTAGACTCCGCCGTCCTCCGGTGCGTCCGGCGGGAAAAGCCCGCCGTGGAGGTGGAGGACGAGGCGTTTTTCTTCCGCGTGGTCCGGGGGGCCTTCCTGCTCCGGCGGAAGACCCTGTCCAACAGCCTGGCCGCCGCCCTGCCGGAACGGGGGAAGGAGGCCATACAGGGCGCGATCGCCTCCCTGGGCCTCCCCGAAGGCGTCCGGGGGGAGAAGCTGACCCTTCAGGACTTCGCCCATCTGGCGGCGGAACTTGCGAAATAAGGAGTGCGCGATGGAAAACTACTTTCACCCGGAGCTGAGCCGGGACCACATCCTGGAAATCAGCTCCATCGGCCTGGCCCACATGGGGGACGCGGTGTTCGAGCTCTTGGTCCGCGCCTGGCTCTGCGCCCACGGCGGGGCCACGGGCCGGGGGATGCACCGGGCGGCCGTCGGCCTGGTCTGCGCCGAGTCCCAGGCGGAGAAGGCGGAGCGGATCAAGCCCCTGCTGACGGAGGACGAGAAGGCCGTCTTCCGCCGGGGGCGGAACGCCCAGGTCCACACCGTCCCCCACCATGCCAGCCGGGCCCAGTACGGCGAGGCCACGGCCCTGGAGGCGCTGCTGGGCTGGCTCTACCTCCAGGGGGAGACGGAGCGCATCAACGAGCTCTTTTGCATCATGATGGAGGGGGAGGAACGCCATGGCCATTGACGCAATCTGTTTACAGGCCGTCGCGGCGGAGCTGCGGCCCCAGCTGACGGGCCTCCGGGTGGACAAGGTCCAGCAGCCCGCCAGGGACCAGGTGGTCCTCCTCTTCCGGGGAAAGCGCCTTTTGCTGAACGCCGGGGCGGGAGCCCCCCGGCTGCAATTAACGGAGGTCCTCCGGGACAACCCGGCGGAGCCTCCCATGTTCTGCATGCTCCTGCGCAAGCACCTCTCCGGGGCGCGGGTGGCGGGCCTTGACCAGCCCCCCCTGGAGCGGCTGGTGAAGATCGCCTTCGACGCCTCCGACGAGCTGGGCCGGGCGGGGAAGCGGACGCTGGTGCTGGAGGCCATGGGCCGCCGGTCCAACCTCATCCTTCTGGACGAAGAGGACCGGATCATCGACAGCCTCCGCCGGGTGGACGCGGACATGTCCGCCGCGCGGCAGGTGCTTCCGGGTCTCTTCTACCAGCCTCCCGCCTCCACGGGCCGCCTGCCCTTTTTGGAGGAAACGGAGGCGGGCTTTGCCGCCCGCTTCTCCGCCGCCCCGGCGGAGAAGACCCTGGACGGCTTTTTACTGGATGAGTACTTCGGCCTCTCCCCCCTGATGGCACGGGAGCTCAGCTTCCGTGCGGCGGGGGATGTGGATACCTGCGTCTTTCAAATGGAGGGCCCCGGCCCCCTGTGGCGGGCTCTGGAGGAGTTCCAGAGCCGGGTCCGGGAGGAGCGCTTCACCCCCGTCTGCCTCCTCCGGGACGGCAGGCCCCTGGACTTCGCCTGCGTGCCCGTGGGCCAGTACGGCGGCGCGGCGGAGAGCGTAACCTACCCCAGCTTTTCGGCCCTGCTGGACGCCTTCTATGCCGCCCGGGAAAAGCAGGAGCGGGCCCGCCAGCGGGGGGCGGACCTCCTCCGGGCAGCCACGACGGCAAGAGACCGCCTCCGGCGGAAGCTGGCCCTTCAGGAAAAGGAGTACGCTGCCACCCAGGACCGGGACAAGCTCCGGGTCCAGGGGGACCTCATCACCGCCAACCTCTATCGGATGGAGCGGGGACAGGCCCGCTTGGAGTGCGAGAACTATTACGAGGACAACGCCCCCGTTGCCGTCCCCCTGGACCCTCTGCTGACCCCCCAGCAGAACGCCGCCAAGTATTACAAGCGCTACGCCAAGGCCAAGACGGCGGAAAAGCACCTCCGGGAGCAGATGGACCTGGCCCGGCGGGACTTGGAGTACCTGGAGAGCGTCCTGGCGGAGATTGCCCAGGCGGAGACGGAGGCGGACTACCTGGATATCCGCGCCGAGCTCCGGGAGGCGGGCTTCCTTAAGAAGCAGGGCAAGGGGAAAAAGGACAAGTCCCGCCCCGCCGCCCCCTGGGAGTTCCGCACGTCCTCGGGCCTCCGGGTCCAGGTGGGCCGGAACAACCGCCAGAACGACAAGCTGACATTGAAGGACGCGGACCGGCGGGACCTCTGGCTCCACACCCAGAAGATCCACGGGTCCCATGTGATCCTCCGCTGCGCCGGGCGGGCCCCGTCGGAGAGAGACGTCGCCGAGGCGGCCATGCTTGCCGCCTGGTTCTCCCAGGCCCGTGAGAGCGGAAACGTGCCGGTGGACGTGACCGAGGTCCGCAATGTGAAAAAGCCCGCCGGAGGCCGGCCGGGCATGGTGATCTATACGACGTACCGCACCGTGAACGTCACGCCGGAGGAGTCTGCGGTGGAAAAGCTGCGGGTGAAATAAGGATTCGTGCGCAAAGAAAGGAGCGCCCGGAAGCTGCAACTTCCGGGCGCTCCGCTTTTAGGTGAACACTTGAACTATATCCTTTCTAAGTTCAACTACAGTATACTCTGGGAACAGGCAAAAGTCAAGTGCGTTTTCAGTGCCTCTCGCCCCGGTCGAAGGCCACCACCACCCGGCGGTTGGGGTCCGTGCCGGTGGAGTAGGTGGTCACGCCCTCGAAGTCCTGGAGGGCCGTGTGGATCACGTGCCGCTCATAGGCGTTCATGGGCTCCAAGGTAACGCTGCGGCGGTAGCGGACCACCTTGCCCGCCACCTTCCGGGCCAGGTGCTGGAGGCTCTGCTCCCGCTTGGCCCGGTAGTTCTCCGCGTCCAGGTGGATGCGGACCCGAGGCCCGCCGCCACGGTTCACGGCGTAGCTGGTAATCTGCTGAATCGCGTCCAGGGTCTCGCCCCGGCGGCCGATCAGGGCCCCCAGGCCCTGGCCTTCCAGGATGACCTTGTAGCGCCCATTCTCGGGAAGGTAGACCTTCACCTCGGCGGCGCTGTCCATGTGCTCCAGGAGGCCCCCCAGGAAGGCCTTGATGGCCGCGGCCTTCTCGTCGTCCACCTCCTCGCCCAGGGAAACGGGCTGAGAGGGAGCGGGCTCCTCCCGGACGGACTCCGGCCGGGGGGCGGGGCGCTCTTTTTTCTGTTCCTTCTTCTCTCGGGGGGGACGCTCCCTGCGCTCGGGGCGCTCCCGCCG
>VSMY01000117.1 GCA_009773995.1 Oscillibacter sp. | reverse complement strand
ATCTACATCGGCGGCCTGTGCGGGATGAACGAGGGCGCGATCCAAAACTCCGCCGCCGAATCCGCCTTCCTCCACGTCGACGCCTCCAACTACGGCAAAGCCTTCGTGGGCGGCCTGGTGGGCTTTAACGAAAACGAGATCCGCCGCTCCTACGCCGTGGGGCGGCTGGCCGCCGAGGCGGCCCAGGAGAACGCCCCCGTCTATCTGGGCGGCTTCGCGGGCCGGAATTCCGGCAGCATCTACGACTCCTATTCCGCCATGCACCTGAGCTCCGACGGTGTGAACGCGGAGTCCTGGGGCTTCTGCGCCTCCCCCGGCGGCGGGCGGCAGAGCGGGACCTATTACCTGAACAACGGAAACTTCTCCTACCGGGGCGAAGAATTCCTGGCCAATTACGCGGAGAAGGGCGGCGCGACGTCCCTGGGCTACATCGATCTGACGGCGGACCCGTCCCCCGTGTCCGACATGAACAAGATACAGCCTCTGTCCGGGCAGGAGAAGGACGACGTCTTCCCCTTCCCCACCGGCGTGACGGAAAACCGACTCCCCCGGCATCACGGCGGCTGGCCCCGGCCCCTGAAGCTGGGCAGCATGGGCGTGTACTACTGGGAGGAGCTCAAGATTGCCGGGCGGCCCCTCTCCTATCACGTCAGCCTGCTGGCGGTGGACCCCGGCAAGTCCGCCGGGGACACCAAAACCGTCCGTGAAATCTCCACCCTCTCCACCGCCCACGACGAGGGCGGCGAGGTGACCCGCTTCGGCTACGGCGTTTACAACAAACAGGGGCAAAGCGTTATCCTGGCGGACGGCACCCCCCTCCCCCTCCTGTACTCCGACAAGGGCGGCGAGGGCAAGGACTTCCGCGGGCAGTACAAGGCCCTGGAGGAGGCCAAAGCCCAGGCCCTGTCCTCCTCGGGCAGCCCGGACTATCAAAACCGCCTGGTGGACGAAGCGCTGGCCAAACTCATGAGCTATGAACTGGGCACGGGTTTCCAATTTCACTCCTTCCACAGCTTCAGCCTGGACGCCAGCCTGGGCGGCCTGTATCCCGACAGCGATCCCAAGAAGCCCAACGGCACCCTGACCCTGCGCCAGGAGGGCAAATATGAGGACGGTTCGGTGGGCGCGGTGCAGGTCACCTTCGCTCTGAATCCCCTGTTCGCCAACGCGCTGGCGGTGGCGAAGCGGGACGGCGACACCGCCTGCCAGCCCAACGGAAGCGTAAGGACGTGCCAGGCCCAGAAAAACCAAGACGGCTCCTATACGCTGAGCGGAGAGCAGATCCCCGGCCGCGCGGGCAATCCCTACGAGGTCCGCTCCATCGCCCAGCTCCAGCTCATCGACTGGAACAGCAAGACCCGGAATGTCGACACCGTCCTGGAGCTGAAGGGAACGAACGGCCGGGGCGCCGCCAGCTTCCCCTATCTGTCCTCGGGTAACGGCACCGGAAAATACAACTGGAAGCAGAGCTATGACGTCAAGGGAGAGCGGGGAACCGACGGGAAATACAAGACCTACACCCCCATTGCCGAATACTACGACACCACGAACACCAACGAAAACCGAGGATTTTTGGACGGCTGGTTCGGAGGCGTCTACGACGGCAACAGCTATGTCATTGAAAACGTCAACGTCCAAGGGCATACCGCCTCCTGCGCGGGCCTCTTCGGGCTGGTCTACAATGGGACGCTGAAAAACATCGTCCTGTATTCCTCCACCGGAGAGAGCTTCGTGAGAAGCTTTTACGATACCACAACGTCCAGCCAGTGGTACGCCATCGGAGCCCTGGCGGGCGTGGCGGCCTCCCACAACGAAAAGGGCGAGCCCGGCCAGACCGCCGTGGTGAACTGCGCCGTCTCCGGCTACCGGATCGAGGCGAAAACCTACACGGCGAAGGCCGATAAAACCTGGGGCGGCGTGGGCGTGGGCGGCCTGCTGGGCCTGTCCAACATGTCCCTTTCCGGCTGCACCTCCAATGCGGACATTGTTCTGAAAAACGGCATCGTGGCCAACGACAACCTGCGCGTAGGCGGCCTGGTGGGCTCCAGCCAGGGGAGCATCCAGGACTGTTACGCCGGAGGCTCCATCTCCCTGGACCCAAACAGCGACATTGACATGGGAGAAAAGGGCATCTACATCGGGGGCATCGTCGGAGGCAGCTATATGAAGCCCCTCCAGATTGGGTCGAACTCAAATCTGACCATCGGCTTTATAAACGACAAAAACTCGACGGCGGCAGGCACAAAGGGCTGGACCGACAACAGCCTGATTAACTGCTACAGCTATGTCCGCCTTCCGTCTCTGGCCGCTCATTCAGCCATCAAGGGCCTTTATGCCATCGGCGGCACGGGAGAAATCTACCCCTCCGGAACCAATGACAACGTGAAAAACCATGGCTCCTGTATCATGAGTAACTGCTATTTCCTGAGCAGCGAGGTTTTATGCGAATACAACGACATCAGCGCGTTCCTGGACGCCGCTGCGACACGGAAGGCGAAAACCGACCTCAAGACCCGCGCCGGAAAACCGCTCATAGATACCAGCTATAAGGTTGGAAGCCGCTACAACCTGCAAAATCCCGTACAGGCGGCAAACAGCAGGTTCCGGGAAATCAGCGGCTCCGGTCTTTACAGCAGCAATCTTTATTACCCTGCCGGCTTACCGGTTGAGACGGGACTGCCGCTGTTCCAGCTCCAAAGTAACAGATATGTGTTCCGGGGCTGGATGGTCTATCGCGCATCCGGCGTCGGCCTTGGCGATGAACCGAATTACAATTGGGTCTATTATTACACCACGGATCCAAGCAGCTTCGAGAAACCAGGGGACGGCTATTACGACGTCACCGGCCTGTCCTACGAGCAGCTGTCCGGCACGCAGAAGGGTATCCCTGGAAAGGACCCCGCGCTGGACATCTACCAGCTGCTGAACGCCGAAAAGGCCGCGGGAGCGGAAGGCGTCGTGTTCTTCCAGCACGTCACCACCCAGACGGAGGACGATCCCCCCATCTCCATCCCCGGCAAGTACAGCTATCCCCCCGCCGACTCTCCCCAGCTGCGGGACCGGGACTACCCCTTCCCCACCATCTTAATCAAGGACAAAAAGTACAGCGTCCACTACGGCGGCTGGCCCCTGAAGGGCTTCGAGCGCCGCGCCCTGGACGAGAACGGTGACCCCCTCCTCGGCGAAGACAAGCAGCCCGTCTGCCTGGGCGGCAGCCCCATCGACATCGACCTGTTCGTCAATGGCTCCGCCCCCTATCAGGAGCACCTGGTGCTGACGGAGGGCATCGGCAAGGATGACGCGGTCGGCCAATGGAGCTTCTCCTGGAAAAACTTCACCGATCCGAAGGACCAGATCGCCCTGGTGGAGGAGCCCCCGGTAAAGGTGGACTCCGAGAAGCTTCCCCAGGCGGAGCGTGGGAAGACCTTCCTTCTGCGGCTGACCCCCCTGTCCAACGGCACGGACGATCTCCTCATCACCTACACGGACCCGGACGGCAATTCCTACCAGCTCACCGTCACCGTCCATATCACCGCCGACGTAAAGCTGCGTCCCTCCCGGCTCTTCATGTTCCCCAGCGACACGGTGGAAATCGGCGTCACGGCCGCCGACAAGGCGGACCGCCCGCTGGAGCTGGACAACGGCAGGCTGACCCTTAAGGGCAATCCCGTCTGTGGAAGCACCGGCTTCCTGGAGGCCGAGACCATACGGCCGGAGGCGGCGGACGGCAAGCCCCCCGCCATCCGGTTCACCACCGGGATTCCCCTGGAGGCGCCGGAGCTGGAGAGCGGCCTGTCCCTGAACGCAAACGCCAGCTTCCGTTACGCCGTCACCGTCCAAAACCCCGACGACCCCGACAACCCCCTTGTCACGAACTACGACGGCGGCAGCGGAGATATCCGCGTCGACGTCATCCAGCCCTGGAAGGGGCAGGAGGAGGACTTTATCCGCTTTGACAAAGCCGACGGCGGAACGGGCTGGACCTGCACCATCACATTCCCCGACAGCATGGACGTCGGAGAGGGCGAAGGGACCCTGCTCTTCGAGAAATTCAAGGACCCCGAAGTAAAGCCCATGCTCAACCAGCCCACGGCGGCCCTCCGGACCGAGGACGGCAAAATCCTCGTTACGCTGACCTACCAGATTCCGGACTACGCGGACGTGCCGGAGGAAACCACGGTTTTCATCCCCTTGAAGCTCACCAGCTTGCAGCCCGACGGGCAGCCCGAGCTGATCGAGGAAGCGGAGGGGCAAATCCATACGCTGTCCCTCACCGTAAAAAAGCCGGAGATGAAGGCCCCGGACGCACCGAACGGCCAAAACGCAATCGAAGCCCCGCCCCCCGCCCTGGAAGAGGAGGAACGCTCCGTCCGGCGGCGGCGCGCCCAGAAGCGGAACGCTTAAACGAGAGGAGGACGCCCCGTGAAAAAGCTGCCTGAAAAACTGCACAGCCAAAACGGGGCGTCCATCCTCCTGGCGCTGCTGTTCCTCCTGGTCTGCATGATGGCGGCGGCCTCCGTCCTGACGGCGGCGGTCTCCAACGCGGGCAAGATCCGGAGCAATTATGAGGAGCAGCAGCGCTACCTGGCCCTGTCCTCCGCCCTCCGGCTGACGGCCGGAGAGCTGGAGCAGGCGAAATACTACGGACGGTACGACGTCGGCAAGTGGACCGAGATTCTGACGGTAAAGAGCATAGACGCGGCCGGAAACGAGATTGTCACCACCACCGAATATCCCTATTACATGGTCGAGCAGCTTTCGGGGATTTTTACCTGCGGCAAGCTGACGCCGCTGAAGCCGGACGGAACCCTGGACGACGCCAAGGCCGTCCTGTCCTTCCAAAAGGAGCTGGACCGCGTTTTCTCCGAGAAGTTCTCCGGCGTCGGCTATCACGGCCTGAAGAGCAGCAAAACCGCGCCCCTCCCCACCGGCCCGGGCGGGGCTTCCCCTACCCGGATCCTCAGGGTGCAGGTCCAGGGTGACGCCGCCGTCTCGGAAAAGTTTGGGCCCGTCACCATAGACATCGACATGAGCCAAACCCGCCGCATCCACTTGACGGCCCGGCTGGACGCCGGAACGACGGCCGACGGCAACCCCATACGCTACGTCATGGAGGCGGAGCTGGCGCCCCAGCTGGTCACGCCCGACCCGGCCGGAGGCACGCCCCAAATCACCGCCGGAGGCAGTCTCTCCATCGAATACACGCCGGAAGACGGCTATATGCCCAAGGACGAACCGTTGAAAACCGCCGAAGAAACGGAGACCGGAACGCTGACGCTTCTCGTCCCTCCGGGCGTCGCGCGGGAAACGCAAACCACCGGCTCTTACATGACCTGGAAGCTGGACTGGATCACCCGAGAGAGCAGGAAGGAGGCGGACGGATGAGAGAGAAGCTGCGAAGTACCCAAGGCGAAACCCTGGTGGAAGTGCTGGCCTCCGTACTGGTCTGCGCTCTGTCCGTCATGCTGCTGCTGGGGGCCGTCTCGGCCTCCGCCAGCATCGACCTCCAGGCCCAGGCGGCGGACAGCGAATATTACGAGGCCCTGTCCAGGGCGGAGCGGCAGAGCAAAACGGAGGTTCCCTCCTCCGATCCCGGCGTCCCCCCCCGGGCGGACGTCTATGACGCGCCTTCGGGGACCAAGCTGCGCGTCGAAAACAGCGAAGGCGCCTTTGTGGAAATCCCGCCGGGGCCCTCCGACAAGCTGTATTTCTACGGCGGCAAGCAGCTGCTGTCCTACGCCATAGACCCGCCTCCTGATGAATCAGATGAGACAGGAGGCGGCGGATGAGAAAGAAGCTGAAAAGCAGCGCCGGGTTCTCCCTGGTGGAAATGCTCTGCGCCGTGGCCGTCCTCATGCTGCTGTGCATGATGGTGAACGCGGGGCTCAGCGCAGCCATGAAGACCTATTTCGACCTCACGGCGGAGGCGGAGACCCAGCTGCTGCTGAACTCCCTGACCAACGCCATCGCCGGGGAACTGCGCTACGCTCATGAGGCGGGCGGCGGGGAAGACGGGAAACCGACCTACAACGGCGGGCACACCATCGCCCTGAACGAGGGCGACGGGCACATCTATGTCGGCGGCGTGGAGCTCCTGCCCCAGGCGGACAGCGAAACCGGCCGGGGCGGCGCGTATAAAAACGGGGATTATCAGGTCAAAACCCTGAATATCGACTATAACCGGGACACGGCCTGTTTTACTTTAAAATTAGAAGTCGGCTGGAAGAACGGCAGTATCAGCGCGAAAACGCCGGATGACGGCGTGGTCATCCGATGCCTGAACCCGCCGGAGGAATTAAAGGAAGAAGGGGAAAGCTCATGAAATACGTCAAACTGGGCGATCTGCTGGTCAACAGCGGCAGCATCACCCAGGCCCAGCTGGACGAAGCGCTGAAGCTCCAGGAGGACACCGGCGAACGCCTGGGCGCCATCCTGCAAACCCACGGCTTCATCACGGAGCGGCAGCTCATTGACACGCTGATGAGTCAATTGGGCGTGGAGTTCATCGATCTGAACACCTACCCCATCCCACCGGAAATGGCTCAGCTCCTGCCGAAGAGCACGGCGAAAAAGCACATGGCCGTCCCCGTCCGGGCCACCCGGACGGACGTGCACCTGGCCATGGCGGACCCCCTGAACTTCCTGGCCATTGAGGAGGTCCGGGCCATTACCCGGAGGCGGGTCATTCCCCTTATCGCGGCCTCCGCCGCCGTGGAGCGGGCGGTGCAGAACCTCTACAGCAACCAGGGGGCCATGCAGGCCATCGAGGACATGCAGCGGGACCTGCTGGGCAGCCAATACGGCGGCGCCGCCAACCTGGCCCAGCCCCAGAGCATGACCGTGGACGAGGACGAGGCGGACGCCGCCCCGGCCATCCGGCTGGTGAACTCCATCATCGACCGGGCCTGTACGGAGGGAGCCTCGGACATCCACATGGAGCCCGGCGAGGACAGCATGACCATCCGCATGCGCATCGACGGGGCCCTCCGGGCCATCATCCCGGTGCCCCGGGAGCTCCAGAGCTCCGTCATCTCAAGGCTGAAGATCATGGCCCGGATGGACATCGCCCAGAAGCTCATCCCCCAGGACGGCCGGGCCAACGTCACCGTCCGGCAGGAAACCCTGGACCTCCGCATCTCCACCCTGCCCACCATCCACGGCGAGAAGGTGGTCATCCGCCTTCTGCGCAAAACCCCGGAGCTGGCCACCCTGGAGGGCATCGGCCTGGAGGGCGGGAACCGGGAGCGGTTCTGCAAGCTGGTGGACAACGCCGCCGAGGGCGTCATCCTCATGGTGGGTCCCACAGGCTCCGGCAAAACCTCCACCCTCTACGCCATGATTGACCGCCTGAAAAGCGAGGAGGTCAACCTGGTCTCCCTGGAGGACCCGGTGGAGGCCATTGAGGAGGTCCGGGCCATTACCCGGAGGCGGGTCATTCCCCTTATCG
>VSMY01000116.1 GCA_009773995.1 Oscillibacter sp. | reverse complement strand
CTTTTTCTACTTTACTCCTCGCTATAAGCTATTTTTTTACCCCCGGCCTAGACGGGGGTTGCCTTTGGTACTGCCAAACGCAACCCCCTGTGTAGTTTCCTACACAGGGGGTCTTTTGTCTATTGTCCGTTTTTACTGGACCTGTTCAATCCGCCGCAGGCTCTTTTTCCCGCGCTTCCCGCTTACAGCACCAGGGACGGCGCGCTGTAGACCCGGCCCGCCAGCTCGCTGTTGAGCATGTACAGGCTCTTGGGGTCGGAGCCGAAGAGCTCCATTTTGGAGATCAAGTCGTTGGCGTTGTCCTCCTCCTCGCCCTGCTCCTTGACGAACCAGTCCAAAAACTGCATGGTGCGGAAGTCCTTTTCCTCATAGGCGGCGGCGTAGATGGTGTTGATGAGTCCGGTGACATAGAGCTCGTGCTCCAGCCCCGCTTTCAGCACCGTCATATCGCTGTCCAGCACCTTGTCCGGCTGGGCAATGGCCCCCAGGGTAACCTTGGCGTTGTTGTTGTGGAGGTACTGGTAAAACAGCATGGCGTGGTCCCGCTCCTCCTGAGCCTGGATCTTGTACCAGTTGGCGAAGCCGTCCAGGCCCCGGGCCTCGAAGTAGTTGGAGAAGTCCAGGTACAGGTAGGCGGAGTAGAACTCCTTGTTGACCTGCTCGTTCAGCAGGGCGGCGACTTTTTCACTCAGCATAATCGTGGTTGCTCCCTTCTTTTATGTTTGAAACAAGCTGATTGTACACCCGTCCCGGCAAAAAGTCCATTGCAAAACCACCCAAAAAAACCGGGAATTTTGGTCAAAAGCACAGCAGACGGACTGTTCAATTTCTCCAGAATACCAGGGCGTAGGTCCGCAGATCCACCACCTGGACCAGCCGGCCCAGCACCGGGACCGCCTCCAAGGCGTCGGCCAGGGAAGGAAGGCAGTTCAGCGCAATCAAGCACGCCAGCACGGCGGCAATGGCGGCGGCCGTCCAGTTCGGGCGCCGCCTTTCCCTGGGAGCCGCCGGGGCGGCGGGCGGCATCAGCACCGTCCGAAGCACAAAGCGCTCTTGATCCCACTGGCAGCGGAAGAGGCCGCCGTACTTCTCGGCCACCCGCTTCACGCTCTGGAGCCCCAGGCCGTGGCCCTCCCGCTTCGGGCTCTCCGGCAGCCCATCCGGTCCAAAGGCCACCGGATGGGGCCAGGGGTTCTCCACCGAGATCAGCAGCCGCTGGTTTTCCGTCAGCTCCAGCTCCACGCCGATCCGCCGCTGGTCCTCCGGCAGCTCCTGACAGGCGTGGATGGCGTTTTCCAGGGCGTTGGCCAGGATGACGCAGATATCCGTCTCCTCAAAGGGGAGCCTCTCCGGAACCCGGAGCTTCGTCTCCACGGTACAACCTCCGTTGTTGGCCTGGACAATATAGGCCGTCAGCACCGCGTTGACGGCGGAGTTGGCGCAGCGGGCGGGCTCCGTCAGCTCCTCCAGTCCGCCGCTGAGGGAGCGGACATAGTGCAGCGCGCCCCCGCTGTCCCCCTGCTGGAGCAGGCCCTCCACGGCGGCCAGATGGTGGCGCATATCATGGCGGTAAATCCGCCCCACCTCCATCTTCTGGCAGAGGGCGTCGTAATCCTGCCGCTGGACTTCCATCAGCCGGAGGTTTTCATAGATCCGAATCTGACGCCAGAGGGAGTGGAGAATTGCCAGATACGTCATCGGCATCAGCAGCATCACCAGGAAAAGGCGCAGCAGTCCCGCCGCGTCGGGCAGGGGCGCGTCCACCGGCGCCGCCGTGGCCATGATCAGCAGATAGTAGGTCAGGCCGATGAGGGAAAACAGCCACCAGCCCCGGCTCAGCTTCCGCTGAAGCTCCCGGTACGGGCGGCGGAGGCGCCGCCAGAGAACGTACTCCACCAGGGGAAACAGGATCAGGCGGCTGAAAAACAGCACCACATAGCCGCCCCCCGCCAGCCGGTCCATCAGATTCGTCAGCTGGAGCAGCCAGAAGCAGAGGGTGTCCGACATGCAGAACAGGAAGAAAAAACGCCCGTCCCGGTACTTGGAGAGCAGGAAAAACAGCGCCATGGAGGGAAGCGTGCAGGTAAAAAAGGCGGCGCTCATAATGATGCCGTGGCCCATCCAGTACATGAGCAACACGTTGACGCACAGCAAGGTCCCCGCCCCGGCAAAGCTGAGAATCGCCGTTGTCCGCCAGGAGCGGCGGGACTCGAAGAAAATCAGGAACATGAAGACCACATGGAGCATCGACCACAGGAAGGAGATATCCCGTAAAGCCGTCACAGCGTCCCACCCCCCGAATTGTTCAGCCAGAAATCGCTCCACCGCCGCTTTGCGGGGGCGGCCAGCCCCCGGGCCAGGGGGACCCGGGTTCCGCCGTCCATGCGGAGGTAGCCCCGCTCCACCGCGGTGACATAAAACAGGTTCACCGCAAAGCTGGCTCCGCAGAGGAAGAATCTCGGATCCGCCAGCAGGGGCGCCGTCTCCTCCTGGAAGGGACCCCGCACCGTCACGCTGCTCAGGCTGGTCCCGTCCGCCAAGTGGTAGCGCACCGCCCGGCCCGCCAGCTCCGCATAGACGATCTCGTCCAGCCGCAGCCGCTCCAGCCCGTCCTTCGTCCGGACGGCGACGCAGTCGGCCTTTTGCTTCTCCAGCACCGCCGCCGCCTGATCCAGCACCTGGAAGAGCTTGTCCGGCCGGGCCGGCTTCATGAGATAGTAGAACGCCCGGGCCGCGTAAGAGTCCACGGCGTACTCGGGGGAGATGGTCAAATAGATGATCGCCCCGCCGCTGTACAGCTCCCGCAGCCGCACGCCCAGTTCGATGCCGCTGAGCTCCGGCATTACGATATCCAGCACATAAAGGTCAAAGCCGCCGCACTCCTCCGCCGCCGCCAACAGATCATGGCCCGAGGAAAATACTGACAGTTTCACCGCCAGAGAGGACCTGGAGGCCGCATATTCCCGCAAAAGGTTTCCAACTGCTTCCCGCTGCTCCGCCTCGTCGTCGCACAGTGCCAGTCTAATCATAAAGCCGCTTCCTCCCCCTGTGCAAATTCCGCGCAAAATCAAACCAAATTTACGCAAAGTATCAAATTCGGAGGGTTTCCTGCTACAATGAACATAGCACGCCCTCCGGGAATTTGTCAAGCTGTTTCGGGGCGAAGCGGGAAAAACGGGCCGTCCGGGAACGCGCTTCCCCCGCAGCTCCGCGCATGATCTGGAAAACGCGCTCTCTTTCCAACCGCTGAAGAAAGGCAGGCCGCTGATGGAAACGAAGTCCCGTCATCTGAGAGAGCCGGCGAAAGCCCGGACCCTCCGCAAGCCCATGTCCGGCTATAACGTCTGGCCGGCGCAGCGCTGCCCCGCCTTCACCGTGCGGACGGTGGGCCTGGCCTGCGGCAGCGGCTGCTGGTTCTGCCGGTACGCCAACTTCCACCTTCGGGAGCACATCTCCCTGGACGTGGGGGTCTGCTGCTGGCCGGAAATCCAATCCGATTGACTTACTCGCTGAGCTTCAGCCTCCGCAGATTCTCCTTCAGCGTGCGGATGGTCTCCGTGATGATCTTCAGCTCCAGGTGGGAGCAGTCCGATAAAATGTGGGCCGCCTCCGTCTCGAAGACGGAGCGGGAAGCCGGCAGGCTGTCGCACAGAATCTGGTCCACCGTCACCTCCAGGGCGTTGGCCACGCTGACCAGGGTGGGAAGGCTGAGCTTCGTGGCCCCCCGCTCAATATGGGAAATGTTGGACGGCTCCTGGCCGGACATTTCCGCCAGCGTCTGCTGGGTCAGCCCCCGCTCCTTCCGCAAACGGCGGATGCGCACGCCGATAGCCTGATAATCCAGCTCCATAACCGCCCCTCCTCTCAACTCAGCTTTCCCGCAACATTTTTCCATTTTCGCACAAAGTGATTGTATATCCGAATCGGATATGTTAAAATGCTCTTGGTGTCCGAATCGGATACATAATAAAGTTTCTGCCGTCAGGCGCACGGATTGAGGTGCAGACATGGTCCAACGCATTGAACACAAAGGAAACCGCGGCTTCTCCCTGGTGGAGACTTTGGCCGTGGTGGCTATCCTGGCAATCCTGCTGGGCCTCTCCGCCGTGGCGGCGGCCTACTATCGGAACTACCTCAAAATCACGGAGCTGGACAACGCCGCCCGGGATATCTACATGGCCGCGGAGAATCGGGCCGTGCTGCTGGACAGCGGCGGACAGCTGGACGCCGCCCTGGGCGTGGCCACCCTGGCCGAGGGCGGAGCTCCGGCCTCTCCTCTTGTATTCACCAAGAGCGACGTTTTTTCAAAAAACCTGCTCACCGCCGGGGCCGTTGACCAGGCCCTTCTCGACGGAGAGTTTTACATTGTCTACGACCCGTCCAGCGGAGCCGTCACCGACGTGTTTTACACGGAGGGACCCGATATTCAGGAAATCGGCTACGCGCTTTCCATCGCCGGGGACCGGGACGCCCGCATGGGAGAGTCCCCCATGCTGGGCTACTACGGCGGCAGGCAGGAAGCCCGCGGGGACTATACCCCCCTGCCCGCGCCGGAGGTCATGGTGGTGGTTGAAAACGGGGATTTGCTTCGGGTGCACGTCACCTTCTCCGTGCCGCAATCGGCGCTGCCCATCATCGGGACCAACTGGATGTTTACGGCGGAAAAAAGCGTAGTATTGGAATACGCGGGCAGCTTCGTCGAGCTCCCGGTCATTCCTGATATTTCCGCAAGCCCAGGCCAGCGGGGCTACAGGACCAGCTCCACATCCAGCTTCAACACCTCCGTCACCTACACCTGGGTGCTGGACCAGCTGGACCGGGACGACGGCCTTCCCAGTACCCGGGACCGCCACTTCTGGCAGCTTTTTACCTCCGACCCCGCCAAGGCCCCCGTGTGCGGCGGAGACTTCACCGTCACCGCCGAGATTACGCTGTCCGCCCCCGGCCGCCGGTCCGTCTCCGCCTCCGGCTCCGACTCGGGCAACAGCCTTTTCGCCGAGCACAGCGGCGGCGCCATCGCACAGCTGGAAAACCTGCGCCATCTCCAGAACCTGGACAAAGACACCTCCCATGCGGGGGGCAAAACCTCCGCCGTGCTGCTGGCGGACGTCGCCTGCTGCGGCCGGGAGGATCGGGAGCCATACGGCCTCTATCCATTCAAGCCCATCGTAAACGAAGAGCTCCGCTCCTTCGACGGCGGCTGGTCCGCCGGGGAGAGGCAGAAGCGGCGCAACGAGATCACGGACCTCTGCGTAACGGCGGACAGCGCCAAGGACCAACCCGGCGCGGGCCTCTTCGCCAAAACCGGAGACGGGATGAAGTTTACCGGCGTACGCCTCATAGACGCCGCTGTGGAGGCCGGGAATGCCCCCGCCGCCGGGGTTCTGGTAGGATCTGCCGGAAGCGGCGTCACATTTCAGGACATCCGCGTGGTCAATTCCAAGGCCGTCTGCGACGGCGGGGCCGCCGGAGGAATCGCCGGATCCCTCTCCGGCACAGGCAACAGCCTGACGGACTGCCGGGTCTATTGGGAGCCCGATCAGGATAATCTCCGGGATCTCCGGGACCTTTTGGGCAGCAGCGACACGCAGTATCTGGAACAAATCCGAGGCGCCTTTGCGGGCGGCCTGGTTGGCAAGCTGCGGGAAGGCGCCGGGCAGGTGCGCATCACCGGCAGCCTGGCCGCCTCCGTCATTCTGGGAACCGAACGGGCCGGGGGGCTCATCGGCAGCGCCTCCGGGGCGGCGGTTACGCTTGAGCGCTCCTATGCCGACAACTATCTCTCCGGCGGCTCCGCCGCGGGCCTCATCGCCGGACTGGAGGGCTCCGGCACGATCTCCGGCTGCTACGCCGCCGGCTTCATCGACATGGCGCAGACCAAAACCGCCGCGGGTCTCGTCCTGGGACCCGCCGGGATATCCGTCGATCACGCGTATTCCGTCATGTTCTTTTCCGGCCTGTCCTCTGAAAAAAACACCGTTTACAGGATCTCCGAATCCCAGGGAAACAGCGCCTTCGACCATACATATTACCTGGGCTCAGGCGAAATCAAGGGATCCGCCGGGACCGCCCGGGGCATGGACTACGGCGACATGTCCGGCAGCGGCTTTCTGTCTGAAATCGGCGGCGGCTATGAGTTCAAGGGCTACTACACCCCCGTCCTTTCGCAGAACACCTATCCCTATAATCTCCAGGAGAAACAAAACCTCACGGCTTACAGCTTCCCCGGCCTGAAGGGTCTCCCCCACTATGGGGACTGGCGGGCCTATTTCAAGGAGCCCAGCCTGGTCTATTACGAGCAGGACAGCCGGGGGAAAATCGGCTTCTCCGGCGGCAACGCCAGAGAACTGATCGGCAGGCTGGAGGAAGACGAAAACATCACCGTCCGGACCGACGGCTACGCCGTGGCCCTGATGCAGAAGGACCTGACGGAGGACAGCTTCACGGTCACATACACCTGTCTCGGAGAGGACGGGAAACCCGTGGAGCCGAAGCCGCAGATCACCTATTTCAAGCCCGGCAAACCGGTCCCCGGCGGCGTCGAACTGCTGGAGGCGGCCTGGGAGCGGACCGAGGGCGGCGAGGACAAAACGGATGAATACTGGCTGGCTCCCCTGCCGGACGCTCTGGTAATCGGAGAGCGGACCAGCAAGGATTTCTTCCAGTACCTCCGGTTTGAACTCGGCATCGCCCTTGACAGCACCAACAACAAAATCCCCTCCGGCGAATACTTCTACAATTCCCACTTTGCCGAAACCGTAAACCCCTACGTCCCCTCGGAGGAGGGCAAGCCCTTCATTGATTGGGACGGCAGCTGGGCCGGCAAGTACAAAGAAGGGGTTCCCCCCTACGCTCCCGAGAACGCCGCCGAGGCCATCCGGCAGTACGTTACCGAGTCTCTGATCGGCCGGTCTAAGACGGTCGGCGTCAGCGTCCGCACGCCCCGGCACTTCTTCCATCTCAGCCAGCACCGGGACTATTATCACAACGAAAGCCTCTCCCTCTCCTTCCAGCAGAGGCTGACCCTGGACGGCCACCAGAGCGTCTACACGGGCTACCGGAACATTTCCGGGGGCGGCGCCTCCCTCCTGACCTACGAGGACAGGGAAACCGAGCGGGGCTTCCAGGTCCAGGCGCCCATCGGCACCCAGGCCGAGCCCTTCCTGGGCTCCTATAACGGAAACAGCCTCCCCATCCGGCGGCTGGCCTTCGATCTTCCCAAGGAGGACCAGAGCCGCGTCTGCGCGGGCCTTTTCGGCAGCTCCAACGGCACGCTGCAAAACATTGTTTACAGCCTGAACCCGGCGGAGCCGAACAAGCCCGCGGACCCGGACGCGGTCCTGGCGGACGCCCCCCGGTCCATCATCTTCCGCAGCAGCGAGCTGCGCACCTATTTGGGCGCTCTGGTGGGCGTTAACCGCAGCAACGGGACCGTTGCAAACTGCTCCGTGGACGGCGTGAACCTGACCACCCGAATCTACACCTCCGAAATCTACATCGGCGGCC
>VSMY01000115.1 GCA_009773995.1 Oscillibacter sp. | reverse complement strand
ATATGTGTATAAGAGACATATATCATGCTATATTATAGCACAAAAAAGAGGGTGAAATTGTGGATCTACCGGAAAAGGCAAAAAAGGACTTGGGAGTTGCTCTGTTTCAAGCCCTGAAAAAGGCGAAACCAATTCCTACAATATCAAAACAGTGGCCGGGAATCGATTATGAAGACGCCTACGAAATTCAAAAGCACATGCTTGTCGAATTTCAAAAAGCCGGTTATGTCCGAGCCGGACGCAAAATCGGACTGACCAGCAAGGCTATGCGGGACCTGGTAAACATCAATGAACCGGATTACGGGTCGATCTATTTCAATGACTATTTTCCAAACGGCGGGACCCTGCGGACCGCGGATTTCATCATCCCGCGGGTGGAGGTGGAATTTGCGTACAAGCTTAAAAAGGAACTGGACAAACTAGACATAACACGGGAAGACGTTCTGGAGGCTACCGAGTTTATCGTGTGCGCTCTGGAGCTGATTGACAACCGCGCGGATATGGAAGGGCTGAAGGTCTTTGACAGCATTGCGGACAACGCGGCCTTTGCCGGCTATACTCTGGGAGATATTCCGCTGTACCCGGACGAGGTGGACATGCGGAACGCGGGGGTAGTGGTGTACAAAAACGGGCGGCAGGAGTGCGCCAGTTCCGGGGCGGCGGTTATGGGCGACGCCACCAACGGCATCGTCTGGCTGGCAAACAAAATGGTGGCCCTGGGGGAACCCCTGGAGGCGGGAGAGTTTGTGCTGGCGGGATCGGTAGTCGCGGCGATGCCCGCCCGTCCGGGAGACAGCTTCATGGCTGATTTTGGAAAGTTCGGGACAGTAAGCGTCCATTTTGAATGACCGCAAAGAAAGGAGAAAGCCACATTGAAAAACAGCGGATGGATGGAACAGGCGGCCCGCGCCACATGGGAGGCGGAAAAAGAAAACCGTACTCTGGCCCCCATTACGGACAGCCGTCCCGGCATTACCCTGGAGGAGGCGTATCAGGCGCAGATTCTCCGGGAGGAGATGATGCTTGCGGAGGGGCACCGGGTGATCGGGGGAAAAATGGGCCTGACCAGTTTCGCAAAGATGAAGCAGATGGGAATGGACAAGTCCACCTACGGCCGCCTGTTCGACTACATGCTGCTCGCGCCGGAGGAGGACCTGCGCATTGGGGAATGCCTGCACCCCCGGGTGGAATCCGAGATCGCGTTTGTCCTCAAGGCCGACCTGACCGGGCCCTACCTCACCGGCGTGGAGGTAATGAACGCGACGGAGTATGTCTCCCCGGCCTTTGAGATCATCGACAGCCGTTACCACGACTTCAAGTTCCGGCTCTGTGACGGCGTGATCGACAATATCTCCGCCAAGAGATTCAAGCTCAGCGGGAAAAAAATCGATCCCCGCAAAGTGGACCTCATCACCACAGGGGTTACCATCAGCGTCAACGGTGAAGACCGGATCTTCGGCGCGGGCGGCGCCGTGCTGGGGCATCCCGCCAGAGCGGTGGCGGCCTACGCGAATCTCCTGGCGGAGACCGGCAGGCATATCAAAGCGGGAGACATTGTTTTAAGCGGGGCCATCACAGCCGCGACGCCTGTGGAAAGGGGGGACTATATCAAATCGGAGTTTTTGGATATGGGCTCGATCGATCTCCATATCGTCTGAGCATCCGTCCCAGCGCACATACGGAAAGCCCCAAACTACGCTATATTAAATAAGGAGGATTCTATGATTACATCTGTTTGGGGGCAATTAGCCCTCTACGGCGGACTTTCCTCTCTTGCCATCTGGCTGGGGAACAACACGAAAATCGGCGGAAAAATCGGCTATGTCCTGCTGGCAAACATCTTCGGCTTTATCTGCTCCAACTTTGGCATCATTGATACATCCACCACAGTCAGCGGAATCATCATCGGCTACATGGTCCCCTTCGCCGTGGTTTTGCTGCTGTTCCAGGCGGACATCCGCCGGATCGCGAAGATCGGCGCCAGGTTTCTGATTATCTGCCTGGCCACGTTTGCCATCATCACGGTCTGCTGCACGGGCTTTGGAATCCTGTTTGACGTGGGCCCCGAGACCTCCAAAATGTGGGGCGCGCTGTGCGGCGACTATGTAGGCAACATGCAGACGCTGGCCATCATCTCAGCCCAGCTGGGCTTGAGCGAGGTAATGACAGCCGCCATTTCCGCGTCTCAGGCGGTCTGGTTCGTCATCTACTCCATCATCGTTCTGGCAATTGCCCGGTTCGGCTGGTTCAACAAGCTTTTCAAACATTATACGGACATGCCCGAGGTAATCCAGGTAGAAGGCGATGCGGACGAGGAAATGTACGCCGACTTCACCTGCGGCCACAGTGATGTGGCGATTCTTGGCGGCATCGCCCTGGTAGTGCTGGCCATCGGCTATTTTCTGGGCGAGTTGACGGGCTGGCTGCCGATGATCTTCTATGTCACCATTGCCATCGTCATTGCCAACACGACCAAAATCTCCAAGCGGAAGCTGGCGGACAGCTGGGGCGTCTGGTTCTTCAATTTCTTCATGGTCTCCACCGGCACCGGCGCGAAGATCTCCGCCGTGGCGGAACTGGACCCCATGATCTTTTGGGGCAACGCGGTCATCCTGTTCGTCTCCCTCCTGATTCCCCTTGCGCTGGTCCTGCTTTTCCGCCAGCCGGTGGAATACGCGCTTTTGTCCCATATGGCCGGTGTGGGCGGCGCGGTCTCCACGCCCCCTATGGCCAAGAGTTATGAGTGGAACGACCTGGTCATGCCCGGACTGCTGATCGGTATCCTGGGCCAGGTGATCGGACCCTACGCAGGGCTTCTGAGCTACCGCATCATCGCTATGGTGCTGGGAGGATAAGGCGGGGGACGCCTGCCTGAAGCAAATATCCTCAAAATCGGGGAAGAAATCCTTGGACAATCGGCGCAGGATAAACTATAATGTTCCTTATACTGTATTGAGTACGAAGGAGCGATCGTTTGTCATGGAAAATGTGCGCGGATTTAAAAACATACAGTCCGTCGAGCGGGCCGTATCGATCCTCGATTACCTCTCGCACAGCCCCTCGGGCGCCCACTTAACGGCCATCAGCAAGGACCTGGGGCTGAACAAGAGCACGGCCTTCGGCCTGATTTCCACGCTTGAAAACCTGCGCTGCGTGCGGCAGGACCAGAATACCAGCCGGTATCATCTGGGACTGCGCCTGCTGGAGTTTGGCCGGGCGCTGATGTCCAGCATGGACATCATCAGCGTAGCGAAGCCCTTCTTGCGGGAACTGGCGGGCAAATACGATGAGACCGTTAACCTGGCCCTGCTCTCCGGCGACGATGTCATTTACGTGGACAAAGTCCAAAGCAGCAAAAGCGTCCGGGTCGAGATGCAGCTGCACGAGCAGGTGCCGACCTATTGCTGTTCTACCGGCAAGGTCTTCCTGAGCTATATGGAGGAGGGCCGGCGGAACAAGATCATTGAGAAGACGGACTTCAAATCCAGAACGATCTACACGATTTCCAGTAAAGCACAGCTTTTGGCGGAACTTGAAAACATCCGCAGCCGGGGCTACGCCTATGACCGGGAGGAATACGAAATCGGACTGACCTGCCTGGCGGCCCCGGTGCTGGACGCGGAAAAAAACGTCTCCGCAGCCATCAGTTTGAACGCCCCCACCGGCCGGATGATCCAGATCAATCAAGATGAGTTGATCCGAGACATCACGTCCATCGCGGACCAGCTGGCCAAACAGCTGGAGGAACTGGGCGTGTAAACCGGCCTGCGGGGGGGGGAAAAGACCGGCTGTGTGTATCTGGAACGGTTCAACGAAGGAGGTACACCAGTATGCCGATGAACGTATATATGTATGACCTGCGGATCGACAACGCCCGGGTATACGATCCCCGGAACGGGATTGATCAAATGGGCAGCATCGGGATCATCTATCCCAATATTGCCGAGGTCTTTACGCCCGCGGAGATGGCGGAGCGGAAAATCCGCATCTGCGCCCACAAGGTGCTGGATGCCAAGGGCCTGTATGTGGTGCCGGGGCTGATCGACTACCACTCCCACATCTTCCCGGGCATGGGCTTCAACGTCTATGAACAGGATCTCTATCAGCACGGTGTCACCGCTACGGTGGACCAGGGAAGCGCCACCCACTATTCCTTCCCGGAGGACCGCAGGCGCTTTATCGACACCGCGAAGATGACTGTCAATGCGACGCTGATGATCTCTTCCTCCGGCTGGCTCCAGCAGGATATATTCTCTGTGCCCTGCAAAGAACTTATTAATATGGAAAAGCTTATCCGCATGATCGAAATCCACAAGGACGTGGTGGTGGGTGTAAAATCGGAGGTGCAGACCAACGACGCGGAACTGGCCCGGTATATCCTGAAGTGCCAGCGCGACGCTTGCCGGGCCACCGGCACCCACATGGTGTGCCACATCTCAGGCTGCCCCATCCCCATGGACGAGGCCCTGTCCTATTTCGGCGAGGACGACGTGGTCTGCCACACCTACAACGCCGTAGGGCAAAACAAGGTTGTGGACGGCGATTTCAAGGTGCTGGACTGCGTGTGGGACGCGAGGAAACGCGGCGTGAAATTCGATGTCGCCCGAGGCCATCGTCACTGGAACGTTCCCGTGGCCAGGGCCTGCTTCGACCAAGGCTTTACGCCCGACATTGTGACCGCCGACAGCACCGCCCTGGGGGACAAGCCTCTTACCTGCCAGCTTCCCACGATTATGTCCGAGGTCATGGCGCTGGGGATGTCCTTTGACGATGTGCTGGCCGCTACGACCGATACGCCCGCCGCGCTGATGAAGGGAGTTACCTGCGGCATCCGGCGGGGGAACCCGGCGAACCTGACCGTCTTGGACATCCGGGAGGGGCCGGTAGATTTTAAGGATGCCAGCGGCAATCCCCTGGCGGGGAACAAACTCATTGTGCCGGCGGCGACGATCATCAAAGGAGAGGTGGTCTATAACGCGCTGCCGGACGGTGAGCGGTACTGAATGTCCGATGGTATGAAGCCGCGAATGCGACGCACAAAATTTCAAAAGAAATCGGAAAATAGACCAAGTTGACGAAGCGGAGTGTACGAAACGGATACACTTAAAATAATCTAAAAATCTTAATATATGAGGATGTGAATGGAGTGCCGTTCATTAACCTGTATATGCGCCGGGGGCTGACAGACAACCAGGCCCGGGAACTAGTCCAAACCGTGACCGCCGCCGTGGCGGACAATCTGGAAAATACGCTGCCCCGCATGGTCCGCATTTCGATCTATGAGATTCCGGAGAGCCATCTGTACGCCGGGAACGCCTCGCCGGATTTGGCCGCGCCCACGCTGGTCCTTCAGCTGGGCCCCGGGCGTTCCGACGAGGCGGTGGGCAGATGCCTGGAGGCGGTGACGGATGCGGTACACCGGACCCTCTCCGTCCCCCGGGAAGAAGTTCGCTTTTACGTTGAGCGCGTCCCCGGCGAAAATTTTGCCATCGGGGGAAAACTGAAAAACTTTCAGGAGAGGGTGAAGTAAATGCCGGTACTGACAACCATCACATATCCCGCCGGGAAAGATCACACCTGCGTGGAGAGGCTGCTCAAGGACGTAGCCGAGGTCATCGCGGCGGACCTGGGAGAAGAACTAAGCAATGTGCGCGTGACGGTGAAGGAACTTCCCACAAACCGCTATTCCGTGGGCGGAGTCCTTTACCGGGACCGGCAAGCTGGCGGAGGCGCGTGACCCGCGCGTCTATCCGGTGATTTAAAGCCGTCAACGATGAAAGGGGTGACCCATTTGAAAATTCTGGCGGTTTCAGGCGGGACGAAACACGGAAATAACGATTCGATCTGTAAAGAGGCGCTGCTGGGGGCTGAGGAAGCCGGGGCTTCGGTGCAGTTTATCCGCCTCCACGATCTGGACCTCAGGCACTGCACGGGCTGCGGGGCCTGTATGAAAAGCCTTTTTTCGGGGCGGGGCGGCGGCTGTGTGCTGCGGGACGACTTCGCGTGGCTGCGGGAGCAAATTCTTGATGCCGGCGGAGTTCTGTTTTCCATCCCGGTTTTTGAAAAAGGGGCGGCGGGCATCTTCCACACCGTGCTGGACCGCTTCGGCCCTGGGAACGACACCGGAGTCAACGCCGTGGGACTTCAACGGGCAAGGGACTCCGGCGGTCCGGAGCCGGATCCCCGGCTTTTCCAAAGAAAAGCGGTGGCCTTTTTGGGGACCGGGGGGACGGATTATACGACCCGGTTCCAGTGCGACTGCGCTATGCTGGCCACGCTGATGCTTTGGAGGACCGTGGCCTGCGAGGTCTTTGACTGGACGAAGTATTTCATCCTGGAGGAGCGGCGGATTGCCCGGGCCCGCGAGGTGGGAAAGCTGCTGGCCAGGGCTGCGGAGGACCCCTCCGCGGTGGGGCCGGAGCGTTCGGGCGTGTGCCCCCACTGCCGGTGCAGTAACTTCTATCTGCGGACGGACGGCTCGGCGGAGTGCTGCCTGTGCGGCATTAAGGGCCGCATCGAGGCGGCGGAGGGGCGGCTGCGCTTCCTCTTTGAGGACGCCTCCCGAGCCTATGACACGCTGGAGGGGAAACTGCTTCATGCGGAGGACATTCAGAAGAACCAGGCGGCTCGGAGCGAACTTCGCGAAACGGAAGTCTTCCGGCAGCGGAAGGCATACTACAGCGCCCTGATCGAAGCATCCACGCCGGAGCGCGGAGGCTGGTCCTGACGGCCGTTGTCCCTGCCTGTGCAAAAAAGGCCCGCCTTCCGGCGGGCCTTTCCCGATTCCGGCGCGTTCATCCGGAGGTCTATAAAATAAAAAAACAGCCGCGGAAATTCACTGAATTTCCGCGGTTGTGCGATAAGCGGCTAAAACCAATTTTTAAAGCGACTCAGCCCGGAGGCCAGGTCATGTCACGGCCGGAGAGGACATGAAAGTGCAGGTGGAAAACGCTCTGGCCGGCCTGCTCCCCAATGTTGGAGACCACCCGGTAGCTGTCCAGCCCCAGCTCCTTCGCCAGCTTGGCGATGACCTCGAAGATATGGGCCACCACGCCGCTGTTGTCCGCGGTCACCTCGGAAACGGATCCGATGTGGGCTTTGGGAATCACCAGGAAGTGGGTGGGAGCCTGAGGGGCGATGTCGTGGAAGGCGCAGCACACCTCATCCTCATAGACCTTGCTGCTGGGAATCTCCCCGGCGGCGATTTTGCAGAATAGGCAGTCGGACATGGAAAAACCTCCTTTATATTCAATGGCTTTATTCAGATAAACTGGTTTCGCTGGGAGCTGTAATGGTAGTCCAAGCCCGCCAGGGCGGATTCCAGTTCCGCCCGGTCCGTGTCCAGGGCGGCGCAGAGTTCGTCCAAGTCGGGGTACTCGTCCCGCAGCTTGGTATTGACGAAGCTCAGCAGAATGGCCGGATCCTTGGGAAGCGTCATTCCGCGCAGTGTTCGGGCACCACGGCGAAGAACCGCAGATCCTCGCCGCCCTCGGGGCTGTCGTTCATCAGGCTGTGGGCGTGGCCCTTGGGGCAGTAGTGGCAGCTCCCGGCCTCCAGCGGCTCGCAGCCGTCGTCGTAAAGGATTTTTCCTTTACCGGAGAGGATATAGA
>VSMY01000114.1 GCA_009773995.1 Oscillibacter sp. | reverse complement strand
GGTATGATATCTATGAAATTCCCGCCGCCCCTCCAACGGTATCGAGGGGGCTTTCGTGGGCCAAACTTAAATGGGAAGAAGGAGGAGTCGGTGTATGAATGATAAACGTGCTTCCCTTGGGAAGTATTTTGATGGCAGAGTCGTCACCCTGATACTCCTGGTAGCCGCGATCATTGTCCTGATGTCGATGCTGCTTCCAGGAAAATTTTTCACGGCCTCAAATTTTTCCGGCATTTTCACTTCCCTTGCTTTTGACCTTCTGCTCTCCTGTGGAATGACGGTGGTGTTGATTCTGGGCGGAGTGGACCTCTCCGTGGGCGCGGTGGTGGCATTCTCCGGAATTCTCTCCACCACCCTGCTTCAAAAGGGGCTGCCCCTGGTTCCCTCCGTTTTAGCTGCCCTGGCGGCCGGGGCCGCCGTTGGCTGTGTCAATGGAGTCCTGGTTG
Organism: Oscillibacter sp.; assembly: GCA_009773995.1. Taxonomy (GTDB): domain Bacteria; phylum Bacillota; class Clostridia; order Oscillospirales; family Oscillospiraceae; genus Oscillibacter. Next base: position 7,283 of record VSMY01000114.1, on the reverse strand, counting down.
CCAGGGCGGGCTTGGCCCCTTTTATCGCAACCCTTGGAACGAATTCCATTGTGCGGGGGGCGTGCTATGTAGCAACCAGCGGCTATTTGATCAGCGGCCTGCCGGAATCCTTTACCAACATCAGCAGAGCCTCCCTATTCGGCGTGCCGATGATGATTTTGATTTCTCTTTTGTGCGCGGCCGTTTTGGCGGTCTGCCTCTTTAAGCTGTCCTTGTTTAAGCAGATGTTTTTAATCGGGACTTCGCCTTCTACGGCGCTGCTGTCGGGGATCCCTGCCGCGCGGCTGAAAATTGTCGGCTATGGCATCAGCGGCCTGTTTGCCGGCTTGACCGGCGTTCTTATGAGCAGCCGGTACGGCATGGGCTTTGCCGGGTATGCCGTGGGCTTTGAAAGCCGCGCGATCGCCGCCGCGGTAATCGGCGGCGCGGTCATGGCCGGGGGCGAGGGCAACATGGTCGGGACAATGCTGGGCGTCATGGTGGTAGCCATCGTGAATAACGCCTTTATCATGCTCAACGGCCCCGCGGAAGCGCAGTATGCCATCAGCGGCGTTATGTTGATTACCGCCCTGGTAGTGGACCGGATCAAGGGAACGCGGAAAAGGAAGGAGCGGGTATAGAAATGGAAAACATTCTGGAAATGGAAAATGTTTCTATATCGTTTGGCGGCGTAGAGGTGCTCCATGACGTCTCCTTCTCCGTCCGGCGGGGGGAAATCCACTCCTTGATTGGGGAAAACGGCGCGGGGAAATCCACGCTGATGAAGATTATCAGCGGCGTTTACATTCCGGACCGGGGTACGATCCGTAAGGACGGCGCTCAGATCAGGTTTCACGGTCCTCTGGATGCGTTTGCCCACAAAATTGGCATCGTGCATCAGGAACTGAGCATTGCGGGCAATTTGACCGTGGCGCAAAATATGCTGGTGGGCAGGGAGCCTGTCAATAAGCTGGGCTTTATCAACGACAAGAAGCTTCTGGAAATTGCCGGAGGGGAGCTGCGGGAGCTTGGAATTTCCCTGGACCCCTCCGTGAAAGCCGGGACCTTGAGCGTGGGCATGCAGCAGGTGGTGGAGATTGCCAAGGTTTTGGCAAAGGATATCGACCTTCTCATTATGGACGAACCCACCAGTTCGTTGTCTGAGCGGGAAATTGCCCATCTCTTCTCCCTTCTGCGGTCGATTCGGGAAAAACGGGACTTGACGGTCATTTTCATCAGCCATAAGCTCTCTGAGGTAATGGAGCTTTCCGACCGGGCCACCGCCCTGCGGGACGGCAATATGGTTGGAACCGTGGAACGCCGGGATATGTCCATTGACAAGCTGATCAGTATGATGATAGGCCGTGAGCTGGACTATAACGACATTTTATTGGCAAAGAAAGCGCCTGGAGAGACCATTCTCAGCGCCAAGGGCCTCTCTGCGGGAAAGAAATTCCGCGATATCAGCTTTGATCTGCATCCCCATGAGATTTTGGGCGTTTTTGGCTTGATCGGAGCGGGACGGACGGAAACCATCCTGGCGATGATCGGTATGGAGCATTTGGAGTCGGGAGAGGTCCTTTACGGTGGACGGAAGGTCTCCTTCCGCTCGCCCCGGCAGGCGGTCCAAAGCGGCATTTACTACGTCACGGAGAACCGGAAGGAGATGGGCCTGTTTTTAACCAAATCTCTGACGGACAACGTGGCCGCCTCCTCCATCAAGGACTATGAAAAGGCTTTGGGCATCCTTGATTTCAGGTCCATGGAGGCCATCGGCCGGGAGTATATTCAAAAGCTGAACATACAGCCGCCGCACCTCCATAAAAACGCTGTGAACTTCTCCGGAGGAAACCAGCAGAAAATTCTGCTCGCAAAGTCCCTGGCTACCAAGCCGAAGGTTCTGATTGTCGACGAACCGACCCGGGGCGTGGATATCGGCGCGAAAACGATGATTCACAAGATCCTCCGGCAGCTGGCCGAAGAGGGTATGGCGATTTTAATGATATCCAGCGAGCTCCCGGAAATCCTGAAGCTGTCGGACCGAGTGCTGGTGATGCACGAGGGCGAACAGAAGGGAATCGTGGAAAACCGCGGTTTGGAAGAAAAAGACGTCATGACCATCGCGTTCAACAAGGAGGCCGGCAATGAGTAAACGACGGAGTACCGCTCCCGGAGGAAGGTTGAGAGATGTCTCCCAAAGGATGAGGAAGACGGACATTCAAATCTGGGTAATTCTTGGGCTGATCGCGGTCATCTTTGCCGGGATGTCCATCGCAGTTCCAAACTACGCCTCCCTGCTGAACCTGAAAATCATGCTGGGCAATTACGTGCTGGAGGGCATTATGGCGCTGGGCATGACGCTGGTAATCATCTCCGGCGGCATCGACCTCTCTGTGGCCGGCGTCATGCCTTTCACCGCCATCCTGTTCGCCTATATGCTTAAAGGAGGCGTTCCCATTCCGGCCGCCATGGCGCTGATTCTCCTGGCGGCGGCGGGCATCGGCTTCATAAATGACTTCCTGATTCAATGGCTGGACGTCCACCCCTTTGTCATTACATTGGCGGTACAGCTGATTTTGAAAGGCGTCAATGTCGTCATCACTTCCGGCAATGTGGTTTCCGGCTTTCCCGAGGCATTCGCCAACATCATGTTTCTGGAAGTTTTCGGCCTCAGCATCCCCATGCTGGTACTGGTTATTCTGGCGGCGTTTTACTTTATCATGCTGCGGAAAAACCGCTACTTCCGTATGGTCTACTTTGTGGGAGGGAATCCTACCGCGGCGGAGCTCTCCGGCATCCACACAAAGCGGTTCTTCCGCTTTGTCTATATACAGTCCGCGGTTCTGGCCGGGGTGGCGGGGATTATGGCCTGCTTTGTCTATGGAAGCGCGAACGCCAGCTATGGAACCAATATTGAAACACGGGTGATTACCGCCGTAGCCATCGGAGGCTCCAGCATGATTCACGGAGGCATTGGGTCGATTGCGGGAACCGTTTTGGGTTTGATCTTTGTCGCGCTGATTAACGGTTCTTTCATCATGAGCGGACTGTCTACCTACTTCCAGGACGTTGTCACAGGGGTTCTTTTAGTCTTCGCTGTGGTGTTCAGCGAACGGCTCAAGGGAATAAAACGCAAGGCATAGTAAAAAAGATTAAGGAGGACATGAAATGAAAAGAACATCTGCGCTTTTGCTCACCGGCCTGCTTCTTCTCAGCTGCCTCACGGGCTGCGGCGGCGCGCCCGCGTCTTCCGCGGACGGCGGCGGGACGGTCATGAAGGATGAACTCTATTCCATGGTCGTCTTTTCCAAGGGTTCCGAGTATTTTAACTGGACATACGCCGGCTTTACCGCCGCCGCCGCCGCCATGGGTTCCCATATCAAGACCGAGCTGGTGGGTCCCGCCGAGGTGGACGCCGCCGCAGAATCCAAAGCGCTGGAGCAGCTGGTGGCCAAAAAACCCAACGGCATAGTCGTTACCTCCGCCGATTCGGCTACGCTGGTTCCCTCGATCAACCGGGCCGTAGACGCCGGGATTCCGGTGGTTGGGTTTGACGTGGATTCTCCCGAGAGCCGGCGTCTTGGCTTTGTCGGCACGGACAACTACTCCTTCGGCTGCGTTGCGGCGGACATTGCCGCCACGCTTACCGGAGGAAGCGGCCAGGCGGCAATCCTCTATGTGCCCGGCAACGTGGATCTGGAAAAGCGGCTGAATGGATTTAAGGATACCTGCGCGGAAAAATATCCGGACCTCAAGGTCACAGCCGAGCTGAACCACGAGGGCGAGGTTGTCAAGGCGGAGACGGTCACGCTGTCCCTGCTTCAGTCCAACCCGGAGATCGACGTGGTATTTGTGGCTGAGGGCCTGGGCGCCACCGGGGCGGCCTCCGCCGTCCGTTCCCTGAATATGAGCGGCCAAGTGAAAGTCATTGCCAGCGACTTCAATACGTCGACCAATGACCTGATGACCTCCGGAGAAGTGGCGGCCACCATTGTGGACGATCCGTACTTCATCGGCTGGAACGCCTTTTTGCAGGTTTGGTCCGCCGCTCATCCCACGGACCGGCCTTCGGACAATGCGCCCTTCGGCTATGTGGCGGGAGGCATTTACTGCACCGTGGAAGGGATCCTGTCCGAGAATCTGACGGATTCCGTTCGGGATAAGTATTTGAATCCTCCTTCTTTCTAAAATTCCGTGAATCCCCATCCGCCGGCGGGGACGCTGCATGAGCGATCCGTTCGGCCGGGCGCCGTCCGGAGCTTGTGAGTATAGGCGCTGAGAGAGGCGCCTTTGGGGAAGCGCCGCCGGAACGGGCCGACCTCGCCCGTTCCGGCGGCGTTTTCCCGCCGAGAGAACGGAAACATAGGAGGAATATCGACATGGAGCAATCTGTTTTGGGTATAGACCTTGGCACATCCGGCGTAAAGACCGTTCTGTTTGACAGCCGAGGGAACCGCCTGGCTTCCGCCGTGCAGGAGTACAGGATGGAGTATCCCCAGAACGGCTGGGCGGAGGAAAACCCGGAGGACTGGTGGCAGGCGGCGGTCTCCACGATTCAAAGCGTTCTGGCAAAAAGCGGCGCCCGCCGGATCGCGGCGATAGGCCTGTCGGGGCAGATGCACAGCCTGGTTATGCTGGACAAGGACGGGCATGTGCTGCGTCCCGCGATACTCTGGTGCGACGGCCGGAACGGCCGGGAGTGCGCGGAGCTTACCCAGCGGGTGGGACGGGCCCGGCTGCTGGAAATTACGGCAAATCCGGCGCTGACCGGCTTTACGGCGGGGAAGATTCTGTGGGTCAGGCGGCATGAGCCGCAGGTTTATGAGCGGTGCAGGCATATCCTTCTTCCGAAGGATTATATCCGCTTCCGCCTTACCGGGGAGCTGGCCACCGATGTGTCGGACGCCTCGGGCACCAATTTGCTGGACGTAAAGACCCGGCGCTGGAGCCGGGAGATTTTGGACGCATTGGATATCGACCCCGCTTGGATGCCGGATTTGTTTGAGAGCTGCCAGGCCTCCGGCGTTGTCAGCCGTTCCGCCGCCGAGGCTGCCGGCCTCACACCGGGGACGGTGGTGGTGGGCGGAGCCGCAGACAACGCCGCTTCCGCCGTGGGTACGGGAACGGTTTTCCCGGATACCGCGTCCATCACGCTGGGGACGTCCGGGGTGATTCTTGCCCATGTGGAAACGCCGCGGACGGACGCCGGGGGACGAGTCCACACCTTCTGCGCCGCCGTACCGGGGGCGTGGCTGGCACTGAGCTGCACACTGGCGGCGGGACTGTCCCTGCGATGGTTCCGGGACAGGTTTTGCGGGGAGGAGGCTGCGCAGGCCCGGGAGATGGGGATTGACCCCTATGTTTTGCTGTCCCAGGCGGCGGAGAATGTCCCGCTGGGAGCGGACGGCCTGCTGTTCCTGCCCTACCTGATGGGGGAGCGCAGTCCGCTGCTGGATGAGAAATGCCGGGGCGCTTTTGTGGGGCTGACCGCGTCCCATACGAAAGGCCATCTGCTGCGCGCCGTTATGGAAGGCGTGGCATATTCCCAGCGAAGCTGCTTGGAGGTTCTGCGAGAAATGGGGATAAATCCGCCGGAGATGAACGTGTGCGGCGGAGGCGGGCGCAGCGCCCTTTGGAGGCAGATGCTGGCGGATAATTTCAAGATTCCGGTTACCGCCCTGCCCGACGGAGAAGGGCCCGCCCTGGGGGCGGCGCTGCTGGCATAGGTGGGCGGGGGAATCTACCCGGACGTGCGGACCGCCTGCGGGGTGCTCCGGCAAGACGGCGTCCGGCAGGAGCCCTCTGCGGAACGGGGACTAAAGTATGACCGGCTTTATCCGATTTACCAATCGCTTTACACAGACCTCCGCCGGGACTTTGAGGCGCTCTATCAAATTTAGAACCCCTGCGCCGGGCGCGGCGGTCCGGATTTTTCCTCCGGCCGCCGAGTGACCGGCGTCTTTAGCGCCCTCCGCCATTGACATTTTCGCGCCGTTTTGCCATAATGCCTTCATCAAAGCACACGGAAAGGAGGCACTGGGCATGAAGTCAACCGGCGAATTGGAGCAGGAGATTCGGGAGGCCGATTCCCCCTCCCCGCTGTCGGCGGAGGAATTCAGTCTGCCGCCGCTGCCGGAGTACCTTCGGGGCCTGCTGGCGGGGCGGGGGGTGACCGTGAGGGACGTGGTGGTGCGCTGCGGCCTGGATCGGAGCTATGCCTACCAGCTCTTCAACGGCACCCGCCGCCCCTCTCGGGACTTTTTGGTTCTGCTCTCCCTGGTCCTGGGCCTGGAGGAGCCGGAGGCCCAGCGGCTTTTGAAAATCGCGGGCCGCCCGCCCCTTTACGCCAGGGACCGCCGGGACGCCGCCGCGCTCTACGCCCTGAATCACGGCCTGTCCCCGGAGGAGGCGGACGGCCTCTTTCGGGACCTGGGCCGGGAGGGATTGTTTTGACCGGCGCGCCCCTGGAGGGCCTGCCGGAGCGCCTTTCCCTGGCCTATGAGGCGGAAGCCTGCCTCTCCTCCCGAGAGGGGCGGAGCGTCTGGCGGATGCGCCGCCGGGCCGACGGGGAGTCCTTTGTCCTGAAGCTCTCCCTGGAGGGGACGGAGGACCTGGAGGAGGAGTTCCGCCTCCTGAACCGCCTGTCCCGGCAGCTGCCCGGCGCGGTGCCCGCGCCGGTGGACTACTTCCGGGAGGAGGGGACGGACTACCTCCTCCGCTCCTATCTGCCCGGCGAGACCCTGGAACGGTTCCGCCGGCGGACCGGCGGCTGCGGGCCGGGGCGCTGCGCGGAGATCGGCCGGAAGCTCTGCGCCCTGCTGGAGACCCTCCACGGCCTGGACCCGCCCATCATCCACCGGGACATCAAGCCGGAGAACGTCATCCTCCTGCCCGACGGCGGCGTGGGGCTCATCGACTTCGGCATCGCCCGGCGGTACAAGCCGGAGCGGGACCGGGACACCCGCCGTTTGGGCACCCGGTCCACCGCCGCGCCGGAGCAGTACGGCTACGCCCAGACGGACCGCCGGACGGACCTCTTCGGCCTGGGCATGACGCTGATCTGGCTGCTGACGGGAGAGTACGACCCCGACAGCCTGGACCGCGCCGCCCAAGTTCCCCTCCATCTGCGAAGGGCGCTGAAAAAGGCGGCGGCCTTCGCCCCGGAGGACCGTTATCAAAGCGCCGCCGCCCTCGCCTCGGCCCTGGCCGGACACGGGAGGCGGAAAGGGCTGCTCCTGCTTCCCCTTCTGCTGGCGCTGGCGGCGGGCCTCTGCCTCTGGACCTGGGGCGCGGGGGGCGGGAGG
>VSMY01000113.1 GCA_009773995.1 Oscillibacter sp. | reverse complement strand
GTCTGGCGGAGGAAAGCGCCCGCATGCCCGGCGGAGCCTTTGCCGGGGACGCGCGGCTGTTTTGGGAGGGGGACGAGGAGATTGAAGACGGGGCGGAGCCCCCGCCGGACGCCGCCCTGGGGGACGACAACCCGGAGACCGTCCAAAAGTTCCCCAACTGGCTGCTGCGGGGCATGGCCCAGAGCGGCCTGGCCCCGGAGCGGCTGCTGGATATGCTGGGGCTGGATAAGACCGCCCGCATTTCGGACATCCTGGCGGCCATCTCCGGGAAATCCCTGAACAACAACGCCGCCGCGGGCTATCTGGCCGCGCTGTACCTGGGCGGCGTCATCGCCGGGGGATCCGCCTCCAAGGCCGTCGATTTGAAGGAGGCCCTGGAGGGACTGCGGCAGCTCCTGGACAAGGTGGCCCAGGGCCATTCGCCGGACGAAGCGCTGAACCTGCTGACAAACGGCCTCTTCTCCAGCTTTGCGGATTTGGAGGCGCAATTCACCGGCGGCACCGCTCCGGGGATGGAGGACTTCCTGACGGGGATACTGCTGTACGCCGGGGATACCGCCGCCTTCCTGGAAAGCGCCTCCATGCTGACCCTCCTGGCGGGGATGGAGGGCATGAACCTGGAGCTGATGATGGGCCTGCTGGCGGCGGTCCAGGCCTCCGGCGCCGGGCCGGAGGCCGCCCTGGAAAACGCCGCCGGAGAAGCACAGGGCCAGGCGGCCCCGGCGGACGGGACTCCGCTTCAAACCGCCGTCCTGGACCTGGGAGACATGAGGGCGGCGGGCCGGGACCTCTCCGGCCTGTCCGTTGACGCCTCCACCGGGGAGGTAACCGTCGGCGGAACGGCGGATATGACCCTGCAAACCGCCGGACCGGAAGGGCGGCCCCTTCTGCTCGCCGGGTCCGGAACGGTAACGCTGCGGGAAGTCCGCGCCCCGGCGCTGACCGCGGCCTCCTCCGCCGTCCAGCTGTCCATTCCGGGAAAAGCCGCGCTGGATGAGGTCTTGCTGCGCCCCGGCGCGTCTCTGACTTTGGGCGGCGGCGGAACGGTGCGGATCGGCGCGCTCCGGGGGGACGAAAGCAGCGTCCTCCGCCTGACGGGAGGCGCGATCGTCGTGGCGGCGGAGAAGGACGGCGAGTCCTTCGGGTCCCTGCCCGTCCCCGTGGTCGTCGACGGGCCCGTTCTCCTGGCGGCCCGGGCCGCCCAGGTCGCCGACGGGAACGGGAAGCCCCTGGCCCCCTTCGACGTGGTCTGGCGGACGCTGCTGCCCGGCTGGAGCGCGATCACCTCCCTGGCGGTGGACGGCCGGCACGGACGGGCCATGCTCCTCAGCGGCGAGCCCGCCCGGCTGTGGCTGCAAAAGGGGGACCAGGGTTCCCCGGCGGTCCACACCGTGGTCCTCCGGGGGAAGGACGAGGCCGGACGGCCCAAGACGCGCTACTCCTATCTGCGCTGGAACGAGGGCGCGGGCGCTTTCGAGGAAACCGTCCTGTACCCGAACCCCTTCACCGTCACCGGCGGGGAGCCGGGAAAGGACTGGATTTATGAGGAGGAGACGCACACGCTCCGCATTTTGACCGATCAGGTCACCGCCGTCTCCGGCGGCTTGGGAACCGACGCCAACCAGGAGCCCTTCAGCGGGCGGCTGGTCCTGGCGGACGGCATCGGGAAGCTGGAGCTGACCCTGGGAGGCGTGGTCTGCCGGGTATCCGAGGGCGGGGCCTTCGACCTGGGCCGGGAAAACGACGTGACGCTGCTGCTGCAAAGCGGCACGGAGAACCGCTTTGAAAGCGGCGCGGGCCGGGCGGGCATCTCCCTGGGAGACGGCACCTCCCTGCTGGTGGACTGCCCCGAGACCCGGGACAGCAGCCGGAACCCCGCCGGGATTCTGACCGCCTCCGGCGGTCCGGGGGGCGCGGGCATCGGCCGGGACAGCGGCGGAGGCCGGACCCATTCCGGCCGCATCCGAATCCGGGGCGGCGCGGTCACCGCCGTGGGCGCCGGGGGCGGCGCGGGCATCGGCGCCGGGAAACGGGGCGCCATAGGACCCGTGGACATCCTGGGCGGCGTCGTCTCCGCCACCGGGGAATCCGGCGGCGGGGCCGGCATCGGCGGCGCCCTGGGGGCGGCCGCGGGAGACATCACCATCCGGGGCGGCAGCATTGCCGCGCTGGCCCTGGGACACGCCGCCGCCATCGGCGCGGGGGCCCAGGGACCCTGCGGAGACATCCTCATCACCGGCTCGGCCCGGATTCAAAAGGCCCTGGGGGGCGATCCGGGGGCGGACATCGGGGCCTGCCTCTTCGGCGGCTGCGGAAAGGTCCAAATCACCGGCGGCGCGGATATCGGCAGGGCCCGGCTCTGGACGCGCTCCGGCGTTCCCCTCCAGATGGGGGCGGAAACCGTGACCCTGCCCCAGTTCCGGCTGTCCTCCCGGACCTTGGGCCTGGATCGGCTCAGCGTGGCCACCAAGGAGGCTGCAAAGGCCGCGCAGGCCATTGTCGAGCGGGACCGGCGCTGGGTGTCCCAGATTCAAAACGCCTACAACGTGCTCTACCACCGGCTGGAGCGCAGCTGGAACGGCCTGCTGGGGGTCCAGCAGTACCTGAGCGGCGACGGGGGCCCGGTGCGGGACGCCGGGGCGGCGGGTTCTCTGCTGGAAGACGCCCGGCGGTCCATTTCCCTCCCCTCCTCCCAGGCCATGCGGACCCACGGCAAGCGGGGGAAGGACGACGTGCGGCAGCTCTTCCGATAAGGGACGCCGGAAGCGCGGTGAGAACAAACAAGCGGAGACCGCTTTGCGCGGTCTCCGCTTGCTCTATTTCCGCCCTCTCAGCCGCCTCATGGCCCGTTCCAGCCCCTCGGCGGTGAGGTCGTACATGGGAAACATGTGCCCCAGCTGCCAGTGGGTCTGCCCCCAGTAGTCCGGCCGCTCCGGCATGGGCTCCGGGTTCAGCCAGACCAGGTAGGGGTACTGCCTCTTCATCCGCTCCAGCCACTCCAGGCCGGAGGGGCCGTAGGTCCGCCGCTCCCAGTCATAGTGCCTCTCCCGCAGCTCATAGGGGCTCATGGCGGCGTCCCCTACCACCAGGACCTTGTAGTTCCCGTCGAAGTTGGAGAGAACCCAGTCCGTGGACACCGCCTCCTTCCGCCGGAGAGCGGGGCCGGTGTAGAGCTCCGAGTAGACGCAGTTATGGAAGTAATAGGTGTGGAGCTCCTTGAAGTGGTTGGACTTCTGCGCGGCCTGGAACAGCCGGGAGCAGAGCCCGGCGTAGTACTCCATGGACCCGCCGGAGTCCATCAGCAGCAGGACCTTGACGGCGTTTTTCCGGGGATGGGTCTTTCGGATTTTCAAAAGTCCCCCGTTGTCGCAGGTGTCCCGGATGGTCCCGTCCACGTCCAGGATCTCCTCGCTCTCGTCCGCCTGGGCGGAGAGCTGGCGCAGCAGGCGGAAGGCCGTCTGGAACTGCCGGGTGTCCAGGGTGTTGTCCTTTCGGAAATCCCGGAAGCGCCGCTCCCCGGCCACCATCATGGCGGTGCGGTGACGGCCCTGTCCGCCGATGCGGACGCCGCCGGGATGCCAGCCGCTGTTGCCGAAGGGGGAGCGGCCCTGGGTGCCCACCCAGTAGCTGCCGCCGTTGTGCTCCTCCGTCTGCTCCTGCAAGCGTTCCTCCAGAAGGCGCAGCAGCTCCTCCGCCGTCTCTTCCGAGAAGCCCGCCCGCCTCAGCTCCTCCAGGGTCCGGCCCAGGTCCTCCGACGGGCGGTTCAGCCAGTTCAAAAGCTCCTCCGGCAGCTCGCCGTTCCAGGGCACGTCCCGGAAGAACTCCAGAAAGGCCTGGTCGAAGCGGTCGAAGTCCGCCTCGCTCTTCACCACCACCGCCCGGCAGAGCTGATAAAACCCCGTCAAGGCGGACTGGTGAAGCCCTCGGGACAGCCCCTCCAGCAGAATCATCCACTCGTCCGGCGTCACGTCCAGCCCGCGGCTCCGGAGGAGGTAAAAAAAGGAAAGAAACATGGTCTCAGCGGCCGCCCCGCAGGGTCCGCAGGTCCTTGTCCTTTTTCAGCAGGACCCCGGCGAAGGGAATCTCCTTCCGGATCCGGTCCGGATCCACGCCCCCGGCGATGAGGGCCCGGAGCCAGTCCACCAGCTCCGAGGTGCTGGGCTTCTTGTCGATGCCCCGGAGCTCCCGGAGCTGGTAAAAGGCCGCCATGGCCTGGCGGAGCAGGTTCTCCTCCAGGTGATCAAAGTGGACCCGCAGGATGCGCTCCATCTGCTCCTGGTCCGGGAAGTCGATATAGTGGAAGATGCACCGGCGGAGGAAGGCGTCGGGCAGCTCCTTCTCCGCGTTGGAGGTGATGATGACGATGGGCCGCTTCCTTGCCCGGACGGTTTCCCGGGTCTCCGGGATGTAGAATTCCATCTGGTCCAGCTCCCACAGCAGGTCGTTGGGAAATTCCAGGTCCGCCTTGTCGATCTCGTCGATCAGCAGGACCACCTGCTCTTGGGAGGAGAAGGCCTCCCCCAGCTTGCCCAGCTTGATGTAGCGGGCGATGTCGTCCACGCCGTGGGTCCCGAACTGGCTGTCGTAGAGCCGCTGGACCACGTCGTAGACGTACAGGCCGTCCTGGGCCTTGGTGGTGGACTTCACGTTCCAGATGATGAGCTCCTTCCCCAGGGCCTGGGCCACGGCCTGGGCCAGCATGGTCTTCCCCGTGCCCGGCTCGCCCTTGATAAGAAGCGGCTTTTCCAGCGTCACGGCGATGTTCACCGCCGCCATCAGCTCGCCGGAGGCTACGTATTGGTCGGTTCCCGAAAAAATCTCTTTCATGCGCTTACCCTCGCCTTGCGTGTTCTCCGTGCCCATAAAAAGGGTACGCTTTATAAGATACCAAACCCTCGGCGATTCCGCAACCTCCAATTTCACATTTTCAGCAAGCCCGCCCTTCTCTCTACGAAGCATAGGGTGACATTTCCCCGCCGCCGTGGTAACCTATCGCCAAAGGAGTTGATGGAAATTGGACACGAAAGCCACCGGCGCGCTGATCGCCCAGCGGCGGAAGGCGCTGGCCCTCAGCCAGGCGGAACTGGCGGAGCGGCTCCATGTAACGGACAAGGCCGTCAGCCGCTGGGAGACCGGCCGGGGCATGCCCGGCCTGGACAGCCTGGAGCCCCTGTCCGAGGCCCTGGGCCTGTCGGTCAGCGAGCTTTTGAGCGGGAAGGAACTGACACAGGAGGAGCTGCCCAAGGCGGCGGGAGGACAGATTATGGAGAGCATGAAGCGGGAAAAGCAGTGGAAGTGGCTGGCGTGGCTGGCCATGGCGGCGGTAACGGCCCTGGCCGTCTGGGGCGTGAGCGTGTCCGTCCAGGCCAAACAGAAGCAGGCGGAGCGGGACGCCCACTACGCCTCCTCGGTCCACTCCGAGGACGACGAGGCCCTGGCCCAGGGGACGGCGGAGTATTTCCAGGACCAAAACACCCGGTTTGACCCCAAGACCCTGGAGGTTCAGAAGCGGGCGGAGCTGGGGGATTACATGGCGCTTCTCTGCGCGGACAAGGGCGGAGAGTGGTGCTTGAGCGTCTGGCGGCGGGACGAGCTGTTCCCGGACCGCTATTGCCCCATCGGCGGCCGGAGCCAGATGGACACGGGCATGAAGGGCGCCATGATACACAACTTCGGGGACGCGGAAAACGCCGTGGTAGTGGCCTCCGGCGCGGAGCTGCCGGAAAAGGTAGAGCGCTTTGAATGGAGCAACGGCGGCACGCGGTATACGGGCCCTGCCTATCTGGATCGTCAGAGGAACACTCGCGGCGTGCTGGAACTCTATCTCTTGACTCTGGAAGACCCCTATAACCCCGTAGGTCCCAAGCTCACGCTTTACGATGATGCCGGGAACTGGATCTGGGACAATTTCCGTTGACAAGAAACAAAAAGCTCCCCTCCGCTGTGATACGGAGGGGAGCTTTTTAAAACGTCACCACGTCCTGGGCGGGCTTTTGGCAGGGGACGATGGACAGCACGTGCATCACCGGGCCCTTGCCCTGGTATGCGTCGTGGTTTTCCACCGCCATGCGGACGGTAACCTCCACCCAGTCCCGGTTGTTGTAGTCCTTCAGGCCCACGCCCTTCGCCACCAGCCCGAGGAACTGGATGTCGTTCTCACAGCAGACCATGGCGAAGCGGCCGGGACAGTGGATGCCGGGGTACTTCTTGGAGTGGCACATGAGGAGCTTCATGTGGACCTCCTTCCCCGCCCAGCGGTCCGGGTGGTCCATCACGTCCACGTACCACACGCCGAAGTCGTCGTCGGGGACGTCCACCACGGGCTGGCTGAGGTCGAAGGGGCACTCGTCCCCGGTGAGGTAGTCCTCGCTGGTTCCGTCCACGTTTTCAAAGTAGATGTCCGCCCGGCGGTTCACCATGCGCAGGTTCCGCTTCCGCAGGGCCTCCCGGAGCTCCGGCGTTGCCCGGTTGAAGACCAGCAGGTCTGCGTTGGTGATTTTCTCCATCATCAACTGGCCCATGTTCTTGGCGTAGAGCTCGAAGGTCCCCGCCTCCACAAAGGTCATGATCTGATAGAGCACCCAGTTGGCGGGGAGCACCTCCCGGTATAAGCGCTCCATCTGCCACATACCGTTGTACTCGATGAGGACCTGTTTGGGCCGGTATTTCTTCTCCAGCTCCTTCATCCGGGAGCAGGTGAGATCCGCCTCTTCCTCAATGTCCACCACGGTGACATTGTCCAGCGCCTTGGGGTTGTATTCCTCCTCCCCCTCCTCACAGCGGAGGAGGAGGGTCCTGTCCTGGCGGGCGAAGCCGTCCTCCAGGACGCCGTTGATGAAATTGGTCTTGCCGGAGTCCAGGAACCCGGCGACCAGATAAACGGGTATATCCATGGTCTACTTCCTTTTCCGGCTCAGAGGCCGAAGAGTTCGGAGAGCTTACCCTCCTTCAGCTCCGCGCCGATGACGCAGAGGCGGCCGGTGTAATCGGGACGCCCGGCCCGCACCTCATGCTCTTCGGGCACGAAATCAAATTCAATCCAGGTCCCGTCCTCGCCGTTTACGATGCCCTTGGCCCGGAGGATATTGCCGTACTCGCCGGAGTCCAGGGCGGAGAGAATCTGTTCAATGCCCGCCTTTGTATAGGCCTTGGGGGTCTCTTTGCCCCAGGAGGTGAAGACCTCGTCGGCGTGGTGATGATGGTGGTGGCAGGAGCAGTCCGGGTCGTCGCACTCGTGGTCGTGGTGGTGCCCGTGGGTCCCGTGTTCCTCGTGGTCATGGTGGTGCTCATGGGCTCCGTGTTCCTCGTGGCCGTGGTGGCTCCCGTGCTCCCCGCGGCCCTCGTGGTCATGGTGGTGGTGGGCGTGCTCCGCTTCCTCGGCCTCGTGCTCCGCCCGCATTTTCGCCAGGAGCTCGTCCGCCAGGGAGACCTTTTCAATGGCGGAAAGAATGGTCTTTCCCTCCAGCTCGTCCCAGGGGGTGGTGAGGATGGCGGCCTCCGGGTTCTTCTCCCGGAGCATGCCGACGGCGGCCTCCAGCTTCTCCCGGCTCAGCTTCTGGGTCCGGGAGAGGACGATGGTCCCGGCGGACTCAATCTGATTGTTGTAGAACTCGCCGAAGTTTTTCATGTAGACCTTTACCTTGGAGGCGTCCGCCACGGTGACAAAGCTGTTGAGCTTCAAATCCGGGGCCTCGGCGGCGGTGTTCTCCACGGCTACGATGACGTCGGAGAGCTTGCCCACGCCGGAGGGCTCGATGAGGATGCGGTCCGGGTGGAACTGGGCCGCCACGTCCTTCAGCGCCTTGTTGAAGTCCCCCACCAGGGA
>VSMY01000112.1 GCA_009773995.1 Oscillibacter sp. | reverse complement strand
CGCTGGGCGGGGACGGTTACGGCGGCGGCTTTGTCAGGGTTGATCGCCTGCGTCATATGGAAGACCGGGGGGAGCCTGTGGCTGCTGCCCGCGCTGCTGGCAAGCGTCCAATGGGGGGCGCTGCCCTGGCTGCGCGGCGTGTGTCTATAATAGGGGGAACTCCATCAGGCGATGGCGGTTCGCAGCTGCTCCAGGAGATAGTCGCCGAGGTCCGGGCGATTCGACTCGGCGTCCGTCTGGAGGGCCGCCAGGGCGGCGTGAGCCTGGGCAATCTTCCGGACGTCGGCCTCCTCCCGCAGAGATTCGATCCAGGCGTCCAGATATTTTAAGAGCTTTTCCCAGGCCTTTTGATCTTCCTCGTTCTCCTTGGCCTTCTCCATCCGCTCCAGGGCGGAGGTCTTGAAATCAGCCAGAGCGGAAAGAAGGTTGTTTTTCATGAGAACACTGTGGTCCGGCGCGGAGGCGCTCCGGGAAACTCCGCCTTCGGAGGCGTAAGGCTGGTACACGGCCAGCAGCTCCGCTGCCTGCGCTTTGCAGACGTCGCCAAAATGGGGGTCGTACTGGTGGCGGTCGATCATACTGAGGTAGTCGCGCCGCTCTGTGATATCGCCGGTTTCCAGCCCGGTGGGGAGCACGTCTCCGCTCGGGGCGATTTGGAGCGCGCCGGTTCTTGCCAAATGGCCGTACAGGGCGGCCAGCTCCGCGTAGGAGGCGTTGGAGGGATTGACGTCCTTGATATGGCAGGTGAAGTCATAAGGTCCGCTGTCCGACACGCCGGTGATGCGGACAACGGGGTCCTCCGGAGTGGAGTCCGGGGCGTATTCCGCATAGACTTCCTGCATGGTGCTGTTCCGGCCGGCGTGAGCGCCGGAATAGACGGTGTTTTCCGTAGGCATACGGAGATGGATAGGGGCCGCCTCAACGACGGCGGAGGTTTGGACCAGCTTCTCCTGGAAGGAGGAGCCCGCCGGCTTGCTCCGTCCGGCGGCGGCTGGGCGGCTGTCCGTCCGGGGCTGGGTGTTAAGGAGATTTTGAACACTCATGGGAAACGACGTCCTTTCTTTCACTGGTGATATAGTCAACCGTGCTGACTATAAAAAAGCAGAAAGCGGCGGTGATGGGTATCACGGCCGCTTTCTGTTCCCTGCGTTCTTGTCCTCCGCAGTCCATTGCGGAGGGAATTTCTATTTCGCGTACTCGACCACTTTGGTCTCCCGGAGGACGTGGACCTTGATTTGACCGGGGTACTCCATTTCCTCCTCGATTTTCTTGGCCAGATCCCTTGCCAGGATGACCATCTGATCCTCGCTGAC
Source organism: Oscillibacter sp. (assembly GCA_009773995.1). Classification (GTDB taxonomy): domain Bacteria; phylum Bacillota; class Clostridia; order Oscillospirales; family Oscillospiraceae; genus Oscillibacter. The sequence continues at coordinate 6,663 of VSMY01000112.1, read as the reverse complement.
CTGTTCGGGTTTCACCATAACCCGGACCTCCCGGCCTGCCTGGATGGCGAAGGCCTTGTCCACGCCGGGATAGGAGCCGGTGATGGTCTCCAGCTGCTCCAGGCGCTTGATGTAGTTCTCCAGGTTCTCGCGGCGGGCGCCGGGCCGGGCGGCGGAAATGGCGTCCGCGGCCTGGACCAGGCAGGCAACAATGGTTCTGGGCTCCACATCGTTGTGGTGGGCTTCAATGGCGTGGATGATTTCCTCCCGTTCCTTATACTTCCGGGCAAATTCCACGCCCAGGGCCACATGAGTGCCCTCCATCTCGTGGTCCACGGACTTGCCCAGGTCGTGGAGCAGTCCGGCCCGTTTCGCGGCCTGAACGTCCACGCCCAGCTCCGCGGCCATCATGCCGGCGATGTGGCTGACCTCCACGGAGTGCTGGAGAACGTTCTGGCCGTAGCTGGTACGGTAGTGGAGGCGGCCCAGCATCTTCACCAGCTCCGGGTGGAGGCTGCGGACGCCGCACTCGAAGACGACCCGCTCGCCCTCGGCCTTGATGGTGGCGTCCACCTCCCGGCGGGCCTTTTCTACCATCTCCTCGATGTGGGTGGGGTGGATGCGCCCGTCGGAAATCAGCTTCTCCAGGGCCAGGCGGGCAATCTCCCGGCGGACCGGCTCGAAGCAGGAGACGGTGATGGCCTCCGGCGTGTCGTCGATGATGAGGTCCACCCCGGTCAGGGTCTCGATGGTGCGGATGTTCCGGCCTTCCCGGCCGATGATGCGGCCCTTCATCTCGTCATTGGGCAGGGGGACCACACTGACGGTCATATCGGCCACCTGGTCGGCGGCACAGCGCTGGATGGCCTGGGCCACGATTTCCCGGGCCCTGGCGTCGCATTCCTCCTTCATCCGGGACTCCACCTCTTTGATTTTGAGGGCGGTCTCATGGGTGACTTCAGCCTCCACCTGGTCGATGAGGTACTGCTTGGCCTCCTCGGTGGTAAAGCCGGAAATGCGCTCCAGCATTTCAGTTTGGCCGCGCTTGACAAGCTTGATTTCCTCGGTTTCCTTGTCGATGGCGGCGTGCTTCTGGGTCAGGGACTCCTCTTTCTTTTCCACGGCCTCAATCTTCCGGTCGAGGTTTTCCTCCTTCTGCTGCAGGCGGTTTTCCTGCCGCTGAAGGTCGGCGCGGCGTTCCTTGACTTCCTTCTCGTACTCGCTGCGGTTTTTTAAGATCTCCTCCTTGGCCTCGAGCAAGGCCTCGCGCTTTTTGGATTCGGCGCTTTTGATGGCCTCGTTGACGATGCGCGTTCCCTCTTCCTCGGCGCTGGAGATTTCTTTTTCAGAGACGTTCTTCCGATAGCGAATACCAAGCGGGAAGCAAATCACGCCGCCGGCCACCAGCCCTATGATGAGGGCGATGATGTTCTGAATCACGGCTGCTGATTCCTCCATTCAGTTTTGGTATTGCCGCGGGAAGCCCGCTTCAAAAAACCGTCAACACGCCCGTACGGCGGAGAGGGACTGCCCTCTCCAAGGGCATGGATGTCCCCGGGGCGGTATGGCCGCCGGCGGTTTTTGGACATAGGTCGTTCCTTGTGTTCCGTCCGCGCCCCGAATGAGGGGCGTCTGTGTTCCCAGGGCGGAATGACTTTCGCTGTTGGGCGTATTGCCGGTTTCCAAAACAGGACCCGCGGACAGGAGCGTTTTAGAAAACGACCGGCGGGCACCCCTTTGCCCTCCGACGGCAATCTGCCTTTAGTTTAAACGTTTACTGGACCGCTGTCAAGCGAAATCCTAAAACCGGAGGGGAAAACGAAAGAAAATTTTGCCAGGAGAGGGAACCGTCCCGGCTGCGGAGGAAAAACCGGAGGGGTTACGTGTCGATATAGGCGGCGGCGGCGTAGCCCACGTGATCCCCATGGTGGACCACATACCAGCCCTGCCACTCGCCGTAAACGGTCACCTCCGCGCCGTCCGGGAGATTGGCGATGACGGTTCCGGTGGGGGCGGGGTAGCTCCGCAGGTTCAGCGTCCCCCAGTTGACGGCCACCCGGCCTTCCACGGGGTCCATGGGGTAGATGAAGGGCAGGCCGAAGAATTCCGTCAGAGCCCGGGCAAGCTGCTGGGCGATGGCGTCCATGTGCCCCTCCACCCAGGTGGCGTCGGACCAATTGTCGTGGTAGCCGATTTCTACCAGCACCGCCGGGGCGTTGGACTGGGCCACCTCGCCCAGGGTGGTGGTGGAACGGGTGGTGACCTTGTTGGGGAGCGGGTAGATTTTCCGCAGCTCCTGGGCAATGAGTTCCGCCGCCCGCCGGCCCTGGCGGCTGGTGGGATAGTAAAAGGCGATGATGCCCCGTATCTCGCCATATTGCCCCTCCGGCGCGCCGTTGGAGTGGAGGGCCAGGTAAAGGTCATAGGTTCCCCGGTTGGCCTCCCGGATGGAGGACCCGGCGGTCATTTCGGGCTTGTTGCGTTTATATTGAATTCCGTTGGAGAGCAGATAGGGGATCAGGGCGTCCGCCAGCAGGTTCATGTTGTACTCCTCGGAGCCGCTGCCGGTGACATAGCTGTTCCATTCCTGCGTGGACGGGCTCAAATAAATCGTAGGCATTCTAAATTCCTCCTTCTCTATGAATCCTATGGCAAAGCCGCCGAAAGTGTGATACACTGGGGAGGAAAAAAGCCGGGAGGTCATTTGATTATGAAAGCAGAGCGGGCATATCCCAGCGTTACGGTCACCCCAAAAGCCGAGGCGGCGATTCTTCGGGGGCATCCCTGGATCTACGGCGTGGAAATCCTGTCCATGGATGGGACGGCGGAAAACGGCGGGCTGACGGACGTGCGGAGCCGGAAGGGCGCGTACCTGGGCACCGGCTTTTTGTCGGAGAAATCGAAGATTCGGATCCGCTTGATCTCCCGGAATGCCAACGACCGCTTTGACGCCGCCTTTTGGGAGCGGAAGCTCCGCTGGGCCTGGGAGTACCGAAAGACCGTCATGTCCCCTGAGGACCTGGACGCGTGCCGGATTATCTTCGGGGAGGCGGACATGTTCCCTGGTCTGACGGTGGACAAGTTCCACGATTTGCTCAGCGTTCAGGTGCTGTCAATGGGCATGGAGCGGGTTAAGGGCCTGCTGCTGCCCCTGCTGGTCCGCATTCTGCGGGAGGACGGGCAGACTGTCCGGGGCGTCTTTGAGCGGAATGACGCGGCTCTCCGGGAGAAGGAGGGCCTGGAGCAGGCCAAGGGCTGGTTTCCCCTGCCGGGGGAGACGCCGCCGGAGACCCCGGTAACGGAGATCACGGAGAACGGCGTCAAGTATCTGGTAGATGTAGAAAACGGACAGAAGACCGGTTTTTTCCTGGACCAGAAGTACAACCGCCGGGCGGTGGCCCGGCTGGCGGAGGGAAGGACGGTGCTGGACTGCTTTACCCATACCGGTTCCTTTGCCTTGAACGCCGCCCTGGGCGGGGCGAAGCATGTCACCGCCGTGGACGTGTCCGCCTCCGCCGTGGAGATGGCCCGTGCCAACGCGGAGCGGAACGGCCTGGACGGCGTGGTGGACTGCGTGGCCGCCAACGTCTTCGAGCTGCTCCCGGCCCTGGAGAAGGAGCCGGTAAAGTACGACTTTATCATTCTGGACCCGCCGGCCTTTACCAAATCCAGAAAGACGGCGGCCAGCGCCATGACGGGCTACAAGGAGATCAACTACCGGGCCATGAAACTGCTGCCCCGGGGCGGATATCTGGCCACCTGCTCCTGTTCCCACTTCGCGGAGGAGGAGAAGTTTGCCGCCATGCTCCGCTCCGCCGCGCGGGACGCCGGGGTCCGGCTCCGGCAGATCGAGGCGAGGCAGCAGAGCTGCGACCATCCGATTTTGTGGGGTGTGGAGGAGACGAATTATTTGAAATTCTATCTATTTCAAGTGGTGTAAAGGAGAAAGCCAGACATGAAAAAGGCGGGTGTTTTATGTGCCGGCGACACGGAGCTGGCCCCTTTTTTGAAGGCTATGGAGATTCGGCGGATCACGGAAAAGGCGCTGTTGAAGTTTTACGAGGGAACGATTGGAGACGTCCGCGTGATTGCGGCATACAGCGGCGTGTGCAAGGTCAATGCCGCGATAGCGGCGGAATTGATGGTAGAGATTTTCGGTGCGGATGCGGTGATTAACGCCGGGACGGCGGGAGGCATGGACCCAAGGGTCAAGCTCTTCGACACGATTGTCGCGGAACGTTCGGTTTACCATGATGTGGCGCGGGATATTCTGACGGAATTTCACCCGTGGATGCCGTCGGTCTATTTTCCCTCGGACGAAACGCTGCTTTCCGCCGCCAGGAGCTACGCGGAAACCGCGGAGCGTCCGATCTTGTTTGGAACGATTGCCACAGGGGAAGCGTTTATTGAACATGAGGGCCGGGAGCGCATTGTTCAAAAATTCAACCCCTTAGCCGTGGATATGGAGACGGCGGCGGTCGCGCATGCGTGCTATGTGAACGGCGTCCCTTTTCTGGCGGTACGGAGCATCACGGACACCGGAGAGGACTGTGGGGCGGAAAGGTTCGAGGAGAATTGCGCGCAAGCCTCCGAGATTGCGGCGGAGACTGCGATGGGACTGCTGCAGGCGTGGATTTAATCTGGAGGAAAGACCGCCGCCCGCATTCCCCGCAGGTCCCCCGTAACCCGGAGAAACCAGAGGGAGCAGACCAAATCTCCGGTAAAGAGCAGCAGACAGACGTAAGTCGCCGCGTCCGGGACCGCCGCCGCCAGCGCCGCCGCCGCCGGCTGGACGAATGTTACCGCCGCCCAGACCAACAGGCCCCAGGCCAGGGAGAAGGGCAGGCAGACCCGTCCCCGTAGATTTCCGGGGACCTGGGCGTAGTCCCAGAAACGGACCCCCAGGAACCGTTCTCCGGCCCAATGGTAAGCATATTCCACCGCCGTGGCCGCCAGCCCGCCGGACACGGTCAGCCCAAGCCGGCCCATGGGCGGCAGGGCCAGCGCCGCCAGCATTCCCAGGCCATATACCGGGCACAGGGGCAGAAACAGCAGGCAGCGCCGCCTCCGGTCCTCCGACCGGGAGGCGGCGGCAAAGGCCAGCTCCACCAGCCAGCCCAGGAAGCTGTAAATCCAAAAATACCAGAGCCAGGGGCGCATTGTATCACCTCAAAGTTCAGTGTCTCCTGCGCGCGGGAAGGTATCCGCCCCTTGCGCCGGTAGTTTTTTCATGGTATAATGATCGAAAAAGGCAGAACGGGAGGATGGAAAATGGATACTTGGGAGAGCCTGCGAAGCGAGTGCCTAACCTGTAAAGGTTGTTCCCTTGCGGATACCCGGCATAGCGTGGTTTTTGGGGACGGCGCGGAGGATGCGGAAATTCTGCTCATCGGCGAGGGCCCCGGCCAGCACGAGGACGAGCAGGGCAAGCCCTTTGTGGGCCGGGCGGGAAAGCTGCTGGACGAGATGCTGGAGATGGTGAATCTGGACCGGAGCAAGGTGTACATCGCCAACATCGTGAAATGCCGCCCGCCACAGAACCGGGACCCCCTGGGAGTGGAGCAGGACGCCTGTATCGACTGGCTCCGCCGGCAAACGGCGCTGCTGAGCCCCAAGATCATTGTCTGCCTGGGCCGCATCGCCGCCAAGGTTATCATCAAGGACGATTTCCGCATTACCCAGGAGCACGGCCAATGGTTTGAGCGGAGCGGCGTTTGGATGACGGCGCTCTATCACCCGGCGGCGCTGCTCCGGGACGTCCGCAAGCGCCCGGACACTTTTGAAGACCTGAAGGCCATCCAGGCCAAGGCCCGGGAGTTGTGCGAGCACACGGAGCTCTGAATGGAAAAGGGGAGAGGCACGGCCTCTCCCTGTGTTTTTGTAAAAATGTAAACCTATTTAAAAATTGTGGTTGACAAGTCGGGAAATTTGCGGTATTCTTAGAGGCAGGAACGAAAAGGAGGAACTCATCTATGCCCGAACAAACCGCGTCCCGGCTGCGGACAAAGGACCTGACCCTGATTGCCCTGTTTACCGTCCTGACGGCGGTGTGCGCCTGGATTTCCGTGCCCGTCCCTGCGCCGCTGATTCAATTCACGATGCAGACCTTCGCTGTTTTTGCCACCCTGCTGACCCTGGGAGGAAGGCGGGGGACCTACGCCGTTACCGCTTACCTGCTTTTGGGGGCCGTGGGCGCGCCGGTGTTCAGCAATTTCAGAGGGGGGCTCAGCGTGCTGCTGGGAGCCACCGGCGGCTACATTCTGGGATTCTTTTTCCAGGCCCTGCTCTATTGGCGAATGACCGGCAGACTGGGGGAAACTCTGAAAGTGAAGATCGCCGCCAGCGTGTTGGGGCTGATAGTATGCTACGCTTTCGGGACCGCCTGGTATCTGGTCCTTTACGCACAGATGGGGAAACCTATGGGGGTGCTGACCGCCTTGGGTTACTGCGTGTTTCCTTTTATTCTGCCGGATCTCGTCAAGCTGGCGCTGGCGGTGCTGCTGGCCCAGCGGGTCGGAAAATATGTCCAGTGATTCTATAACCGTCTCATTCTCAAGGAAGAGGGCCGGGGGGGGTCGCCCCCGCCCCCCTGAGTGATTTTTGGTTTTGGTGGGGGTGTTTTGGTATTAAACAAAGACGCGGGCGACCCCAACAAAACGGGAGATATAGGGGGGGGGCGGAGAA
>VSMY01000111.1 GCA_009773995.1 Oscillibacter sp. | reverse complement strand
CGTCGGCCTGACGCTCCAGCTCCTTGGCATCCTGTTTATTAGACATTCCGTTTTTCTCCCTTTTTGTCTTTATGTTTTTCTGCCGCCGCCAGCAGGGGGTCCGTCTCTCCGCCGGAGCGTTTCGCGGCCTCCGCCTGTATGACGCGTATGTAATCCGCCAGGGCCTGCCGCCCGTTTCGGACGGATTCCGGCCGCTGGCAGACAGCGGTAACGTGATTCATCTCCTCCGCCGTCAACTCCGCCGCCAGGACGGGCAGGGCAACGGTCCGGCCCTCCTCCTTTGCCTGCCACAGCAGGGCGAAGACCCGGCCCAGCAGGGGGGAGGAGAAGTCCGCCTCCTTCAAAGGCGGTTGAGCGGGGAAGAGGCCGTCGTCCAGCAGCAAAAGCCGGAGCACGCCCTCCTCCGCCCTGGCGGAGCGCACATTTTCATAGCGCAGGGCCCGCTCCCGAGGCTGAGACTGGGCGGCGGGGTTCAGCTCCTTCCGGAGCTCCGCCCGGTTCTCCCTGGAGGTCTTTCGCTTCCAGGCCCGCTGGACCTCCAGCTTCATGGCGTCGGGGGTGATGCGGGCGGCCTCAGCGGCCCGGGCGGCATAGATTTCCCGCTCCACCGCCCCGGGGAGGGCAGCCAGCAGCTCGCTGATCTCCTGGCTGTAGGCCACCCGCTGCTCGTCGCTGTCCAGGTCGTATTTCCCGGCCACCTGGGCCATGCGGAACTCCACGCCGTTCTCGCTGCCGCCCAGCAGCCGCTCGAAGGCGGCGGGGCCCTGGTTTTTGATGAAGTCGTCGGCGTCCTGCTTCACAAGCTCCCCGTCCTCCGTCCGCCGCCGGGGGAGCTGGAGGACCTTGACGGAGAGCTCGGAGCCGTTCAGCAGCTGCAAGGCCCGCTCCGTGGCGATTTTCCCGGCGTTGTCGTTGTCGTAGCAGAGGACCAGTTCTTTTGTGAACCGGGAAAGGAGCCGGATCTGTTCCGGTGTCAGGGCGGTGCCCATGGAGGCCACCGCGTTGTCGAAGCCCGCCTGGTGGAGGGTGACGATGTCCAGATTCCCCTCGCAGAGGATGATGTTGGGCCGTTTGGACTTCTTGGCCAGGTTCAGCCCGTAGAGCACCCGGCGCTTGCTGTATACCGGGGTCTCCGAGGAGTTCATATACTTGGGCTCGGACTTGTCCAGCACCCGGCTGCCGAAGGCCACCACGTCTCCCCGGGTGTCGATGACCGGAAGCATGAGGCGGTTTCGGAACTTGTCGTAGAACCCGCCCTTTTTGTTGTCCACAATGAGCCCGGCGGACAGCAGCTCGGCCTTGCTGTAGCCCTTGGAGGTCATCTCATTCAAGAGCACGTCCCAGGCGTCCAAGGAGGCCCCCATGCCAAAGTTTTTGGCGGTGCCCTTTCGAATCTGCCGCCGGTCCAGGTATTCCTGAACGGCCCGGCCCTCCGGCTGCTGGAGGAGACGGTAATAGAACCGGGCGGCGTCCCGGTTCAAATCCAAAAGCCGCTGGCGGCGGCGTCCGGCCTCCCGGTCGCCCTCCTCCTCCGGCACCTCCAGCCCCGCCCGCTTGGCAAGGAACCGCACCGCGTCGGGAAAGGGGAGGTTCTCCTCCTCCATGATGAAATTGATGACGCCGCCTCCCCGCTTGCAGCCGAAGCAGTAGTAGATCTGCTTGTCCGGCGAAACGGAGAAGGAGCCGGTCTTCTCGCTGTGGAAGGGACAGAGGCCGAAGAGGTTGGAGCCCCTGCGGGTGAGCTGGACATAGCCGCCCACCACGTCCACGATGTCGCTCCTGGCCGTCAGCTCGTCCAAAAAGCTCTGGGGAAACGCCATGTCCCGCCCCCTCCTTTCGGTCAGTTTAGCCAAAATCTGCTCTGGTCATACCGAAAAAGTGAGAACGCCTAGGGAGGCGGATTTTCCGGCAATGCTTTTATATACGCCGCCGCTTTTGATTTTCCTCTTTTTTTCCTGATATTTTTTGAAAACTTTCCGGCGGGGTCTTTACAGGCCGGAGAGAAACGCTTAAAATAAGGAGGAGAATCAACGTAAGGAGGACCGCCATGCCCATCGAATTGTGGACGGCCCGGATGGAGCGCCCGCTGTCGGAGCCGGAGCGGGAGGCCATCCTGCCGCTGATGCCCCCGGACCGCCGGGAGCGCCTTTTGCGTGTCCAGGAGGTGGAGAAGCAGCGGGAGCCCCTTTGCGCCTACCTGATCCTATGCCTGGCCCTGCGGCAGAAGTACGGCTGGAAGAGCATCCCCGAGGTGGCCCTGGGCCGGTTGGGCAAGCCTTATTTCCCTGGGTATCCGGACGTGCATTTCAACATCAGCCACTCCAGCGGCGCGGTGCTGGTGGGCGTCTCGGACCGGGAGATCGGCGTGGACATTGAGCGCATCCGCCCCGTGGGCCAGCGAATGATGGTCCGCCTGGCCCATGTGAGCACGGAGGAGGCCTTTTTCCAAAGCTGGGTCCGCCGGGAGGCCCGGGCCAAACGCAGCGGCAACGGCGTGGGAACCATCATGCGCTCCGAATCCCCCCTCCAGCCGGGAGAGTACTACTATCCGCTGGACACCTTCCCCGGCTACGCCGCGGGCATGGCCACCCGCAGCAAGGAGCTGCCGGGGAAGCTCCACCGCTATTCGCTGGACGATATGCTGTAAGCAAAGAACAGGCAGGGAAAAATCCCTGCCTGTTTTTGATCCACGCCGCAACCAACGGCCGCTGGTTTCCGACTATATAAATGAAAGCGGCTTTCAAGGGAGGGCTCACTCATGGAGGACAAGGACATCGTCGCCCTGTACTGGGCGCGGTCGGAAGAGGCCATCCGCCGGACGGCGGAGAAATACGGGGCGTACTGCGCCCAGATCATCCGCCGGGTGCTGGGAGACGGCCGGGACGCGGAGGAGTGCCTCAGCGACACCTGGCTTGGGGCCTGGAACGCCATGCCGCCCCAGAGGCCCGTGCGCCTGCCGCCCTTTTTGGGGCGCATCGCCCGAAACACGGCCCTGGACCGCTACGACTATAACGCCGCCCAATGCCGCAGTAACGGCTTCGAGGCGGTGCTGGAGGAGCTGGCGGACTGTGTGGGCGGCACGCCGCTGGAGGAGGAATTCGACTTCCGCCGTCTGGGGGAGGCCATTTCCGGTTTTCTGGACAGCGCGTCTCCGGCGGCCCGGCTGGTGTTCCTCCGGCGGTACTGGTACTGCGAGGGCGTGGCGGACATCGCCGCCGGGACGGGGTTCAGTCCCTCCAAGGTGAAATCCCTGCTCCACCGGACCCGGAAGGGCCTGAAGGAGCATCTGAGAAAGGAGGGCTATGACCTATGACGAGAGAAGAGCTGTTCCGCGCCGTCGGCGAGGTCCGGGAGGACCAGATCGAGGCGGCGGAGATTGTAAAGAGGCAAGCCAGGCCCTGGCGGCGGTTCGGCGCGCTGGCGGCTTGTTTGGCGCTGATTGTGACGGTAACCGCGGCGGCGGAGCTGCGGGAGGTACACTATTGGGAATGGAAGGCCATTGTGAAAAGCTTTAATCCCGCTATTGAAGAGGACGAGGACCCTGACAGTTGGAAAGCGATTGTACAGCCCTTCGGTCCTCAGGCGGATTCCGGCGGCGAAGCGGCGGCGGGGGGGCTGGACGGCTCCGACTACTGGACGGACGATCTGAACCGGCCCACGCATCCCGATTACTCCTCCGGCGTGGAGATCGGCCAGCTGTCCGGCCCCGGAACCGGCGAGAGCATGGTGGGCCTGTCGGCCTGCCTGGTCTGGCTGTCCCCGGAGGAGATTTTTGCCCAGGACACGGCCATCTTCCGGGGAACGGTGCGGGAGTTGCATTACTTCTCCGTGAAGTCGGAATCCTGGGATATGGAGAATTATTTCACCCGCGCTATCATAGAGGTGACCGATTCCATCCGGGGAAATGTGACGGCGGGGGAGAGGTACAGCCTCCTCTGGCTGGGGGCCAAAGGCTATATGTCCACCTCCATCTCCGGCCCGCTGGAGGATCTGGACGTGGGCGCTGAGGCCGTCTTCATGCCCATCCCCACGGATCAGGACACCGGCTGGAAGGAGGGAGGCAGCTATTTCTGCTACGCCGACCTGGCGGAGTTCTACCTGGGAGAGGGGCAGCGCTTTGCCTTCGCCGATACGGCGGAGGGCCTGGTTTTTGACCGGAGCACCTATGAGGCGATTGCCGGGGCGGAGACCCTGGAGGAGATAGCGGCCTATATCCGAGAGCAGATTGGGGAAGAGAATACCACCCGGCGGGTTATTGTTGGCGAAGAGAAGGAGCCGGAAACAGGCAGGTATGTTTTTGTGGAAGGAACGGAGCGGACTCAGTCCGCCTCCGTGCCCGCCGCGCCCCAGACGGAGCCGTCGGTGACGCAGAATGCCGGACCCTCCGTCTCCGGCCCCGCCGGCGCCCGGGAACAGCCCGGCGGCGCGCTGGCCGGCGGCGAGGGATAAAAGAGAGAAGACCGGGCGGGAAGGGACCCTGCTGCTCAGCAGTATTGGTTCCCTGCGGGGAAGTATTTTTTCACCGCGCTGCGGACCATAGGTCCTGCCATCACAGAAAGTGCCTCGCCGTGCGGCGCAGGTCCTCCCGGAAGTCCGGGTGGGCGATCTCGATGAGGGACTCCGCCCGTTGCCGCAGGGTTTTATAGCTCAGGTCGGCCACGCCGTATTCCGTGGCCACGTATTGTACGCAGGTCCTGGGGGTCGTAATAATGCTTCCGGGCTTCAGGACGGCCTTAATTTTGGAGCGGACCGTCCGGCTGGCCTTGTCGAAGTAGGTGGAGGGCATGGCGATGAAACTCATGCCGCCTCTGGACCACTGCGCGCCTGTCACCCATTGAAGCTGACCGCCTGTGCCGGTGTACTGCTTAGCGCCGATGGCCTCCGCCGCCACCTGGCCGGTCAGATCGATCTCCATCGCCCCATTGACGGAAACAACCTGCTCATTTTTGGAGAGGTTCGCCGGGTCGTTTACCCAGTCGACTTCTTTGAGGCAGACATCCGGATTCCGGTGGCAGAACTCCCAGAGCCTGCGGTCGCCCACGACGGCGGCGGCCACGGAGCGGCCGGGGCAGAGGGCCTTTTTGCGGTTGGTGATGACGCCGTTTTTTATAAGGTTCACCGTGCAGTTTGTCATGACCTCCGTGTGCAGCCCCAGGTCTTTTTTCCCAAAGTGCCCCAGCTGTGCCCCCACTGCGTCGGCCAGTCCTCCAAAGCCCAGCTGTATGCAGGCGCCGTCGGGGATTCTGTCGGCGATATGGGCCGCCAGACGCCGCTCGATCTCCGTGGGGGCGTGGCTCTTGGTTTCCGGCCAGGAATAGCTTCCCTCTATGATATAGTCCACCTCGGAAACATGGACCATGGTGTGGCGTTCGCCGCTGCTGTAAATATAGGGGAGTTGATCGTTTACCTCCGCGATGAGGACTTCACAATCCCCGCTCTCAAAAGTGTCCCTAGTAATATGTGTCCCCCAGATGCTGCGGCTCATCCAGCCGTTTTCATCCGGAGGAGACACCGCCATCACGACGACCCGGGGGTGCAGCCGCCGGTGCAGTTCCCTGGTCCGGCCTAGATGGAAGGGGACGAAGTCCACATTCCCCTGGGGAACAGCCTCCCGCTCCACCCCGAAAAAGCCGGACTGGAACTGCACGTACTCCCGGCAGCTCTCGTCTAATACCGCCGGTCTTTCCAGCATAAACAGCGTTCTCAGAGTTATGTGGATTTGCCGCTGCCGTAGCGTGTCCGCCAGCGCGCGGTCAAAAAGCTGGGGCCATGTGCCGCCGCCGGTACAGGCTATGCGGTCCTGGTCCCTGATTTGAGCAGCCGCCTCTTGGGCAGACACTTTTTTGGCCAGATATTGCTCCTGCGGGCTGAAAGCGCCGCAGCAGCGTCCCTTTCGAGTTGGTTCCATAGCGTCACTCCTAATTTTCAGGAAGGACCGCCGCAGCTGCGGCGGCCCTTCTTTTGCGTAAAGCGCCTTACATGATGCGGTCCGCCATTTTGTGGACAACCTCGACGATGATGTCCTCCTGGCCGCCGATGCACTTCCGGCGGCCTAACTCCTCGAACACGTCGAAGGGATTCAGGCGGTACTTAGCGGCCTCCTCCATGACGTGCTGGTAGAAGCTGGAATAAAGGCCGATGGTCCCCAGGACGATGGTCTCGTCATTGACCTCCAGAGGGCTGGTCATCAGCGGACGGATGGCCTTTCCGGCGTCCAGAAGCTTATAGAGGTCTGTTCCGGTTTCCGCGCCCAGTTTGCGCATGACGGAGGCCAAGGCGGCGATATTGGCGTTTCCGCTGCTGGGTCCGAAGCCCTCCAGCGTGCCGTCCAGGTATTCCGCTCCCGCCTCATAGGCGGCGATTTCGTTGCCGATTGCCAGGCCGAGGTTATTGTGGCAGTGGACGCCGATGGGCAGGTCCGTCACGGCTCGAATGGCCTGCACCCGGTCTCGGACATCCCGGGGCGTCATGGATCCGGCGGAATCGGCAAAGTAAATCACGTCGCAGCCGTAGTCGGCCAGCAGCTTTGCCTGCCCTTGGATGTCCTCAGGGGAGATGGTGTGGGCCATCATCATAAAGCCGATGCACTGGAATCCCATCTCGTGGGCTTTGATGATGTGGGTTTCGCCCAGGTCCACTTCGGTACAGTGGAGGGCGAAACGGATGACCTCGATCCCGTACTCGTCACGGGCGCGGTAGAGGTCGTCGATCACCGCTGTTCCGGGACAAAAGAGGGTGGCCAGCTTTGTGTTTTTCAGGTTTTTCCGCGCGGCGGCGTACAGTTCCTTTTCCGGGGTCTTCAGCAGGCCCTGGTTGATAATGGACCCTGCGATGCCGGAGCCATGGCCCACCTCGGCGGCGTATACGCCTGCGGCCTCTAGACCCGCGCAGACCTCCGCCACTTTTTCCGCTGTGTACTGGTGGTTCACGGCGTGGCTGCCGTCCCGCAGCGTCGTGTCGATCAGCCGGACGTTCTTCATTTTTTGATCTCCCCCTTCAAAAATCTTTTTGCGTACTCCTCCGCGATCTTAATAGCGGAAGCGGTCATGATGTCCAGGTTTCCGGCGTACTTGGGCAGGAAATCTCCCGCGCCCTCCACCGACACGCAAAGGGTGATGTACTTCAAGCTTTCGTCCAGGCTGGCGTGCAGGACAGGGGCAAAGGTCAGTTCATAGCCAGGGACATAGGCCTGGATTTGGGCCACCACTTTGTCCACGTCCTCCCGGATTTTCCGCAGAAGCGCCTCGCCCACCTCATAGCCCTCCTCGGGGACCAGGTAGAGGGTGTTGCGCATGTTTACCTCGGGAACGGCCGGCTGGATAACCTGGACGACCTTCGCGCTTTTCGCGCCGCCCAGCAGGCAGTAAGCCTTTCCGGTGGTTGCCACGAATTCGTCAATGTTGATGCGGGAGCCCCGTCCCACACCCTTGCTGGAAGAGCAGGTGACCAGCTCTACATAGCGGATGGGGATCAGATTGGTGATCGCCCGGATCACCGGCGTCCCCGCCTGGCCGGCGCAGGTGATGACGTTGACGTTGCGGACCGCCAGGGCGTCTTCCATATTCACCAGGGGAGAGACCAGCGGCCCTACCGCCGCCGGCGTCAGGTCGATGGCGTATTTGTTCAGGCGCTTTAAAACAGGGGCGTTGATCTCCGCGTGGATTTTGGCGCTGGTGGCGTCGAAAACAATCTCCGCCAAATGGGGATTTCGCTCCAAAAAGGAGATTCCCTCCGTGGAAGTGGCGAAGCCCTTCTGCCTGGCGCGCTCAATACCGGGGGACTCCACGACGCCGACCATTGCGGACATTTCCAGATACTCGCTTTTCAGAACCTTCATCATCAAGTCTGTGCCGATGTTGCCGGGACCGACGATGGCAACTTTTACCTTGTCCATATGACTCCTCCTCAAGTCTTTCGTTCTACATTATAGCACTACAGTTTATAAATCTGACCTTAGTTCTGATTATAACGACAAAATTTCACGATGTCAACAGAAAAATGCAAAATTTCCTCTTGATTTTTGGGGATTGCTGTTGTATAATCTGTCCATACCGCAAAAAATTTTGAATATCATGCTATATTATAGAACAAAAAAGAGGGTGAAATTGTGGA
>VSMY01000110.1 GCA_009773995.1 Oscillibacter sp. | reverse complement strand
ACCCCCCATTTTCTCTTTTCCTTCCAGAAGGAAAAGAGAAAACGGGCCGTGCACGGTCCAAAAGAGAAAAGGAAGTAGGGGCGGCTATCAGCCGCCCGTTCCCCCCGGGGGACGAGGGACGGAAGACGCGCAAGGTGTGCCGACCGTTTGTTACGCATGTCTCCGGTCCGCGGCGTGGTGCGGGCGGGGGTTTTGGAGGTTGTCGAATGGACTTCCTTCTCTTTCCGCTGCCGCTAATCCGGCCTCTTGACAAAGCGGCCCGGTCTGGTATAATGTGCATAGAAGGGCGCTGCTGCACGGCGGTCAGCCCTTGCGATCTAAACAGGATATCCTATGTTGACCGTTCGGGGACCATCCGGACGGTCAACACGCTTTTGGGGCCATGTATGCCAGCAGCAGCAAAGCCGCCGCGAACGATACCGCGTAACGCAGGACCCTCGCCCAGCGCCCGTTTCCCATCAGCTTCACCCCCTTCCTCAGGGAGTGACTGACCGCCTGTTATGTAACAGCGCCCTTCTACGCACAGCATAGCAGACCCGCCGGGGTTTGTCAAAGAGCAGCGGCCTGTCCGCCGGTCAGCGCCCTTCCTCCGCCGGAGGCAGGGGCGCCCGGCCTACCAATTGATCCAACGTCACGCCGTAAAGGTCGGCGAGTTTCACCAGCGTGGGGGCCGTGGGGTCCCCTTCGTTTTTTTCATACCGCTCGTAGGTTTTGGCGGAAAGCTCAAGAACCCTGGATACCTTTTCGCGGGACAATTTTTTAGTCTCACGCAAAGCCAGTAAATTTTTCGCCAATTGCTCCATTTTATTCCTCCAGAGTCTTGACAAAAGAAGAGAAAACGACGTATAATTTATATAGACAAAAATTTCTATAAAAATACGTCTATATCTATGTGCTTGAAGGGAGCTGGTTTTATGGAAGGCTTTCTCCGTGTCCTCTACGATTATGTCCAGGAAAGGCGGATTGCGGACTATCTGGAAAGCAGGGAATACCGCCGGGTCACGTATGATCTGGAGGCAGATTGGACGGCCTTCCGCTCCACGCTGACGGCGGAACAGGACCGGCGGCTGGACGGCCTTTTGGACCGGGAAAGGCAAGCCGTAGAGCTGGAGGAAATGGCCGCCTTTTGTTCCGGCGTCTCCATAGGTGTGGGCCTGGGCCGCCTGTAAGCCCGGAGGAAATGGCCCGCACAGGGTGCGGGTCCCACAGGGAGGTTTCCTCCTCCAACCGCCAAGTTAGCGGCAGCGAGGAGGGCCGTACAGGCCTTGCATCGACCGCCAAAACCCCCGCCCGCAAGGGCGAGCACAAGCTCCCGTCTCTCAGACGGCCCCTCCGGCCCCCCGGAGCTCCGCGATCCTCGCCGGGATATCGGCGGCCTTATAGACGGCGCTCCCCGCCACCAGCACATTGGCCCCGGCATCGATGCAGGTCCGGCAGGTATCAGGGGCCACGCCCCCGTCCACCTCCAGCTCACAGGCGGGATTCTTCTCGTCAATCCATTTCCGCAGCGCGGAGACCTTCGGCATCATATCCGCCATGAACGTCTGCCCGCCGAAGCCCGGCTCCACGGTCATCACCAAAATCAGATCCACCTTCGTAAGGAAGGGCAGGGCCGCCTCCGCCGCCGTCTGCGGCTTCAGCACGACGCCCGCCTTTTTCCCCTTGGCGTGGATTTTGTCGATGGCGGCGTGGATGTTTTCCTCCGTGTCCGCCTCCACATGGACCGTCACCAGGTCCGCCCCCGCGTCGCAGAACTGCTCCACATAGCGCACGGGCCGGGTAATCATCAGATGCACGTCCAGGGGCAGGCTGGTCGTGGGCCGGATGCACTTCACCACCGGGACGCCGATGGTGATGTTGGGGACGAAGACGCCGTCCATCACGTCCACATGGACGTAGTCGGCGGCGGCGATGCGTTGGATATCCCGCTCCAGATTCGCAAAATCGGCGGAGAGGATGGACGGCGCGATTTTGATCATGAAAAGCCCCTCTTTTCTGTCGGCGCGGCGGCGGGAGAGCCGGGACATGGCGTCCGGGCCCGGTGGCGGGCGCACGGGGCGGCGCATAGGATGGCTTGAGCGGCCCGAGCGCCTCCAACTCCGCGCAGCGTCCGCCCCTACGTCCGGCGCCGCCGCTTTTTTGAATATAGGGAACCGGTCTCCCGGACCCCCGTCCGGCGGGCCGGTTCCCCCCTAGTGTAGCAAACTTCCGGCCCAAAAGCAACCGAGGACCGGGATATTTTTTGCCCGCCGGCGGGGTGGAAAATTTTGTTGCAAAAACATCTGCAAAATTTCCCGGAACTGTGATAGGATAGATCACACAGACTATCCAAAAAGGAGGCGGCGCTATGGCGTATGACGTGATCGTCGTGGGCGGCGGCCCGGCGGGCCTGTCGGCGGCCCAGAACGTCCGGGCCCGGGGGAGGACCGCCCTGGTGGTCTCCAACCCCCTGGAGGAAAATCCCCTCTGGAAGGCGAAGGAAGTGGACAACTACTTAGGGCTTCGCCGCCTCACCGGAGCGGAGCTGCTGACGGCCTTCCGCCGCCACGCGGAGTCCTCCGGGGCGGAGTTTCTGGAGGGAAAGGCCCTCAGCGCCCTGCGGTCCGGGGAGGACTGGTATGTGAGCGTGGGCAATACTATGGTCCAGGGGAAGGCCGTGGTGCTGGCGGCGGGCGTCGTCCGGGGAAAAAAACTCCCCGGCGAGGCGGAGCTGCTGGGCCGGGGCGTCAGCTACTGCGCCACCTGCGACGGGATGCTCTACCGGGGAAAGAAGGTGGCCGTTCTGGGCTGGACCCCCTCGGCGAAGAAGGAGGCCGCCTTTCTGGAGAGCGTCGGCTGTGAGGTGCTCTACCTGGATAAACCCCAGGACTGCGCCATCCGGGGCGCGGAGAAGGTGGAGGCCGTCGCCTGCGGCGGCGTGGAGGAGGCGGTGGAGGGAGTCTTCCTCCTGCGGCCCGCCATGGCCCCCGGAGACCTGTTCCCCGGCCTGGAGACCCAGGAGGGCTTTGTGGCGGCGGGCCGGGATATGGCCACGAACCTCCCCGGCGTCTTCGCCGCGGGGGACTGCACCGGCGGGCCCCTCCAGGTGTCCAAAGCCGTGGGCGAAGGATTGATCGCGGGACAAAAAGCCGCCGCCTTCGCAGCGGCGTTAACATGAACAATTCAAAACAAAGGAGATAAACGACATGGCATTGCAGCATTTGAAGACGGCGGAATTCGACGAAACGGTGGGCCGGGCCCCTCTGGCCATGGTGGACTTCTGGGCTCCCTGGTGCGGGCCCTGCCAGATGCTGGGCCCCGTCATGGAGAACCTGGCGGTCCAGTACGAGGGCAAGGCGCTGGTGGCCAAGGTCAACGTGGACGAGGAGCCGGAGCTGGCCCGGCGCTTCGGCGTGATGAACATTCCCACGGTGGTCTTCCTCAAGGAGGGCCGGGAGTTCGACCGGAAGGTGGGAGCCTTCCCCCCCGCCGTGTACACGGAGGCATTGGACAAGTCCCTGTGAGGGGCGGACCAGAGAAGCAGGCGCCCGGAATCTTTCGATTCCGGGCGCTTCCTCGCGTTCCTCTTAGGCCTCCTGCTTCTCCCCGCGGGCCCGGGCCTCGTTGTCCAGGTCCTCCTGGTCCTTGGGGATGGCGATGTTGAGAATGATGGCCAGCACCGCCGCCGGCACGATGCCGGAGCCGCCGAAGATCAGCTGCACCGGCTGGGGCAGGCCCGCCAGGGCCCCGGCGGTGGCCCCCAGGCCGTAGCCCAGGCCCATGGCGATGGACACGATGGTCACCACCCGGTTCGTGACGCCGAACTTGGTCAGAAGCTTGATGCCCGACACGGCGATGGAGGCGAACATCATCACCGCCGCGCCGCCCAGGACGCTCTGGGGCATGATGGAGATCACCGCCGCCAGCTTGGGGCTCAGCCCCGCCAGCACCAGGAACACCGCGCCGCAGGTCAGGGCCATGCGGTTGACCACCTTGGTCATGGTCACCAGCCCCACGTTCTGGGAGAAGGACGTGGTGGGCAGGGAGGAGAACAGGGAGGAGATAAAGGACCCCACGCCGTCGCACACCACGCCGCCGGAGAGCTCCTTGGCGGTGGCCTCCCGGCCCATGCCGCCCTCGATGCAGCCGGAGATGTCCCCGATGGTCTCCACGGCGGTGACCAGGAACATAATCAAAATGGAGAAAATGGCGTGAACGTTGAAGGTGGGCTTCACCGGGAGAAGCTGGGGAACGGAGAACCACTTGGCCTCGGCAATCCGGGACCAGTTCACATACCAGGAGGCGGTGTAGGCGTTCCCCTCCGCGTCCACCAGCTCATGGGGCAGAACAACGCCCATGATGGAGGCCACAATGTAGCCTACAATGATTCCGCAGAGGATACAAGACGTGGATGTAATACCCTTTGTAAAGTGCTTCAGCACCACGATGACTGCCAGCACCAGCAATCCCAGCAGCAGATTGGGCAGGGAACCGAAGTCCTTGGCCCCGCTGCCTCCGGCGAAGGAGTTCACGCCCACGCTGATAAGGCTCAGTCCGATGGCCAGCACCACGCTGCCGGTGACCACCGGGGGGAAGAACTTCCGCAGGGGCTTGATGAAAAAGCCCAGCACCGCCTCGCAGAGACCGCCCACCATGGCCGCGCCCACGATGGCGCTGTAGGCCAGGATGCCGCCGCCCATGGCGGGGTTGGCGGCCACGCCCTTCATCACCCCCAAAAAGCCGGAGCTGGTGCCCATGATGATGGGCACCTGGCCGCCCACGGGGCCGATGGACCAGAGCTGGATGAGGGTGATGATGCCCGCCGCCAGCATGGCGTTCTGGAGCAGGGTGACGTACAGCCCGGGCTCCTCGCTGGTGATGCCGCAGATGCCGCAGATGATCATCAGCGGCGTCAGGTTGCCCACGAACATGGCCAGCACGTGCTGCATCCCCAGGGGGATGGCCTGGCGTAAGGGAATGCGCCCGTGGAAGTCATAGGGGCTGGTGTACTCCGCGGTTTTCTGTGTCGTGTCGTGTTTCTTCATTTCCTTTTTCTCCTCCTAAAACATAAAAAGAAAGACCGCAAAATCCGCTGTTCATAATTCAGGAACAGCAAACCATGTAGCCTTTCAGCACTGTCATCATAGCATAGGTCCACCTCTTTGTCAATCCTCGTTTCTGTATTTACAGGCCCGAAAAAATGTGCTACACTATTCCCGTTTGACAAGGGATAAGGAGGGATGCTATGAGCAGCCGGGAAGCCGTTTTATCGCTGCTGCGGGGGGAAGAGGGCTTCCTCTCCGGCCAGGAGCTGAGCCGCCGCTTGGGGCTCAGCCGCGCCGCCGTGTGGAAGGCGGTGGACGCCCTGCGGGCCGGGGGCTATGAAATCGAGGCCCGGACGGGCCTGGGCTACCGCCTCACCGCCGCGCCGGACCTTATGACGGAGGCGGAGATCCGGAGTTTCCTGGGCGAGACCGCCATCGTGGGCCGGGAGCTCCGGTGCTTTGAGGAGCTGGACTCCACCAGCAACTATCTGAAGTCCTGGACGGACGGGCCGGACGGCGCGGCGGTCACCGCCGAGAGCCAGACGGCGGGCCGGGGGCGGATGGACCGTTCCTTCCAGTCCCCCAGGGGGCAGGGGATCTATCTCTCCGTGCTGCTGCGGCCCGCCCTGCCGCCGGACCGGCTGCCGCCGGCGACGGCCCTGGCGGGGGTGGCGGTGTGCGACGCCGTGGAGCGGGTCTGCGGCGCCCGGCCGGGGCTGAAATGGCCCAACGACCCGGTTTTGAACGGGAAGAAGCTCTGTGGCATTTTGACGGAGCTGTCCCTGGAGGCGGAGACGGGCCGGGTCCAGTCCCTGGTGCTGGGCATCGGCGTCAACGTGGGCCAGCGGGAGGAGGATTTCTCCCCGGAGGTCCGGGAGGTGGCCACGTCCCTGCTCCAGGTCCTGGGGAAGCCCGTGTCCCGGCCCCGCCTGACGGCGGCGCTGCTGGAGGAGCTGGACCGGGCCTACGCCGCGCTCTTGGCGGGGGATCTGTCGGAGTACCTGGCGGCCTACCGCCGCCGCTGCGTAAACCTGGGGAAGACGGTGCAGCTCATCCCCTTCGGCGGCGGGCCGCGGGAAACCGCCCAGGCGGTGGATATCGACGGGGATTTCGGCCTGGTGGTCCGGGGGACCGACGGCCGGGAGCGGGCCGTCCGCTCCGGCGAGGTTTCCGTCCGGGGCCTGTGGGGGTATACGGAGTAACGGACAATTGACAGTTATCAATTCAAAAACGGGGTGGTTTTATGGAAGAAAAGCGCACGTTCAAAAACCTTTGGGTCCTGTTCTGGACCTTCGCGAAAATGGGGGTCATGACCTTCGGCGGCGGCATGGCCATGCTGCCCATCCTCCAGCGGGAGGTGGTGGACAGCAAGGGCTGGGCCACGGAGGAGGAACTGACGGACTACTACGCCATCGGCCAGTGCACGCCGGGCATCATCGCCGTGAACACGGCCACCTTCATCGGGCAGAAATACGGCGGCGTCGCCGGGGGCATTGTGGCCACCCTGGGGGTGGTGTTCCCCTCGGTGGTCATCATCTCCATTCTGGCGGGGCTCATCTCCAACTTCGCAGACCTCGCCTGGGTAAAGAACGCCTTTGCCGGGATTCAGGTCTGCGTCTGCGTGCTGATTTTCAACGCCGTCTGGAAGCTGCTGAAAAAGTCCGTGGTGGATAAGCGGACGGCGGTCATCTTCGCGGTGGTCCTCCTGGGGGGCCTGTTTTTGAAGCTCTCCCCGGTGTGGTTTGTCGTGGGCGCGGCCCTGGCGGGAATCCTCCTGAAAAACCTGGAGGTGAAGAAGGCATGATTACCACCTATTTGCAGCTCTTCTGGGAGTTCTTTAAGACCGGCCTTTTCGCCGTTGGCGGCGGCATGGCCACCCTGCCCTTCCTCCAGGCCATCGGCGAGTCCACCGGCTGGTACACCTACACGGATTTGATGAATATGCTGGCGGTGTCCGAGTCCACGCCGGGCCCCATCGGCATCAACATGGCCACCTACGTGGGCTTTACGGCGGCGGGGATTCCCGGAGCCATCATCGCCACCCTGGGGGAGGTAACCCCCTCCATCATCGTGATTTTGATTGTGGCGGCGGTGCTTCACAGCTTCCGGAACAACAAGTATGTGGACCGGGCCTTCTACGGCCTCCGGCCCGCCTCCACGGGGCTCATCGGCGCGGCCTGCGTCTCCGTCATCCTGGAGGTGCTGACCAGCGTCCGGCTCATCGCCCAGCAGGGCGGCTTCGTCAAGGCCCCGGCCCTCGACGGGGGGAGCCTCTTCAATGTGCCGGGCCTCCTCCTGGCGGCGGCGCTCATCGTGCTGACCAACTTTGCGCCCAAGAAGGTGACGGGACTCCACCCCATCGTGTTCATCGGCTTGTCCGCCGTGGTGGGCGTGGCCTTCGGCTTCGCCGGGGCGTGAAAACAAACGGAAAGAGAGGGACCGGACGGTCCCTCTCTTTTTCATTTCTGGTACTCGAACTCCCAGCCGTCCATGGACACCGTGTCCCCGTCCTGGATGCCCAGTTCCTCCAGCCGCTGGAACACCCCCGCGTCCCGGAGGGCCTTGTCGAACCACATGCGGCTCTCGTAGTCGCCAAAGTTCACGTTGGCCATGAGCCGCTGGAGCCAGGGGCCCTCCACCAGCCACACGCCGTCCTCGTGCTGAATGTCCAGGGCGGCGGCGGAGCCCTCCGCCTGGGGAGGCCGGGGCACGTACTCCGGCTCGTACACGGCGATGGGGGGCAGGACGGACAGCCGCTCCGCCACCAGCTTTACAAGCTCCCTTGTGCCCTTATGGGCGGCGGCGGAGATCTCCACCAGGGGATAGCCCAGGCCCTCCACATGGGCCCGGAGGGCCTCCAGCGCCGCCGGGTCCTCCAGGATGTCCGTCTTGTTGGCCGCCACGATCTGGGGCCGCTCCGCCAGATCCGGGCTGTAGCGCTTCAGCTCTTCGCAGATGGCGTCGAAGTCCTGAACCGGGTCCCGGCCCTCGCTGCCGGAGACGTCCACCACGTGGACCAGCAGACGGCAGCGGTCCACGTGCCGGAGGAAGTCGTGGCCCAGGCCCGCCCCCGCGCTGGCGGCCGGCGGGGGGCCGGGGGTGGGCGGCGGG
>VSMY01000011.1 GCA_009773995.1 Oscillibacter sp. | reverse complement strand
GCCGCCTCTTCCCCGTCGTCGCCCAGGCCCAGGCCCTTCAAGAGCTCCTTGGCCAGCTCCACGCTCATGACGTTCATGAACTCGCTCTCCAGGGCCCCCTCAATCTTGAGGGAGAAGCGGACGATGACGATGGTGTCCGCCCCCTGGGGGAGGTGATTCTGCTTAAAGGCGTTCAGGTCCTCCAGCTCGAAGGGCTGGGGGGTGGAGATGTCCACCTGGTAGCCCAGGAAGTCGCTCATGGCCGTAGCGGCCGCGCCCATCATCTGGTTCATGACCTCGCAGACGGCGCTGATGGTCAGCTCGTTCAGCTCGAACTCCTCATCCGGCGTTTCTCCCCCCATGAGGATATCCACGATGACCTTGATGTCGCTTCGTTTGAGCAGCATGATGTTGCTGCCCGCCAGGCCCTCTACGTATTTGATTTCGATGCCCATGGCGGGCTCCAGGTTGCCCAGGGCAAAGTCCGCCGTCTTGATGGACGTGACCTTAGGCGTCGTAATATCGACTCTGTGCTCCAGAAGGTTGGATACCGCGGTGGCAGAGGAGCCAAGGCTGATATTCATCATTTCCCCGAGGGCGTCTATCTCCATCGGGCTAAATAATTTTTTCTCCATTCCGTCTACTCGCTCCTTTGCTCAAGCTGATAGCATACTTCATCTATTTTCACAGCCATGTTTTTCTTATGGGTACCCATCTTTCCGGTAAACCAGTGATAGCCGCCAATCTCCAGATAAATCGGGGACTCCTTGGACTGCCCGAGGTCGATGACGTCTCCCACGTTCAAGTGGTAGATGTCGCTGAGGGAGAGCTGCGCGCTGGCCAGCTCCGCGATAATCTCCAGCTTGGAGTCCCGCAGCTTGTCGAAAATCTCCTCGGACTTGTCTTCCGCCGCCGTCCGGCGCAGGGGACTCTCCCGGCTGATTTCCGCGAAGACGTTGGTCAGAACCTCTCCCGGCAGGCACACGCTCATCCGCCCCGCCATGTTGGGGAACTGGAGCTTTAGGTCTACGATGACCACGGTCTCGTCCAGGCCGATCACCTGGTTCAGCGTGGGGTTGACCTCCGTGCGGCTGTAGGAGAAATGAATCGGCACGTAGTTCTCCCAGCTCCGGTCCATCACCTTCACGGTGTCTCCGGCCAGGTCTTCGTAAAGCTTCAGCTCCAGGTCCGTGTAACTGTAGTCGTCCTCCAGCTCGTCGTCCACGGCGCCCTCGCCGCCCAGCATTCGGTCCATCATGCTCAGGGCCGTGCTGGTGGAGATAAAGAGCATGGCCGGGGTCTCCTGAATCTGTCCTTTCAGCTCCACGTCGATCATGCCCAGCACGTCGCCCTCCGTCAGGGCGTTGGAAAACTCAAAATAGCGCTGCTCCTCGATGCTCTCCACCGTGACTTCACAGGTGGAGCGCAGGCGGGCGTTCAGCCGGGAGCTGATGACCCGGGAATAGTTGTCAAAAATGCCGTTGAGCATTTTAATGCGGTCTTTGGTGAATTTGCGGGGACTGCTGAAGTCGTATTTCTGGTACTTCTTTTCCTGCTTTTCCGCAGACGGCTCCGAATCCTTTTCTCCGCTACGAACCGCGTTCAGCAAAGCGTCGATTTGCGCTTGCGATAATACGTCTGCCATATCATCCCCCCTATTCTACCTGGATTCCGGCGAAAGGCCGCCGGTGGCCCCGTCATGACGTCATCACAATGTACTGCTGGATGCCGCCCTGTTCCGCTATTTCGGCCTCAATGTCCCGGCCGCTGATAATCATTTCCACCCGGCGGTTCTTCGCCCGGTTCTCCGCCGAGTCGTTGGTCGCCACGGGCCGCCACTCGCCGAAGCCCTCGCTGACCAGGCAGCTGGGGGGGACGACGCTGTGTTCCTGAATGTAAATCACCACGTTGGCCGCCCGGTTGCTGGCCAGGGTCCGGTCGTTCACCGTGTTGTTGGGCCCCTGGCCCGCCCGGGCCGTGTGGCCCTGGACCCGGACCTCATCCAAGGACCCGGCCACGCCGCTGAGCATCTCGCTGACGGCGTCCAGCACCGGATACGCCTCCTTCAAAATCACGGAGCTCTCCCCCGCGAAGAAGACGGACTGGCTGAAGGTGATGAAGATCTTTCCGCCGTCCTGACTCACCGTAATCGCGTCCTGAAGGTTCTGCTGCTGGACGAACTGCTGGATCTGCTCCAGGAGCTCCTCCATGTCCTGCTCCACCTTCTCCTGCATCTCCTCCACCTCTTCCTGGGTGGGGGCCACGCCGGACTCGCCGTCGTCGGCGCTGGGACCCGGCTGACCCTCGATGGTGGCTCTCTGGTCCGGGACCGCGTTGGGGTTGAAGCTCTGGACGATGGCCTTCCACTTATCCTCGCTGATGGTGGACATGGAATACAGCAGAACGAAGAAGCACAGCAGAAGCGTCACCATGTCGCCGTAGGTGTCCATCCAGTTGGCGCCGCCGCCTCCGCTTTTCTTTTTTTTAATCGCCATTGACGCTCACCTTTCTTTTCGGGCCGGCGCGCTCATCATTTCGCCTCGCCGGAGCCCTCTCCGCCCATCTCGCGCTGCTTCTGAGACATGTAGGTCAGAAGCCGCTCCCGCAGGGACTTGGGGTTCTCGCCGGCCTGGATGGCCATGACGCCCTCCACGATGATCTGCTTGCAGAGGACCTCCTCGCTGTCCCGCCCCCGGAGGAGCTGGGCCACGGGGCCGAAGACCACGTGGGCAAGCAAGCACCCGTACAGCGTGGTGATCAGGGCGGTGCCCATGCTGGTGCCCAGGGAGTCCGCGCCGCCGTCGCCGGAGAGGTTCATGGATTTCAGCATGTTGATAAGGCCCACCAGGGTGCCCACCATGCCGAAGGCCGGGGCCACGCTGGACGCCTTGTCGTACAGCGCCGCAGCGTCCTCGTGCCGGGCGGACATGCACTCGATGTCGTTTTCCAGGATGCCCCGGACCTTATCCTGGTCGTTGGCGTCCACGATGAGCATAATGGCCTGCTTGAAGAAGGGGTCGGTCTGCTCGTTGGCCTTTTCCTCCAGGGACAGAAGGCCGTTCTTCCGGGCGATTTGGGCCAGCTCCACCAGCTGGTCGATATAGCCCTTGGGGTCGTACATTTTGTTGTTCAGGATGATCTTAAAGTGCTTGGGCATGGCCTTGAGCATGGAACCGGGGAAGCTGGCCAGCACGACGAAGATCGTACATCCAATGGTAATGAAGATGGACGCCGCGTCGAAGAAGTTCCAGAGGTTGGCCAGCTCAAAGGTAACCGGGGGCTTTCCCGCCGCGCCGGGGCCGATGTTGATGCCCATGACGCAGCCCAGCAGGAACACGCCGAACGCGCCGACAATACCGATGATATAGTTTATATTCATGTAGAAATGCCTCGCTCCCTCAGCCGGACAACGGGCCCCGGCCTGTGAATTTTATCTATATTCCATCAACGCTTGTCCGATACCACGATTTCACGGTGGATATCCTGAACCTTGGCGTTGTACTCCGCAATTTTATGGATGATGTCCTCCACACTCTCCCGGACCAGGTAGTAGTCGTGGTTCATCATGGTGATTTTCGTCTCGGGAATGCACTCGATGTGCTCGATCTGCAGGTGATTCACCAGGAGTTTGTCATGATTTCTCTTCGTCAAAAGGATCATAAAAGACCGCCCTTTCATGCCCCGCCGGGGCCGGGAAGGCCCCGGCGGGCAACTGTTTTATTCAGCAGTTCGATGAGCGTTCCGCTCGGTGGTCAAAGGTCAGCAGAAGCCGCTATCAGCGCTTCATGTTGACCAGCTCTTCCAGCATGGAGTCGGTGACGGTGATAATACGGGTGTTGGCCTGATAGCCCCGCTGGGTGGTGATGAGCTCGGAGATCTCCTCGGCCAGGTCCACGTTGGGGGCCTCCAGGAAGCCCACCATGATCTTGGTGCCGCCGGTGGAGAGGATGGCCGTGCCCGCGGGGGGGACCGGATTGGTGTTTCCTCCCGCCGGGGGGTTGTTCCCGTCGCCGCCGGTCTGCTGTATCATATAGCTGTTCACATTGGAGATGCCCAGGTCCTCCTGGACGCCGCCCAGCATGCAGATCCGCAGATCGCCCGCGCCGTCCTGGCACTTGTAGTAGGATTCGCCGGTGTGGGTCACGCCGTTGGGGTTCGTGACGCTGCCGATG
This sequence comes from Oscillibacter sp., assembly GCA_009773995.1. GTDB lineage: Bacteria > Bacillota > Clostridia > Oscillospirales > Oscillospiraceae > Oscillibacter. The sequence goes on along the minus strand of VSMY01000011.1, from coordinate 28,606 downwards.
GCCAGGTATCCCATGACGATCTGCTGGTCGCCTTCCCGGCAGATGCCCACGATGGCGCCCGTGTCCTGGTTGATGGTGATATTGGAGAACTCGGCGAAGTCCAGATCCGCCATCTTGCTCTCGTCCGTGGTCGCCTGGCCCGTGGACTTGTCGACCCGGTTGGAGGCGTCCTGGGGCTTGTCGATATCCCGCAGGGGCACCTTTGTCGCGGGTGCGTTCGGGTTAGGCGTGGCATTGGGGTCGGCGGGCGCCTCGTCGGTGGCATAGCGGATTACATATTTATAGCCGTGTGTCGTGATCGGGTTGCCGTTTTCATCCTCTCCCGGAGTTTCTGTGGGCACCCGCTCCCAGTGGGGCTTGCGGATGGGGACCAGCTGGTCGCTGACGATGGGTTTGCCCTCCTCGTCCACACCGGTGGTCATGAAGCCGTAGACCACGTTTCCCTTGCCGTCGCAGAGATAGCCGTCGGCCTTGAACTGGAAGTCGCCCACCCGGGTCAGGGTCAGGGACTTCAGGCTGGTGGGGTTGTTGCCGTCGATGCTGTTGGCCACGGTTTTATCGCCCACCAGGAAGAAGCCGTCGCCAACCAGGGCGCAGTCCATGGGGCTTCCGGGGTTATAGCTGGCGGAGGACATGTTCAGATCGATGCTGCCCACCATGGAGCCGTAGCCGATCTGGGAGGGGTTGATGCCGCCCACGGTGGACGTTCCGTTGCCTCCGCTGGAGTACAGGCTGTACACGCTGTCGCGGAACATAGTCCGCTGTTTTTTGTAGCCCTGGGTATTCACGTTGGCTACGTTGTTTCCGATTACGGAAAGCTTCTGCATGTGGGCCCGCAGGCCCGCAACCGATGCGTACATTGATCCGGTCATAGGGAATTTGAACTCCTTTCAAATTCTTGGCGCCGCCCGGGTCCCGTCATTCGGGCGGGACCCGATGGCCTCCGAAAATCCGGTCCTGCCATTTCGCTTACAGGAACACGGCGCCGTCGATGTTGGTGAATACGCTGTCCTTCATTTCGTCCTGGGTGATTGCCGTGATGACTTTCCCATGGGGGACGTTGATGATGAAGGCTTTCTCGGTGTCCATGGCCAGGATGTTGGTGGCTCCCTTGGCCTGGGCCCGCACCACGCTGCCTTTGATCTGGTCGATGAGGCTGGGGGTAATCTCAATGCCCCGCTCCTCGGCGCGGCTCATAGCGTGTTTGGAGAATTGGACTTCCTGTCCGGCCCTGGTCAGCTCCGCCTGCAGCGCCATGGCGAAGCCGCCCGCAGCCGCACGCTTCCCTGCGTCCGGTATCTGCTGGATTTGGCTCTGTCTCGCTACGCGTTCAATCATGGGAGGATCACCTCAGCCTTCGCCGTTGTTGGATGCGTCGGATTCCGTGGTCCCGTCCGGCTTTTGGGTGGTCTCCGGCGGCTTGGTCCCGTCCGGCTTTTGCGTCTCATCCGGTTTCTGGGTCTCTCCGGGCTTCTGGGTGTCTCCGGGTTTGTCGACGCCTTCCGTTTTGTCGTCGTCCTTGTCGTCCTCGTCTTCCTTCGGGGGCGGCAGCTTGCCCACGGCCATCAGCTCGCTGAGGTAATAGTACTCGTCGTTGACGAAAATGACCTGCTGGCCGTCCATGGTGCCCGTGGCCGTGACCTCGCCCACGACCTCCTGGAGCTTGCCGTCCACGTATTTGCCCACGGTGACTTCCTTGCCCACCAGGGAGGCGGCGTAGTTCATGGTTGTGGCGTCGGTCATGTTGACCATGGATTGAATCATCTGCATCTGGACCATCTGGTTCAGCATTTCCGAGGTGTCCATGGTGTCGTCAATTCCCTGGTTGCTCATTTGCGCGATCATCAGGGTGATGAAGTCCAGCATATCCAGGTCGGAATTGCTGCCCTTTTTCGCGATGGTGACGTCGGTGTTTCCCACTTTGTGGGTCCCGTACAGGCTCCCGATATCGCTCATATAACTGCCCATTTGCTTACCTCCTTTCCTCGGTTATTCCCCGTCCAGGGGGATCAGTCCCAGCCGGAGCTGCTGGAGGAAATCCTCGCCGCTGGCCTGCTTCCGGCGCTGCTCCTGCTGTCTGTGCCGGTGCTGCTCCTGCTGCTGCTCATAGAGGTCCTGCCGCTGGCTCCCCTCCTGGCGGGGGACTTCCACCCGGACCTCCTGCTGGACCTCGCGGCCAAGCAGCTGCTCCAGACCCGCCGTGTTCTTGGACAGCAGATTCTGGGTCTCCCGGTTCTCGGCGTGCAGCTGGACCACCAGGCCGCCGTCCTTGCTCCAGGTCATCTCCACGGTAACCTTGCCCAGGTTCTCCGGGGTCAGCTGGATTTCCACACGGGTCTCGCCGTTTTGCAGAGCCTCCGTCAGCTTGGGCGCAAGCTGATCTTCCACAGGCTCCTGGGTCTCCGCGGCCCTGGGGGCCTCGCCCACCTTTACCGGGACGGCTTTCACGTCCTCGAAAACAGGGGCCTCGGTCTCCGCGCCCTGAAGCTCGGGGCTCTCCTCCGCGTCGGAGGTCTCCGTCTCCCGGCCTTCGGCCTTGCCGGTCTCCACCTTGATTTCCACGGTCCGGCCCTCCGCCTTCTGAGAGGCTTCCGGGGCCTCGATGGTCTGGGGAAGCTCCTCCGCCAGGACCTTCTGGTCCGCCGTCAGGACTTCGCCCTTCTCCACGGGAGTCTCCAATACGGGCCGTTCCGCCTCCTGAACCAGGCCGCGGGCCTCCGGCGCCAGAAGCGTCTCCGCCGCCAGGGGGGCAGACACGTCCGCGGCGGCCTCCGCCTGGACCTCCGGCGTCAGGGCCTGCTCCACAGGCACTACCGGATTTTGGAGCATCGCCATGGCCGCCAGGGCCATCTGATCCTCCAGCTCCTTTTCGCTCTTGGGTCCGGCCTGAACCGGAGTCTCCGTTTCCTGGACCTTATCCGCGTCCTGCGCTTCCTGGGGTTTTTGCGGGGTCTCCGCCTTTTCCGGCTTCGCGGCCTGAGGCGCGTCGCTTCCCTGCTTTTGCTCCAGCAGCTTCTGGAAGCCGTCCTTCTGCGCGGAGGACTCTCCCTTCTTCGCCGCCGGGGGCATCTGGGGCATCTGGGTGTTTGCCAGCATGGTGTTGATTAACTGTTCCATACGCTTGTTCACCTCCTTGTTAAAATAAAGTATCTATTTCCAAACGGCGCTCCTGCGCCGCGTGGAACCAAGGTTACGAGGCCGCGTGGGCCCGGGTGGAGCTGACGAATTCCTCGATGAACAGCTCCTCGCTCTTGGCCTCCTCTTTATGGTAGGCCTCCAGCTTCTTCTCCTTGAGCTTCTCAATGGAGGAGGTCTCCTTTTTCGCCTCCACCATGGCCTCCCGGCGCTTTTCCGCCTCGGCCTCCAGCTCCTCCAAGCGTTTCGTCTCCCGCTGAATCTCCAGCTCCGCCGCCCGGAGGGCGCTTTGGTACATCAGCGCCTCCGTCACCGGCATGCCCTCCAGCGCCCGGTCCCGGTAATCCTCATTGCAGTCCCGGTACTCCCGCCAGAGCTTTTCCAGCAGCTCCTCCTGGGCCCGGACCCGGGCCACGGCCTCGGCGTGCTCCCCCTGGAGCACCCCCAAGACCTGCTCCTTGTAAGAAAGGACGGTATCCAAAGCGAACTTGAATTTCTTCACCGCGCGTTCTCCTTTGGTTCGGTTAGTTCAGGATTTGTTTCAGCTTTTCAATGCACTGGCTGTAGCTGAAGGCCTCGTCGATGTCCTGGGTCAAAAAGGCGTTCACCGCGTCGATTTTGCTGAGGGCGTAGTCCAGGTTCCGGTTGGTCCCCGGCTTGTAAGCGCCGATGGCCACCAGGTCCTGGTTCTTCTCGTAGGTGCTCAGGATGTCCCGCAGCCGGGAGGCCAGCTGCCGGTGCTCCTGGTCCACGATCTCCACCATCAGGCGGGAGATGCTGGCGGACACGTCGATGGCCGGATAGTGGTTGCTGTTGGCCAGGGCCCGGGAGAGGACGATGTGCCCGTCCAGGATGCCCCGGACCGTGTCCGCGATGGGCTCGTTGGTGTCGTCGCCCTCCACCAGGACCGTGTAGACCCCGGTGATGGAACCTTTATCGAAATTGCCGCTTCGCTCCAGGAGCTTGGGCATTTCCGCGTACATGGAAGGGGTGTAGCCCCGGCTCACCGGCGGCTCGCCGATGGCCAAGCCGATTTCCCGCTGGGCCATGGCGAAGCGGGTCAGGGAGTCCATCATGAGGAGGACGTCGTAGCCCTGGTCCCGGAAGTACTCCGCAATGCCCGTGGCCACGCTGGGGCACTTCATCCGTAGCATGGCGGGCTGGTCGGAAGTTGCCACCACCAGCACGGAGCGGCGCATGCCCTCCTCGCCCAGGTCCTTCTGGACGAACTCCAAAACCTCCCGGCCCCGTTCGCCCACCAGGGCGATGACGTTGATGTCCGCCTTGACATTTTTCGCAATCATGCCCATCAGCGTGGATTTTCCCACGCCGGAGCCCGCGAAGATGCCGATGCGCTGGCCCTTGCCTATGGTAATCATGCCGTCTATGGCTTTGACTCCAAACTCCATCCGCTCCCGGATGGGGGGGCGGCGGAGGGGATTGATATAGGAACCGCCCACGCAGTAGGCGTCGCCCCCCTCGAAGGGGGCCTTGCCGTCAATGGGCTGGCCCATGGCGTTGATGATGCGGCCCCGGAGGAACTCCCCCACCCGCAGGGTCAGCTGCCGCCCGGTGTTCCGGACGAAGTTGCCCGCCGAGATGCCCGCCATGTCGGAATAGGGCATCAGCAGGATGTGGTCGTTCTTGAAGCCCACCACCTCAGCGGTGACTTGGCCGCCGGAGTCGCCGTTGTAGATCCGGCAGATGTCGCCGACGGCCGCCCGGCCGCCGCTGGCCTCGATGGACATTCCGACAATATTCTCAATTTTCCCGGTCAGGCTGTAGGTCTCCGCGTTATAGACCTGACGGATCATTTGCCGGAACATACATACTCCTTTTACGCGCCGCCGCTGAAGTTCAAATTATTGAAGCTGACGCCCTCCTCCACAGGCCCGGCGTCGGACAGCAGGGTCCGGATGTTGTTCATCTGGGTGGCGGCGCTGGCGTCCACGATTTCATCCGGGGTTTCGATGATGCAGGTGCCCGCCTCGTCGTCCGCCATGGGGATAATGCGTACCCGGTCCGAAAGGGCCGAGAGGGCGTTCATCAAAGAGGCGGGAACCTTGGAAAGGTGCTTGGCGTCGCATTCCGCGATATAGATATGGGCCCACTCCCGGCGCTTCCGCTTGTCGATGGCGGTTTGAATCATCCGGCAGATGACCTCGCTGCTGCTTTTCAGGCTGACGCAGACCACTTTCTCCGCGATGGCGATGGCAAGGTCCCGCAGCTCGTCGATATTGTCCTCCATCTGCCGGTCCAGGGCGGTCCCGGCCCGCTCCAAAAAGCGGTCGAACTCCCCCGCCAGCTCCTCGGCCTGCCTCTGCTGGGCCCGCTGGCCCTCCTGAAGGGCCTGGGTGGTTCCCTGGGCCAGCCCCTCCGCCCGTCCGGCCTCCAGGCCGCTCTGGCGGGAGGACTCGAAAAGCTCCTGGGCCTTGATCTCCGCCTCCAGCCGGGCCTGGTCCAAAATCGCCTCGGCCCGGCGGTGCGCGTCCGCAATGATCTGCTCCGCCTGGATTTGGGCGAAGCTCACCGGATCCGGCTCGGGCTCCGGTTCCGGCTGGGGCTCCGGGACCTCCGCCGCTTCATCCACCCGGATGTCCGCCGCCGGCGGCGCCTCGCCGCCTTCCTCCTCGAGAGGGGGCGGCGGAGCCCCGGCGGCCTTTTCCTCCTCCAGAACCAGCTCCTCCGCTTTGGGGAACTGGTAGGGCTCGGCCTTGGGACGCATGATGGATTTCCAAATACTAGGCAATGATATCGTCCTTTCCGCCCTTCAGGATGATGATTTCACCCTTCTCCTCCAGGCCGCGGATGATGCCGACGATGCGCTGCTGGGCCTCTTCCACGTCCTTCATGCGGACGTTGGATGTGATTTCCAAATCGTCCTTGATGCTCTGGGCCATGCGGGTGGACATATTTGCAAACAGTTTGTTGGCAACCTCCGCGTTGGCCGCCTTGAGGGCCAGCACCAGGTCCCTGGGGTCGCAGTCCCGGACGAAGCGCTGCACGGAGCGGTCGTCCATGGTGATGATGTCCTCGAAGACGAACATCCGCTTGCGGATCTCGTCCGCCAGGTCCGGGTCGGACAGGCCGTCGAAGATGTTTTTCTCGCTGGTCCGGTCCAGGTTGTTCATCACGTCGGCCACATAGTCTATGCCGCCGACTTTGATATTGGTATCCGTCATGATATTGGAGAACCGGTTGTGCATTTCCGCCTCCACAATCTTGATGGCCGCCGGGGAGACGCTGTCCAGCTTGGCGATACTCTCCACCACCTGGATCTGCTTCTTCTCCTCCAGCTGGGCCACCACCCCCGCCGCCTTGTCCGCGTCCACATAGGACAGGACCAGGGCGATGGTCTGGGGCCGCTCGCCCCGCAGGGCGGAGAACAGGGACTTGACGTCCGCCTTGTCCATGAAGGCGAATTCCCGGTTTTTCAGGCTCTTGGTGACCTTGCCCAGGAGCTCCGCCGCCGCCTGCTCGCCATAGGCTTTCTCCAGGACGGCCCTGGCGTACTCCAGGCCGCCCTCGGTGACGGCCTTGTTGGTCAGGCACAGCTGGTAGAACTCGTTGAGCACATCCTCCGTCTGCTGGGTGCTCAGTATGCCCAGGCGGGCCACCTCCAGGGTGAGCTGCTCGACCTCCTCGTCCTCCATGAACTTATAGACGAGGGACGCCTTCTCGGCCCCCAGGGCGATGATAACCGCCGCCGCCTTCTGGGAGGTGGAAAGCTCCACCTGCTTTGCCGTCTTCGGGGCCGCCTGGGGGGCGGCCGCCACTGCCGTCTCAGCCATTGCCGTCGCCCCCTTTCAGCCAAACCTTGATCATCTGGGCCGCAATCTCCGGGTTGTCGCTGACGAACTGGCGGATGTCCTTGCGGAGCTCCATGCTCCGCTCCATCTCCAGGTCCATCACGTCGGCGCCGCTCTCGGGAATCTCGCCGTCCAGGCCCAGGCCGGCCACGCGGAGCAGGGCTTCCGCCTCCTCCCGCTGGCGGGCCTCCTCTTCCTCGCGCTTCTTCCGCCTCTTCCTGCGCAGCAGGAGAATGACGGTCAGCAGAATGATAAACAGCAGCAGTCCAATGCCCGCCGCAATCAGCACCCACCCGGGCACCGCCGGCGCGGGAGGCAGGATTCCGGGCTGGTCGCCCACGTTGGGATCGAAGAAGTTCATGGACACCACGGAAATCTTGCCGTCCAGGATTTCCTCGCCGGTGACGGGGTCGATCTCCCCCGCGATGCCCGCGGCCCGGGCCGTGTGCTGGCGGATGCTGTCCACGCTGAAGTCTCCCGCCGCCCGGGCGTTGATGGAGACCGCCACGGAGCAGTCCGTCATTTTGACCGCCCCGTTGTTGTCGATATTGATGGTGCTGTGGGTGTTGTCCCAGTCTGTTTGCTTGCTCACGTAGAGTCCCGTGTCGTCGTCCCGGATGGTCATCCCGGCCTCCACGGTCTCCCGCAGGTCGCTGTTGACCTCCGTTCCCACCACGCCGCCGACGGTGCCGTCGCCGGGGCGGGAAATCCAGGCCTCGTCCCGCTCGGAGCCCTTGATGCCCTCTCCGTTGGTAGAGCCGTCCTGGGCGTACTCGGGGAGGATGGTCTCATGCCGCTCCTCGGTGGTGCGGTCCACCTCCACCTCGCAGGTGACGCCCACCCGGACGTTGTCCTCCCCGAAGAAGGGGGAGAGCACGTTCATGACCTGGGTGCGGATGCGGTTCTCCATGGCCTGCTGGAGCTGCATTTTCAGCGCCGAAACCTCGCCGTTCAGGGCGTCCTCCGTCAGGTAGACGTTGCCCAGCTTGTCGGTAACGCTGACGGACTCGATTTTGAGCCCCTGCACGCCGTGGGCCAGCAGGTCACGGATGGCCTGGGCCTGCCCGTCGGTGAGCATTTTGCCCTCCACCATGGTGACGCTGACGGCGGCCGTGGCCTCCACCACGTTGCCGCTGTCCAGTATGTAGGCCCGGTTCTCTCCCGGCGTGATGTACACGCTTGCGTCCACCACGTCGGGGAAGTTGCGGATGGTGGCCGCCATATTGCTTTGCAGATCCTGGAGCTTGGCGTACGTCCGTTCCTCATTGGTGGAGAACGCGTTCATGTTCTCCATGTAGTAGTTTCCGGTTTGGTTCAGGTTCGCCATGAGGATGCGGGCTTTCAGCGCCGCCTCCTGCCCGGCGGGAACCATGACGGTGTTCCCGTCTTCCACTCGGTAGTTCGTGACGCCCTGCTCGCTCAGGAAGGTCAGGATTTTGGACGCCTCGTCGTCACTCACCTGGGTGACCAGCACGGCGTAATCCTGCTTGTTCAGCGTCAAAGCGATGGCGGCGACCACAATCAGGGCCACCAGTACAGCGGCGATGACGAGCCATACCTTTTTCGATATCTTTTTCAGGCGCTCCTTCGTCTTGCTCAGAAACGCCTTAGCCTTTTCCTTCACGTCGTTCAACCGCTGTCACCTCCTTCTCTCCGCCGCGCCGCGGCGTCCTGTAGACATGTATAGACATGATTTGTGCTGCCCTGGTCCTGGGGGCCGGGCAGCACGGGGGATTTCCCCGCCCGCCGGCCGCGCTTACAGGCTCATTCTGGTCAGCTCGGAATAGGCGTCCTGGGCCTTGTTCCGAAGCTGAATCAGCATGTTCACCGCGGTTTGGCTCTTATAGGCGGCGATCATGGCGGCGGCGGGATTATCCAGCTGGCCCGTGGCCAGCAGATACTGGGATTCCTTGTATTCCGCGTCCGTCTCCTTCACGTTGTCGATGGCGGAGCGGAAAATGGCGCCAAAGATGCTCTCCCCCTCCGGGGAAGCGGTCTCCTTCGCCTTGGTCTCTCGAATGTCCGCGTTGAGCGGCGTCAGCGGCGTCAGCTTTTCCATAGGCGTCAGCATAGCGGCCTCCTCCTGCTTGTCAAATGTAGGTTACTTTCCAATCTGGAGCGCGTCCGTGATTACGGTTTTCATGGTGTTGAACATGGTCACGTCGGAGGAAAAGGCCTGGGTCGCCGCCATGGCGTCGGCGATTTCCTTCACCATGTCCACATTGGGGGTTTCCACATAGCCGTCCTCGTTGGCGTCCGGGTGCGTGGGGTCGTAGACCAGCTTCATGGGAGACGGGTCCTCCACAATCTGGGCCACCCGCACGCCTCCGGCGGCCTGCCCATTGGGCACCATGCCGCTGGCGGCCCGAGCCATGGCCCGGCGGAAGCCGTCCCGGCCGGTCTCGGCCTCGAAGACCACCATCTTCCTCCGGTAGGCCCCCTCTCCCCCTTCCACGCGGGTGGTGGTGGAGTTGGTCACGTTCTCCCCCACGATGTCCAGCCGCAGCTGCTGGGCCGTCATGCCGGAGGCCACAATGTTCATCGAACTCAAAAATGCCATAGGTTTAACTCTCCATTCCCCGCCGGGTATGCCCCGGCAGTCCTTTGCGGGGCCGGATAGTCCGGTCCCGTAATCGTTTACGCTGCCCCCCGGCAGTCCTTATTTAACACTATAAATCAGAAAAGCGTTTGCCGCCGCCCTAAAGAGCCCGCCTCCGATCACTGGCCCCGGATAGCTGCGTTCAGAATGGCCAGGTCCGTATTGAGGGAACTCATCACATAGCGCATCTGGTAGGCGTTGCGGATTGCCTCCGACATTTGGGCGGTGACGTTCACGCCGTTGTCGTCCATCCGGGTCTGGACCGTCTGCTCCGTCACGCTGAAGGGGGTCCCCTCCAGCACGGCGCGCATGGACTTCACCGGCGCGGCCCTCCGGGAGGCCTGAAGCAGCCTGCCCCTCAGGCTTTCCTCAAAGGTGACCACCTTCTCTTTATAGCCGGGGGTCTCGGCGTTTGCGACATTGTCCGCGATGGCCGCCTGTTTGGCCCACAGGTAGCTCAGGGACTTTTCCATCATAATCGACGAATTGCTTGACAGGAAATCCATGTGGTTCCACCCTCCAGTCATGTCCTGTTTCTGGAAAAACGGCCCGTTCCCGCCCGCTTCCTCCGGGCAAGACAAACGCGCGGGTTGTCAGCCAAGGCGCGCGTTTTTCCGGTTCGTATAAATGGCCCTCCATCCTATTCGGCGGAACGCCTTTTCATTCCGCCCGGCCCATGTCGTTTCTCCGTTTTACTTGTGAGTTTTGCAACACTAATTTTTGTTTGGTTTAACGGGTAACCCTCATTATGAACTATTCTCCCAAAAAAATCAAGTACTTTTTTACCGGGCACATCTTCCATTTTTAACAAAATCTCAACGATTTTCTCTTGTTTTGCCGCTTTCTCCAAAAATCCCCGTCTTTGTAGCCCTCCTTCTTGCGCCCCTTGACGGCTCTGACAATTTTTTGCTTCTTTTTTGTCAATTTTTGTAGAAAATGCCGGCTTGCTTCCAAAAAATAGAAGTGTCAAAATGACGGGGTAAGGTCTTTTCTTTCCCCTTTGTTCCCCTCGGTTCGTTCTTGCTATTTTCAATTTTCTGTGGTAGAATCAACATATTGTAACATGGATATTTTATGTCCCCTTCTTTTGGGGGTCCGCCGCCGCGCGGACAGGAACCCGAGGACAAGGAAGTGATCCCTTTTGAGTACGGAACAAAAGCAGAAAATTTTGATTGTGGACGACTCGGAGCTCAACCGCGCCATCCTGGCCGACATGCTGGACGACGAGTATGAGATCATCGAGGCCGAGGACGGGCTTCAGGGCGTGGGCCTGCTTCAGCAGCGGGGGAGCGAGATCTCCCTGGTTCTCCTGGACATCGTCATGCCTCAGATGGACGGCTTCGGCGTCCTGGAGGTCATGGCGCAGAACCACTGGATTGAGGACGTTCCCGTCATTATGATCTCCGCCGAGACCGGCTCCAGCCATATCGAGCGGGCCTATGAGCTGGGCGTCACCGATTTTATCTCCCGGCCCTTCGACGCGCTGATCGTCCACCGCCGGGTGGTCAATACCATCATGCTCTACGCCAAGCAGAAGCGCCTGGCCAACATGGTGGCGGACCAAATTTATGAGAACGAGCAGCGCAGCAGCCTGCTCATCGACATCCTCAGCCACATCGTGGAGTTCCGGAACGGCGAAAGCGGCCTCCACGTCCTCAACGTCCGCACGCTGACGGAGCTGATGCTGAACCACCTGGTCCAGAAGACGGACCGCTACCAGCTCTCCCCCTCGGACATCTCCATGATCTGCACGGCCTCGGCCCTGCACGACATCGGAAAGATCTCCATCGACGAAAAGATCCTCAACAAGCCCGGCCGCTTCACCGACGAGGAATTCGCCGTTATGAAAACCCACTCCATGGCCGGGGCGGAAATGCTGGAAAACCTCCCCATTCACCAGGACGATCCCCTGGTTAAGGTGGCCTACGACATCTGCCGCTGGCATCACGAGCGCTGGGACGGCCGGGGCTATCCCGACGGGCTCCGGGGAGACGAGATTCCCATCGCCGCCCAGATTGTGGCCCTGGCGGACGTGTACGACGCGCTGACCTCCAAGCGGTGTTATAAGGACTCCTTCTCCCACGAGAAGGCGGTGGACATGATTCTGGCGGGCCAGTGCGGCGCCTTCAACCCGCTGCTGCTGGACTGCCTGCGGGAACTGTCCCCGGATCTGCCCGTGCTGATGAGCGGCAGCAACTCCGTTGCCCAGCGGGACCGCCGGGAGATGCGCAACGTGGCCCAGGAGATCCGCCGCCACGAGGAGCTCACCGCCTCCGAGCGGACCCTCCAGCTGCTGGAGCACGAGCGGATGAAGTACAGCTTCTTCGCCGACATGAGCAAGGAGATCCAGTTCGAGTTCACCGTCTCCCCGCCCATGGTCACCCTCTCCCACTGGGGGGCGGACCACCTGGGGCTGAACGAGATCATTATGGACCCCTTCCACCAGCCCGACGCCCAGAGCGTCATGGAGCCCGCGGACATTCAGAACCTCTCCGACGCCCTGCGCAGCACCAGCCCGGACCTGCCGGTGGTTACCTACGACTGCAAGCTGAACTATAAAGGCTCCTGGCGCTGGACCCAGATCGTGGCCCGGGCCACCTGGTCCAGCGACGAGCCCCCCCGCTACACCGGCGCCATCGGAAAGGCCATCGACATCCACGACTCCCGGATGAAGCTGAACGCCCTGGAGCGCATGGCCTCCCACGACGCCCTCACCGGCCTTCTGAACCACGCCTACGCCAAAAAGCGCATCCTGGAGCGCATTGAGACCCGACCCGCCGCGTCCTACGCCCTGGTCATCTTCGACCTGGACCACTTCAAGGCCGCCAACGACACCTACGGCCATTCCTTCGGGGACCAGGTTCTGGTCCACCTGGCGGAGAAGCTCCGCCAGTGCATCCGGGGGGGCGACATCGCCGCCCGGGCCGGCGGGGACGAGTTCCTCATCTTCCTGGAGTACAAGGACGACGTGGAGGTGGTCATCTCCCGCATCTTCCAGTCCCTCTGCGGCCGGTACGAGCACTTCCCCATCTCCGTCAGCATGGGCGTGGCCCTGACGGCCACGGTCCCCGGGGGCTACGACGCCCTCTTCCACGCGGCGGACGCGGCCCTCTATACCGTTAAGCGGGGCAGCCGGGGCCAGTACCGGTTCTACGACGAGTCTATGCGCGACACCCTCTCCGTCATCTCCCCCATCGAGGACGGGCAGGCCCCGGGGGAAGACGTTTTAAAATAAAGGAGGAGCATCCACATGACCTTACAGGAGTGCTACGCCGCCATGAGCGGCAATTATGAGGACGCCATCGGCCGCCTGCGCAGCGAGCGGCTGGTCCAGAAATTCGTCCTGAAATTCTTAAATGACGGCAGCTACGATCTCCTCTGCCGGTCCCTGGAGGAGAAGAATTATGAGGAGGCCTTCCGGGCCGCCCACACCATCAAGGGCGTGTGCCAAAACTTGAGCATCGACAAGCTCCAGGCGTCCAGCAGCCGCCTTTGCGAGGCCCTGCGGAACGGCTACACGCCGGAGGCCGACGCCCTGGCGGAGGAGGTGCGGGCGGATTACGCCCAGACGGTGACCGCTATCCAGGCCTTCCAGAAAGAGAGCGCGGGATGAAAAAGCAATTCAGCAGCGCCTCCCGCTTCCTCACCGTCAGCCTGGCGCTGGTTCTGCTTCTGACGGTGGGCATCTTCTCCTTCCTGGCCTTCTTCATGACCCAAAAGAGCGCCGATACCATCAGCGCCGTGGGCACCACCTATATGACCGGCATGGGGGAGAAGGTCACCCAGCACTTTGAGACCACCATTCAGCTCCGCCTCTCCCAGCTGGAGGCTCTGGTGGAGGGCTTCCACCCCAACGACGCCCCCGCCGCCGAGCTCCGGGCGGAGCTGGCCGACAACGCCCAGATCCGGGGCTTTGAGTTCCTGGCTTACTACTCCCCCACCGGCGAGTTCGACATGATCTACGGCGAAGAGCCCCTCCTGGCGGACCCGGAGCCCTTCCTCCGCTCTATGAACAACGGCGACAAAAAGGTGGCCGTGGCCTCCACCGACCACGGGGAGAAGGACATTCTTCTGGGCGTCTCCGCCGAATATATCATGTCCGACGGGACCGTCGCCACCGCTTTGGTGGCCAGCCTCCCCGCCGATTACATCGCCGAAACCCTCTCCCTTTACAGCGAGAACACTCTGGTCTACTCTCACATCATCCGCCGGGACGGCACCTTCGTCATCCGCAGCGGCGACGCCTTCCGGGAGAACTACTTTGACCGCATCCAGGCCATGTTCGAGGAGCAGGGGGAAAGCGGAGAGCAGTACATCCGGGAGCTGGAGGCCGCCATGGACGCCGGAGAGGACTACACCACGCTCCTCACCTTCGGCAGCGAGCGGCGGCACCTCCAGTGCAACAAGCTCCCCTACTCCGAGTGGTTCCTCATCGCCGTGCTGCCTTACGGCCAGCTGGACGAATCCGTCAACCAGCTCAGCCGCACCTGGCTGTACATGGCCTTCCTGGGCTGCGCCGTCGTGCTGACGGCCCTGTTCCTGGTGTTCCTGCAGTACTCCCGGCTCTTACAGGAGCAGATGGCGGAGCTGGAAAAGGCCCGGAAGGAGGCCGTCCACGCCAACAAGGCCAAGAGCGAATTCCTCTCCAATATGTCCCACGACATCCGGACCCCCATGAACGCCATCGTGGGAATGACGGCCATCGCCTCGGCCAACATCGACGACAAACAGCAGGTCCAGAACTGCCTGAAAAAAATCACCCTCTCCAGCCGCCACCTCCTGGGGCTCATCAACGACGTGCTGGACATGAGCAAAATCGAAAGCGGCAAGCTGACGCTGAACATGGACCAGGTCTCCCTCCGGGAGGTCATGGACAGCATCGTCAGCATCGCCCAGCCCCAGGTCCGGTCCAAGCACCAGCAGTTCGACGTGTTCATCCACGACATCTCCACGGAAAACGTCTGCTGCGACAGCGTGCGGCTGAACCAGGTCCTTTTGAACATCCTGGGCAACGCCCTGAAATTCACCCCCGACGGCGGGCTGATCCAGGTCTCCCTCTATGAGGAGAGCTCTCCCAAGGGAGAGGACTACGTCCGCACCCACATCCTGGTGAAGGACAACGGCATCGGCATGACCCCGGAGTTCAAGGCCAAGATCTTCGAGTCCTTCGTCCGGGAGGACAGCGCCCGGGTCCGCCGGACCGAGGGCTCCGGCCTGGGCATGGCCATCACCAAATACATTGTGGACACCATGGGGGGCACCATTGCGGTGGAAAGCGAGCTGGGCCAGGGCAGCGAGTTCCACGTCACCCTGGACCTCCAGCGGGCCGAGACCCCGGAGGAGGAGATGATCCTCCCCGAGTGGAACATCTTGGTGGTGGACGACGACCAGCAGCTCTGCGAGAGCACCACCGCCTCCCTGAAATCCATCGGCGTGAAGGCCGACTGGGCCCTGAACGCGGAGAAAGCCCTGGAGATGCTGGACCACCGGGCCCAGCTCCGGGACCACTACCACATCATCCTCCTGGACTGGAAGCTGCCGGACATGGACGGCATCACCGCCGCCAAGGAGATCCGCCGCCGCTTCGGCGACGAGACCCCCATTATGCTGATCTCCGCCTACGACTGGAGCGAAATCGAAACCGAGGCCAAGGACGCGGGCATCACCGGCTTCATCTCCAAGCCCCTGTTCCGCTCCACCCTCTTTTATGGGCTCAAGCCCTTTATCGACAACGCCGGCGCCGCCGCCGAGCAGCTCCACGAGGAGAAATACGCCGACTTCACCGGCCGCCGCATCCTCCTGGCGGAGGACAACGACCTGAACTGGGAGATTGCCAACGAGCTTTTGTCCGACCTGGGAATGGAGCTGGACTGGGCGGAAAACGGCCGCATCTGCGCGGACAAGTTCGAGGCGTCCCCCGTGGGCTTCTACGACGCGGTGCTGATGGACCTGCGGATGCCGGTGATGACGGGCTACGAGGCCACGGAGGCCATCCGAAACATGGACAGGCCCGACAAGGACATTCCCATCATCGCCATGACCGCCGACGCCTTCTCGGAGGACATCAAAAAATGCCTGGACGCGGGCATGAACGCCCACGTAGCCAAGCCCATCGACATCCGGGAGGTCTCCCGGCTGCTGGAAAAGTTCATCAACGAGCGCCGTTGACACGGCAAAAAGGCGGCGGGGAAGCTTCCCCGCCGCCTTGGCGTTTTCCTTGTTCAGCACTCCGCCGTTTCTCCGGCCGTGTCCGAGGCCTCCGCCGTTTCCTCGCCGGCCCCGGCGCTTTCGCCGCCCTCCTGTTCCTCTTCCTCCAGGACGGACTCCCACTCCTTGGGCTTCTCCTTGGGTACCCGGCAGACCAGGGCCAGCTTGTACCCGTCCGGGTCGGCCTCCATCAAAAACTGCTCGTCCTGGGGCGGCACCTTGTCGCCCTTCATAATGCGGGAGGCGATTTTCCGGCACTTCTCCATGACGTCCAGAGACTTGGACAGCATCTCCAGCTCCCCGTTCTTCTGCTGTTTGGCCTCCAGCCGCTTCCGCTCCTCCTCCATGCTCCGCCGGTCCATCTCCCGGAGGAAGGCCAGCGCCGCCTGGGACCAGTCGGCCTTGTCGCTCCTGGCCGGGGCCGCGCTTTTCCCGGCGGATTTCTTCTCCGCCTGGGGCGCGGCTTTCGGCACCTGTGCGGCCCGCCGCTGCCGCCCGTTTACACTAAGCTCCATGGTCCGCCCTCCTGTCTCTTACTTCTATCCGCCTCCTTACGAGGCTTGACAATCCCCCTCATCCGGGGTATACTATATGACAAAGGCGCCGCGGAGCGGTTGGCCCAAATTGGTTTAAGGTTTACCTAAGAAAGGAAACCGTCACCTGCCGGGGTGGCGGTTTCTGCGTTTTACAGTAATTGTGATCGTATAGATCCCAATATGTAACGTAACCCGCATCGGCTTCACCTCCTTTCGGAGGATGCGGCCAACCGCCCCGCCCTTCGGCGCCTCACGTTTACCATAACATAGAATCCGAAGAAAAACAATCCCTTTTCCTTGTGAAATCTTCCACTTCCCTTTCCCCCCGGAGTATGATATCATCTTCCTGTCCAAAATAAGTCATACCTTTTATTTCACGAAGGAGGGCCCCGCCATGCACGTTCCGTCCGACATCGAAATCGCCCAGTCCTGCCAGATGCGCCCCATCGGGGAGATTGCCGCCGCCGCCGGAGTGGACCCCCAATACCTGGAGCTCTACGGCAATTACAAGGCCAAGGTGGACCCCCGCCTCCTCAAGGAGAGCAAGCGGGGCGACGGGAAGCTGATTCTCGTCACCGCCATCAACCCCACCCCCGCCGGGGAGGGCAAGACCACCACCACCGTGGGCCTGGCCGACGCCCTCCGCCGCCTGGGAAAGAACGCCCTGGTGGCCCTGCGGGAGCCCTCCCTGGGCCCCGTCTTCGGCGTGAAGGGCGGCGCGGCTGGGGGCGGTTACGCCCAGGTGGTGCCCATGGAGGACATCAACCTGCATTTCACCGGAGACTTCCACACCATCGGCGCGGCCAACAACCTCTGCGCCGCCATGCTGGACAACCACATCCAACAGGGGAACGACCTGGGAATCGACGTGAAAAAAATCACCTGGAAGCGCTGCGTGGACATGAACGACCGCCAGCTGCGGAACATCGTGGACGGCCTGGGGGGCCGGATGCAGGGCGTGCCCCGGGAGGACGGCTTCGACATCACCGTGGCCAGCGAGATCATGGCGGTGCTGTGCCTGTCCTCCGGCATCCTGGACCTGAAAGAGCGCCTTGGCCGGATGGTGGTGGCCTACACCTACGACGGAAGGCCCGTCACCGCCCACGACCTGAAGGCCGAGGGGGCCATGGCCGCCCTGCTGAAGGACGCGCTGAAACCCAATCTCGTCCAGACCCTGGAGGGCACCCCCGCCTTCATCCACGGCGGGCCCTTTGCCAACATCGCCCACGGCTGCAACTCCGTCATGGCCACGCGCCTTGCCATGAAGCTGGCGGACTACGCCGTCACGGAGGCGGGCTTCGGCGCGGACCTGGGGGCGGAGAAGTTCCTGGACATCAAGTGCCGCCTGGCGGGCCTCCGGCCCAGCGCCGTGGTGGTCGTCGCCACGGTCCGGGCCCTGAAGAACCACGGCGGCGTCCCCAAGGCGGAGCTGAACGCCGAGAACCTGGAGGCCCTGGAGAAGGGCCTGCCCAACCTGCTCCAGCATGTGGACAACATCAAAAACGTCTACGGCCTTCCCTGCGTGGTGGCCGTCAACGCCTTCCCCACAGATACCGCCCGTGAGCTTCAGCTGGTGGAGGAAAAATGCCGGGAGCTGGGGGTGAACGTGGCCCTCAGCGAGGTCTGGGCCAAGGGCGGCCAGGGCGGCACGGCCCTTGCCGAAGAGGTACTCCGTCTCTGCGGCGAGCCCAATGACTTCCGCTTTGCCTACGACACGGAGGACTCCATTGAACACAAAATCAACGCCATCGCCCAAAAGGTCTACCACGCCGACGGGGCCGTCCTGACCCCCGCCGCGAAAAAGCAGCTGACGGAGCTGGAGGCCCTGGGCTTCGGCAAGCTCCCCGTCTGCATGGCCAAAACCCAGTACAGCTTTTCCGACGACCCGGCCCTGCTGGGGGCCCCCAAGGGCTTTACCATCACCGTGCGGAATCTGAAGGTCTCCGCCGGGGCGGGCTTCCTGGTGGCTCTCACCGGGGACATCATGACCATGCCGGGTCTGCCCAAGGTCCCCGCCGCCGAGAAGATCGACGTGGACGAGAACGGTAAGATTACGGGACTTTTTTAAGGAGGGCGGCCATGTCCTACCTCTCCCCCAAGGAATTTCTGGAGCGTTACGCCGCCGGAGGGACGGCGAAAACCCAAAAGAGCGCCGGGAAGCTCCTGGCCCTCTCCGTCCTGGCCGGGGCCCTCATCGCCCTGGGCTGCGCCGCCACCAACACGGCGGTCCATGGCATGGAAAACGTGGGCCTGGCCCGGACGGTTTCCGGCCTCCTGTTCCCCTTCGGCCTGTGCATGGTCCTCGTCACCGGGGCGGAGCTCTTCACCGGAAACAGCCTCCTGGCCCTCTCCCTGCTGGAGAAAAAGTGCACCCTCTCCGGCCTTTTGCGGAACTGGTGTCTCGTCTACCTGGGGAACTTCCTGGGAGCGTTCCTCGTGGCGGCGGGCTGTGTGTGGTTCGGACAGCTCAACTACTCCGCCGGAGGCTTGGCGGTCTACACCATCCGCCTGGCCGCCGGGAAGTGCGGAATCTCCTTCCTGAACGGCTTCGGCCTGGGGATTTTCTGCAACCTCCTGGTGTGCCAGGGGGTTCTGATGGCCCTCTCGGCCACGGACGGGGCCGGGCGGCTCATGGGGGCTTTCCTTCCCGTCAGCTACTTCGTCCTCTGCGGCTTCGAGCACTGTGTGGCGAACATGTACTACATCGCCGCCGGGCTGCTGGCGGTTCAAAATCCCCAGTACCTCCAATTGGCCCAGCAGGCCGGGGTGGACCTCAGCACCCTGACGGTCCCCAATTTCCTCCTGGGAAACCTCCTCCCCGTCACCCTGGGGAACATCCTGGGCGGCGCGGGACTGGCGGTCCTGCTCTGGTACGCGCATTTGAAAAAGGACTGAACGCACTGAGCCGGGAGGCAATACCTCCCGGCCCGGCTTTTTATCGGACGGCGACATGTCCCTCCTCCAGATCCATCCGCGCAACCACGTTTCTATCCTCGTCATAGCCCACGGCGATGGCCCGAAAGCCGGTGGGGTACTCGCCCCAATCCACCAGATCGGCCTCAAACAGAAAATAGGACCGTCCATCCTTCTCCATCCAGCCGCCGTCGCCCCGATGGACCCCGTAATTGCCGTGGCACCGGCCGATCCGCTCTTCCCCCAAGAGATCGTCCGGGCGTATGAAATAGACCTCCATCCAGTAGATATCCGGGTCGTCAACTCTGCCGAACACATAAAAGCGGCCTGCCTCTTCCAGCCGGACCAAGCTCCACCAGCCGGCGTGTATGGGCGCTTCCTCCGAGCAGTCCACCGGCACGCCGTAGATGTTTGTCCAGCCGTAAAACGAGAGATAGGTCCCGCTGAGCATGGTGACGTTCTCGTTTTCCGTCAGATACACCAGCCCGGTTTTGAAAATCTCCGGGACCCATTTCCGGCAGACCACGGCGGTCCGCCCGGTGCCCGCGTGCTCCTCGTTGTACCGGATGGCCTGGATGGGGAAGAGGAACCCGATCCAAAATATCCGGTTCACCAAAAGCACCGCCGCCGCCGCGACGAGGACCCGCCGGAGGGCCCGCCTCCTCCGGGAGGAGAGGCGTTTTTCTTTTCTCTTCATACTGCTCCCCCCCGCTCCGGCAAAGGCACCTCCAGGCTTGCGGTCTCGCCATAGCGCGAATAGGTCAGCGTGACGCTCCGGTCCCCCGGGGCTGGAAACGCGTACATCTGCCAGCATTCCGCCCCATAGCTTCTGCTGGCGGGGCCGCCGTGAATGCGGGCCTCACTCTCCCGTCTCTCCACTGTCATCCAGTTCTCGCAGTTGTGCGCCACAATGCCGAAGGGCCAGCGGTCATAGGCGCACATGGCAATTTCCGCCACACGCTGCCCCTCCGCCTCCCCAACGGACACCCGGACCACCCTCAGCACGTCATTCCCAATGTCCATCCGCAGGTCCACCAGCTCCTCGGCCTCCACCTCATCCAGCATGGAGGTAATCTGCGGGCGCAGGGTCCGAACCACCAGACCGTCCCAGGCGTTGTACAAAACCTCCACGCCCAGCAGCGCCTGGATACACACCACCACCGTCAAAACCACCGCCGCCCGGCCCAGCCACAGCCACCACCGGCCCGGATACTGCTTTGCCATCTCCCGGCCGATTTCCGCCGGGTCCCCCATGGCCTCCAGGCATCGCTCCTCCGCCAGCGCCTCGTCCCAGCCCATCTCCAGCAGAGCCTCCATCCGGTCCTCCACGTGCTCCTCCAGCTCCCGGCGGATGTTCTCCCGCTCCTCTGCCGTCAGCCGCCCCAGGGGGGAGAGGACCTGGTACATAAATTCCCGCCGGGTCATAGGGCCTCCGCGCCGCCCCGCAGCACGTCGTTCACCGCCCCGGAATAGCGCTTCCAGGCGGCCTCCTCCTCCCGGAGGGCCCCCTGGCCCTTCCGGGTGAGGTGGTAGTACTTCCGCTCCCGCCCCGTGGGGGCCAGCTTCCGGTAGGCCTCCACAAAGCCCTCCTGCTCCAGCCCGTGGAGCACCGGGTACAGTGTCCCCTCCTTCATGTCAAAGGTGTGGTTGGACCGCCGGGCCAGCTCCACAATCATCTGGTACCCATACATGTCCTCTCCCGCCAGCAGGGACAGGGCCAGCAGCCGGGTGTGCTCAATGGATTGTTTCTTCATAAGCCGCCTCCATTCTATACCTAGAATTTCTATGCTAATTATACATAGTATTGCTAGGCATGTCAAGCAAAAAAATTCCGGGAAAACCAGGTTGTCCATTTTCCGCGGCTGTGCTATAATCTTCCCCATGAACGAAAACGCTATGACATTGTCCCAGCTCCCCCCGCCCCTTCTGGCGTGGTATCGGGCCAGCGCCCGGGACCTCCCCTGGCGGAACACCCAGGACCCCTACCGGATCTGGGTCTCGGAAATCATGCTCCAGCAGACCCGTGTGGCGGCGGTGCTGGGCTACTACGCCCGGTTTCTGGAGGCGTTTCCCACCGTGGAGGCCCTGGCCTCCGCCCCCGAGGAAGCGCTGATGAAGCTCTGGGAGGGCCTAGGCTACTACAGCCGGGCCCGGAATCTCCAGCGGGCCGCCCGGCTGGTGGCGGACCGGGGCGGCTTCCCCGACACGCATGCGGGCCTCCTGGAGCTCCCCGGCATCGGGGACTACACCGCCGCCGCCGTCGCCTCCGCGGCCTTTGCCCGGCGGGAGGCAGCGGTGGACGGCAACGTCCTCCGGGTGGTGACCCGCCTGACGGACGACCACAGCGACATTGCCGCCCCCCAGACGAAACAGAACATCCGCGCCCAGGTCCGGGAAATCTTCCCGGAGGCGGAGGCGGACGTGCGGATTTTCAACCAGGCCCTCATGGAGCTGGGGGCCACGGTCTGCGTCCCGAACGGCCCGCCGAAATGCCTCCTCTGCCCCGTCCGGGAATGGTGTCTGGGCCGGGAGCGGGGCACGGCGGAGAGCCTGCCGGTCAAGGCCCCCAAAAAATCCCGCCGGGCGGAGGAAAAAACCGTCTTCCTCCTCCTCCGGGAGGGCCGCGCGGCATTGCGGAAGCGCCCGGCCTCCGGCCTGCTGGCGGGCCTCTGGGAATTCCCCAACGTGGAAGGGGCCCTGGACGAGCCCGCCGCCGGAGAAGCGGTCCGGGCCTGGGGCCTGGAGCCGAAGGCCTGGAAACACCGCCTGACGGCAAAGCACATCTTCAGCCATGTGGAATGGCATATGACCGTCTACACCCTGGAGGTCACCGGCGGAGGGCCGAGGGGCTTCACCTGGGTGGAGTCGCTGGAACGCCACGCCGTCCCCTCCGCCTTCGCCCGCTGCCGGGAGGAGGCGGAGCGGGCCCTGCGAGAATAGGAGGAACTATGCCCTTTTGGAAGCAGAGCGAGGACCCCTGGGACCAAAAGCCGGGGAAACGCCGGGAGCCCAGGGAGGAGAAAGCCCCGCAAGCAAATCCCCTTGACAGCCTGAAAACCTGGAACGAGGACCGCAAAGCCAAGGCGAAAGAGAAGGAGGAGGCCAAACGCCTCCCTCCGGAGAAGTGCCCCTGGTGCGGGAAGGAGATGGAGCAGGGCTTCATTACCGGCGGGCGGGACGGCGTCCGCTGGCACTCCGGCGTCTATAAGTTCGAGTTTTTCCAAAGCCTGGACGGTATGGATGTGCTGGACGAGGGGGCGTGGACCTCTTACAAGACCGTTTGGCTCTGCCGTGCCTGCAAGAAAGCGGTCTTCAACATGCCGGACCCGCCGGAATATTCGGATAGCCTGTCCGCCCGCGTCGCAGAAGACGCAGAAGAAACGAAAGAGGAGGAGAAGAGCGAGGAATAAATGGTCGAAACTCATCGCTCTTTGTATATTTATGGCGCAATTATACTTTAAGTATGGAGCCATGGGCTCCAGCAAGTCCGCCAACGCCCTGATGGCCCGCTTCAACTACGAGGAGCGGGGCCAGAAGGCCCTGATGGTCAAGCCCCGGCTGGACGCCCGGGACGGGGACCACATGGTCTATTCCCGCATCGGGCTAAAGTACCCCTGCGTGTACTTCGACGAGATGCGGGAGATGTCCGCCATGGAGCTCCAGCAAAACGCCTGCATCATCGTGGACGAGGCCCAGTTCCTCACAAAGGAGGAGGTCATGTACCTGGTGGACGTGGTGGACCGCCTGGACATCCCGGTGATGTGCTACGGCCTCCGGGCGGACTTCAAGGGGGAGCTCTTCCCCGGCAGCTACCAGCTCCTGGTCATGGCGGACAAGATCGAGGAGGTCAAGACCATCTGCTGGTGCGGGAAAAAAGCCACCTTCAACGCCCGCTTCGACGAGCACGGCAAGGTCCTGAAGGAAGGGGAGCAGGTGGTCCTGGGGGCCAACGACAAGTACATCGGCCTCTGCCGCCGCCACTGGATGGCCGGCGATTTGGGCCCGGACTTCGACGTAAACGCCCTATGACCTGCACCCTCTGTCCCCGGAACTGTAAGGCGGAACGGGCCCCGGACCGCCCCGGCGGCGTGTGCGGACAGCCCGCGGCACCGGTCGTAGCCCGGGCCATGCTCCACCGGTGGGAGGAGCCCTGTCTCGTGGGGGAACACGGGGCCGGGGCCGTCTTCTTCTCCGGCTGTAATCTCCGCTGCGTCTACTGCCAGAATAAGCCCATCTCCCAGGGCGGCGTGGGAAAGCCCGTGACGGTCCCCCGCCTCCGGGAGATTTTCCGGGAGCTCGTCGCCTTAGGAGCGTCCTGCCTGGACCTGGTGACCCCCACCCACTTCGCCCCGGCGATTTTAGAGGCCCTGGGGGAGGAGCCCTGGCCCGTCCCGGTGGTCTGGAACTGCGGCGGCTACGAAAGCGTGTCCACTTTACAGTCCCTGGAGGGCAAGGTTCAGGTCTATCTTCCGGACCTGAAATACGCCCTGCCGGGCCCGGCGGGGAAGTACTCCGCCGCCCCGGACTATTTCGGCCGCGCCGCCCCCGCCATCCTGGAGATGTTCCGCCAGACGGGCCCCTGCCGCATGGAAAACGGCCTTTTGAAGTCCGGTGTGCTGATCCGGCATCTCCTCCTTCCTGGGGAACTGGAGAACACCCGGCGCGTCATCGACTGGATAGCCGGGACCTTCCGCTCCGGGGACGTGCTGTTCTCCCTCATGAGCCAGTACACCCCCCAGCCCGGAGCCTCCGGGAAGCTCAGCCGCCGCGTAACGAGAGCGGAGTACCGGGCGGCGGCGGAATACATGGCCAACTGCGGCATTACGGACGGCTACACCCAGGAGCGCACCTCCGCCAAGGAGGAGTACACCCCGGATTTTGACCTGTCGGGGATATAAAAAACCCGCAAGCAAATGCTTGCGGGTTTTTTATGTATCCCTGTCGAAAAATTACTCCTCGGGGACGATGGCGCCGTTGGGGCAGGTGTCGCTGCAAGAACCGCAGTCCAGGCAGGCGGCAGCGTCGATGACATAGGAATCATCGCCCTGGCTGATGGCGCCGGCGGGGCAGGCGTCAGAGCAGGCGCCGCAGCTCACACAAGCAGAAGTGATCTTATAGGCCATGGGTTGCACCTCCATTAGAATTGTATCCCCATTGTAGCATACTCTCCCAAAAATGCAAGAGCTTTGTGAAAGCCCTGACGGAAAAATTTTGCGTTCACAATTTGTTTTCATAAACGTCAAAGAAAGTCAAAGATTCCCCCTTGACATTTCTCCTAAGGGTGGTATACTGGCATCATCCCAAACATCAAAGATAGTCAAAGTCAAACAAGGAGGCGCGCTTATGGGGATTTCCGATTTGATTGCCGGTTTCCTGCAGGAATGCCTGGACGAGACGGGGGACGGCGTGCTGGAGGTCCAGCGGGGGGAACTGGCCCAGCGGTTCAACTGCGTGCCCAGCCAGATCAACTACGTCATGTCCACCCGCTTCTCCCCCGAGCGGGGCTATATCGTGGAGAGCCGCCGGGGCGGCAACGGGTATATCCGCATCACCCGTGTCCGGGTGGATCGGGAGACCCTCTTGATGCACGTCATCAACTCCCTGGGAGAGCAGGTGGACCTGCCCTCGGCCCGAGCGATTCTCGGCAACCTGGCGGAGGCCGGGGCCCTGACGGAGGACCTGGCCCGGACCCTGCTGGCCGCCGTGGGGGACAAGGCCCTGGGGGCCGTGCCCCGGAGCCTCCGGGATCAGGTCCGGGCGGACGTTTTGAAAAACGTCCTGATTCTCCAGGTCTAGCGCATAAAATAAAGCGGTCCCATCCAATACGTTCACAAAAACATTTGCGATATACAGGAGGTTTTGATTATGAAATGCGAAAATTGTGGCAAAAATGAAGTCACCTTTGTTTACCAGAGCAACGTCAACGGCCAGGTCACCGAGAAGCGCCTGTGCAGCGAATGCGCCGAAAAGCTGGGCTACACCCAGCGTCTGGCAGCCTACAGCCAGCGGATGACCCAGAACCTCTTCGGCGGCGGGCTGTTCGACGACTTCTTCACCCCCGTCCCCTCCCTGCTGGGGCGGATGAACCGCATGATGGAGAGCCCCTTCGACGACTTCTTCGCCGACATGCCCGCCCTGGGCGCCCCAGCGGAGGCGAAGCGGGAGGCCCCCAAGGCCCAGGAGACCCTCCTGGAGCAGGAGGAACAGAACGAGATTTCCAAAACCCGCCGGCTCAACGCCCTGCGGATGGAGATGCAGAAGGCCGTCGCCGCCGAGAACTTCGAGCGGGCGGCGGAGCTCCGGGACCAGATTCACAGCCTGGAGAAAACCGGCGGCTAAAGACCCGCAGGGGCGGCCTCCGCGCCGCCCCGCCCCTGGAAGGGCATAACCACGAAAGGAAGTGTACCGCATATGAATGAGAAAAAATTCAGCCCCGGCGCGGAGGAGTCACTCCGCCTCAGCCAGGAGGCCGCCGGGGAGCTGGGCCACGGATACGTTGGCACCGAGCACCTGCTCCTGGGCCTCATCCGGGAGGACCAGGGCGCCGCCCACGACGTCCTCCTGGAGGCCGGGCTCACCGACGATATGATTGTCCAGATCATCAAGCGCAGCGTGGGGGCGGGCCTCCCCGGCGGCAACCCCGCCCAGGGCCTGACTCCCCGTGCCCGCCGGGTGGTGGAGATCGCCGTGGAGGACGCCCTCCGGGGCGGCAGCCCCTACGTGGGCACCGAGCACCTGCTGGCGGGCCTCCTGCGGGAGGGGAACAACATGGCCGTCCGCATCCTCCGCACCGCGGGGGTGGAGGCCCGGCCCCTCTACGCCGCCCTGATGCAGAAGCTGAACCAGCGGCCCCAGAGCCGCCAGCCCGCCTCCCCCCGGGACGA
Source organism: Oscillibacter sp. (assembly GCA_009773995.1). Taxonomy (GTDB): domain Bacteria; phylum Bacillota; class Clostridia; order Oscillospirales; family Oscillospiraceae; genus Oscillibacter. The sequence continues at coordinate 2,523 of VSMY01000011.1, read as the reverse complement.
CCGGGGCCCCTCCTCCGGCGGCGGGGCCGCCGGGAGCGGCGGCAAAACCCTCCGGGAGTTCACCCGGGACCTGACCGCCGACGCGCGGAACGGCAAGCTGGACCCGGTTGTCGGCCGGGACGATGAAATCCAGCGGGTCATCCAGATCCTCTCCCGCCGGACCAAAAACAACCCCTGCCTCATCGGCGAGCCCGGCGTGGGCAAGACCGCCATCGCCGAGGGCCTGGCCCGGAAAATCGTCCTGGGGGACGTGCCCGACGATTTGCTGGACAAGCGCATCCTCTCCCTGGACCTCTCCGGCATGGTGGCCGGGACCAAGTACCGGGGCGAGTTTGAAGAGCGCATCAAGAAGGCCCTGGACGAGGTGAAAAAATCCGGGGACGTGATCCTCTTCATCGACGAGCTCCACACCATCGTGGGGGCGGGGTCCGCCGAAGGGGCCGTGGACGCGGCCAACATCATCAAGCCCGCCCTGGGCCGGGGGGAAATCCGGGTCATCGGGGCCACCACCCTGAACGAGTACCGGAAGTATATCGAGAAGGACGCCGCCCTGGAGCGCCGCTTCCAGCCCGTCCAGGTGGGCGAGCCCAGCCAGGAGGCCAGCCTGGAGATTTTGAAGGGCCTCCGGGAGAAGTACGAGCAGCACCACAAGCTCCAGCTTACCGACGAGGCCCTGGAGGCCGCCGTCTCCCTCTCCGCCCGGTATATCTCCGACCGCTTCCTCCCCGACAAGGCCATCGACCTGATGGACGAGGCTGCGTCCAGGGTCCGCATGGAGCAGGAGGAGATCTCTCCGGAATTGAAATCCCTGGAGGAGAAAATCGCCGCCCTGGTCAAGGACAAGGAAGCCGCCATCGCGCGGCAGGACTATGAGACCGCCGCCCAGCTCCGGGACATTGAGAGCAACTACCGGGACCAGGTGGAGCAGGAGCGGGAGAAACGCCGCACCAGCCCCCGGCAGCACCGCCCCGTGACGGCGGAGGACATCGCCGCCGTGGTGGCGGGCTGGACGGGCATCCCCGTCACCCGCCTGACGGAGGACGAGGGCAGCCGCCTCCTGCGGATGGAGGACATCCTCCACCAGCGGGTCGTCGGGCAGGACGAGGCCGTGAAGGCCGTGGCCCGGGCCATCCGCCGGGGCCGGGTGGGGCTGAAGGACCCCAAGCGGCCCACGGGCTCCTTCCTCTTCCTGGGCCCCACGGGCGTGGGGAAGACGGAGCTGTGCAAGTCCCTGGCGGAGGCCATGTTCGGCGACGAGTCCGCCATCATCCGCATCGACATGTCCGAGTATATGGAGCGGCACACGGTGTCCCGCCTCATCGGCTCCCCGCCGGGCTATGTCGGCCACGAGGAGGGCGGCCAGCTCACCGAGAAGGTCCGGCGGAAGCCCTATTCCGTCATTCTCTTCGACGAGATTGAAAAGGCCCACGAGGACGTGTGGAACATTCTCCTGCAAATCCTGGACGACGGACGCATCACGGACTCCCAGGGCCGGACGGTGGACTTCAAAAACGCGGTGATTGTCATGACCAGCAACATCGGGGCCAAGAGCCTCACCACCGCCGGGACCCGCCTGGGCTTCAACTCCGATGAAACGCCCAAGGACGACGCGGAGAAGAAATTCCAGCAGGCGAAGGAAACCGTCATGGCGGAGCTGCGCCAGACCTTCCGGCCGGAGTTTTTGAACCGCATCGACGACATCATTGTCTTCCGCGCCCTGACGGAGGAGGACATCCGCGAGGTGGCCCGCCGGATGCTGGAAACCGTCTCCGCCCGGATGGAGTCCATGGGCCTGCACCTCAGCGCCTCCGACGAGGCCGTAGCGGAGCTGGTCCGGGAGGGCTACGACCCCAAGTACGGCGCCCGGCCCCTCCGCCGCTGCATCCAGAGCAAGGTGGAGGACGCCGTGGCCGAGCGCATGCTGGACGGCACCCTGAAGGAGGGCGACACCGCCGCCCTGACGGTGGAGGACAGCAGGCTGCTGGTAACGAGGGAGGATATCCCCGCCTGAGCAAATCAAAGGCCCCGCCGGAAGGCGGGGCCTTGTTTTGACCTCAGCGCTGTTCAAACATCAGGGGCCGCTCTAAAAGCCCCGGAGAAAATAGAAGCCCGCCAGGCCCCATAGCGCCAGATCGGCGGCGCCCACCAGGACCAGCAGCACCGTCAGCACCGTCAGTGCGGACCCGCCCTCCTTCTTGTCCTTCTCAGCCGGGGCGGACGCCCGGGCCGCCTGTTCCAGGACCGCCTCCGCGGCAGCCGCCGGTCCGGAAGCCGCTTGTTCCGGGGCCGTTTGCTCGGGGGCCGCCTGTCCGGGATCGGTCATTTCTTCAGCCATGAAAGGTTTCCTCCCCTCTTCGCCCGCGGCAGGCCGCCGGAAGCGACAGCATATAACAAGTATTTTATCACAGATCTTCTCATCTTTCAAGAGGAATCGTCAAAATGCCTTGCCTTTTCCCCCAAAAGCGTGTACACTGTCAGGGAACACCATTTCCCCCAAAGGAGGACCCGCCATGCCCTTCACCG
>VSMY01000109.1 GCA_009773995.1 Oscillibacter sp. | reverse complement strand
CCAGGTCGTATTCCCGGAGGTAGGAAACGCCATAGGAATAGGTCAAGGAGATCTCTCAGTTGGCTCCGGCAAACGTCAGAGCCGTGTCGGAAACCGTTGCCAGCCGTCCCTCCTGCTCTCCAACGGCGGCCACCAGGCCGCCGGAGATGCTGTAGTCCGCCGCCGGTTCCGTCTCCGGCATTTTATAGAGCACGATATTACTGACAAAGACGCCGTTCTCCTGGCCCAGCGTCACCGCCGCCAGAGAATCCCCCAGGACATACCCGTCCGAGACGAAGCGCTGGGAGGACTTGAACTCGAAGGCCGGCTCCAGCCCCAGGGCCCGGTCGTAGACCTTGACGCTGCCCTTGTAGCCCTTCTTCTGGGCCGTCACCGCCAGTTCGCCGTTTTTGTTCAGCGCGGCGGATATGTAGGGCTCCTCCTCGTCGGCCGTGAGCTCCAGGAGAAGGCCCGACTGGTCCAGCACATACAGCGACGTGCCCCCCACGTCGTAGGCCGCCGCCCTTCCTCCGCCGGAGACCAAGGCCGGGGCCGTCATGGTCACAGGGGCGGACCAAACCTCCTCCCCCGCGCCGTTGTACAGGCTCAGCGACGCGTCCGACAGCACCACCAAGCTCTCTCCCAGAAGGGCAAAGCGGTTCTTAGACGCGGCGTCATAATGGTAGACCGTCGCGCCCCCCGCCTGCTCCGAGCGCCCATAGTGGAGGTAGCGCCGGAGGATGTCGAACCCCGTTCCGTCCCGGTAGGCCGCAAAGAGCACCACCAGCAGCACCGCCGCCAGCAGCAGGATAAAGCTCAGGAAGCTGCGGATGGGGTGCTTTCCCTCTTTGGACTTGTCTACGCGTTTCTCACTCATTCAGCCGTTCATCCTCATACCAGATTCTCGTCAGGTACAGCCCGCCGGGGGGGACTGTAGGCCCCGCCAGGGTCCGGTCCCCGCTCTCCAGAATGGCGGGGATGTCCTCCGGGGCAAATTTGCCCTCGGCGGCGTAGAGCACGGTCCCCGTGATGGCCCGGACCATGTTGTACAAAAAGCCGTCGGCGCAGACCCGGAGCTCCAGCAAATCCCCGTTCCGGGTCACGTCGCACCAGTAGACGGTCCGCACGGTGGTCCTCGTCTCCGTACCAACGGAGCGGACGGCCCGGAAATCGTGGGTCCCCACAAACATATGGGCGGCCCGGTTCAAAAAGTCCTCGTCCAGCCGTTTGGGATAGAAATAGGCCCGGTTCACATAAAAGGGATTTTTGAAGCGGGAGTTGTAGATGCGGTAGGTATACTCCTTTTTGATACAGGACCCGATGGCGTTGAAGTCCTCCCCCACCTCCACCGCCTCCCGGACGGCGATGTCCTCCGGGGTGTGGGTGTTGATGGCGTAGGGCATCCGGTCGATGGGGATGCGGCTCTCCGTGCGGAAGTTGGCCACATACCGCTCTGCGTGGACCCCGGCGTCGGTTCTTCCGCAGCCCGTCAGGTGGACGGGGCCGCCGCAGACCTTGCCGATGGCCCTTTGCAGGGTCTCGCAGACGGAGGCGGCGTTTTTCTGCACCTGCCAGCCGTGATAAGCCGTGCCGTTGTAAGTGAGCTTTAGGGCGATGTTCCGCATAGCCGCCTCCTTTTATTTTATGATCGAAGGCCGCACCCCAATGAGAAAGCGCTCCTCCGCCCAGGACTCCTTGACCTCCCAACGGCGGATGGGCAGCTCATACTGCGGCCCGGACCCATCTCCATAAGCCAGGCGGAACTCCATCCGGTCCCCCGGAACGCATTTCAAGCCCGTGGTCTCCTCACTGTCTGCGTACAAGGTGTCTTGACTGGAATTGACCGCGGCGTTCTCCGCCTCCAGGTTTCCGTTCCGGTAGACCCGAAGGGCCGGTTTTTCCACTTCCACCAGTTCCCCATGTCCGTTTTCAAACTCGAAGTCCCATTCGCACCAGTAAAACATACCGGCCTCTTTATTGTAATGAACGTCGCCCTCCGCAAGGGCCAGCCGCACAGGAAGCAGTTCCGCTATGGAATCCACCCGGCCCAGATACGCCGTCTCCTCTCCGCCGTTCCAGACCGCCGTAAATTCCAGAGGCCAGTCTAGCTCCAAAGGCACCGTCAGCTCCGCGGCGTATACGCCCTCCTCGTTTCGCTCCGCGGTTCCCGCCCCGTCCTGCCACAGGTAGGACCGGTAGGCAAGACCCGGCGGGCAGGCCTGGATCTCCACGCGCTCCTCTTCCAGCGCAAGCCTGACGGACACGGCGGCGGTCAGCGTTTTCTGTTCGCCGTTGACCTGGACACCTGTCACTTCAAAAGCGCTTGCCAGGGGTTGACGCTCTTCCAGGGCCGCGAGGCGCTCCTCCGCGCCGCGCAAGGCTTCCGATCCCTCCGTCAGCGTTCGCCGCAGGGAAAGGAGTTCCCTCCCCTGCCATAAAACAGCGCACAGCAGGATGGCGCAGAGGACCAGCGTCAAAACCTGTATCCGGTTTTTCTTTTCGTCCATTTCTCTTCTCCTCAGAATCCAAAGGCCCGCAGGGCGATGACTCCCGCCAGAATCAGCACACCCAGCGTCAGGGCGATATAGTCCCGGCGCTCGTACTGCAAGACGTGGAGCTTCGTCCGACCCTCGCCGCCGTGGTAGCAGCGGCACTCCATGGCCGTGGCCAGCTCGTCCGCCCGACGGAAGGCGCTGATGAACAGCGGCACCAGAATGGGCACCAGGGCTTTCGCCTTCTCCATCAGGTTCCCGCTCTCAAAGTCCGCCCCCCGGGCCTTCTGTGCCGACATGATCTTGTCCGTCTCCTCAATCAGCGTGGGGATGAACCGCAGGGCGATGGACATAATCATGGTCAGCTCGTGGACCGGGACGTGGAAGCGCTTCAGGCCGTTCAGCAGCCGCTCCAATCCGTCGGTGAGGCTGATGGGGCTGGTGGTGTAGGTCATGAGAAAGGTCCCCATGATGAGGAGCATGATCCGCAGCACCATAAAGGCGGCGTTCCGCAGTCCCGTCTCCGTGATGTGGAAAGGCCCCCAGGCCCAAAGCACCCCTTCGCCGGGGGTAAAAAACAGGTTCAAAAGGCCGGTGAAAACAATAATGAACAGCACCGGCTTCAAGCCCTTCACCAGAGCTTTCAGCCCCACCTTGGAAATACGGACGCAGGCCGCCAGCACCAGGGCCATCAGGCCGTAGGCCAGGAAGCTCCCGGCGGTGAAGAGGGCCGTGATATACAGGACTACCAGCAGGATCTTTGTCCGGGGGTCCAGCTTGTGGGCCACGGTATTTCCAGGAAAATACTGGCCCAGGGTGATGTCCTTCAGCATGGAGTCCCGCCCCCTTTCAGGGCCAGGAGCTGACGCTCCAAGTCCTCCACAGTGTAGACGGCGGGGTCGATGGGCAACCCCCGGTCCCGGAGGGACATGGCCACACGGGTAATCTGGGGCACGTCCAGCCCGGCGGAGAGGAGCTCCTCCGCCCGGGTGAAGACCTCCGCCGGGGTCCCGCTCATCAAAATGCGGGCGGATTTCAGCACCAGGATGCGGTCCACGTTCTGGGCAATCTCGTCCATGCTGTGGCTGACTAAGAGGATGGTGGTCCCCTTGTTCCGGTGGTACTCCCGGATATTGGCCATCAGGTTCTCCCGGCCCGCCGGGTCCAGGCCTGCCGTGGGCTCGTCCAGCACCAGCACCTTAGGCTCCATGGCCAGCACCCCCGCCAGGGCCACCCGGCGCTTCTGGCCGCCGGAGAGCTCGAAGGGGGATTTCTCCAGGTGCTCATCCCGGAGCCCCACCAGACGGGCGGCCTCCCGGACGGCATGGTCCAGCGCTTCCCCGGTCTTCCCCTGGTTCCTGGGGCCGAAGGAAATATCTTTATAGACCGTTTCCTCGAAGAGCTGGTACTCCGGGTACTGGAACACCAGGCCCACCTGGAAGCGGACGTTTCGTATCTTCTTGGGTTCAGCCCAGATGTCCCTTCCGTCCAGCAGTATCTGCCCGGACGTAGGCTTCAGGAGGCCGTTTAAGTGCTGTATCAGGGTGGACTTTCCGGACCCGGTGTGACCGATGACGCCCAGGAACTCTCCCTGCTCCACGGCAAAGCTGACGTCCTCCACCGCGCTGCGCCGGAAGGGCGTCCCGATACCGTAGGTATGGGTCAGGTTTTTAATCTCCAGGATAGGCAAGGCTTCGTTCCTCCGTCAGTCGTTCTTCAAGGCCCCGGCAATGACGGCGGCACAGTCCTCCGCCCGCAGGGCGTCCAGGGGCACGTCCCAGCCGTCACACCGGAGGCGGTCCAGCAGATCTACGGTGTCCGGCACCGTCAAACCCAGGTGGCGGAGGCGGGTCACCTGGCTGAACACCTCCTCCGGCGTTCCGTCCAGGTCCACCCGGCCGTCGTTCATAACGACAACGCGGTCCGCGTCCTCCGCCTCGTTCATATGGTGGGTAATCAAAACCACCGTGATCCCCTTTTCCCGGTTCAAGCGGTGGATGGTGGACAGCACCTCCCGCCGCCCGATGGGATCCAGCATGGCGGTGGCTTCGTCCAGCACCACGCAGGCGGGCTCCATGGCGATGACCCCGGCAATGGCGATGCGCTGCTTCTGCCCGCCGGAGAGGAGGTGAGGCGCGTGGGTGACGAACTCGTCCATGCCCACGGTTTTCAGAGCCTCGTCCACCCGGCGGCGAATTTCCTCCGTGGGCACGCCCAGATTCTCGGGAGCAAAGGCCACATCCTCCTCGACGACATTGGCGACAATCTGGTTGTCCGGGTTCTGGAACACCATGCCCACCCGCTGGCGGATGGCCAGGAGCAGCTCCTGATCTAAGGTGTCCATGCCCTCCACGTACACCTTCCCCCCGGCGGGGAGCAGGACGGCGTTGAAGGTCTTGGCCAGGGTGGACTTCCCCGAGCCGTTGTGCCCCAGAATCACCACAAAGCTGCCCTTCTCAATGGTCAGGTCCACGCCCCGGAGGGCGTAGACGGGCTTCTGCCCCTCGTCCGCCGGGTAGGCGAAGCGGAGGCTCTCGGTTTCAATCATGTCACTCATTTATTCTCCCTCTTGGGAGCAAAGGGCTCCCGCAAGCCCGGGGGCCAGCTCCGCCAGCCCCCTCCCGAGGAGGAAGCCGCAGAGGACGCCCAGGGCGTTCAAAATGATGTCGTCAATGTCGAAGCACCGGCCCACCAGCACCTGCCAGCACTCAATGAAGGACGTGATGGCCAGCCCCGCCGCCAGGGCCCTCCTCCAGGTCCAGCCCCGCCAGAGCAGGGCGGCGGAAAGGCCGAAGGGAAGGAACATCCCCACGTTGCCCAGAAAGTTGAAGAGGCTGTCTCCCTGGGAAAAGGGGATGAGGTTCACCCGGTGGGCCAGCGGCAGGGCCCAGCCGCCGAAATAGGGCGACCAATAGCCCAGCAGCCCGGCGTACAGCCAGCTGGGGCTGGGGCACAGCGTCAGCGCCGCCAAGCCTCCGGAGAAGAGTAAGAGGGCCAGCAGCCCCGCCTCCCGGGTCCTGCCGCTGCGAAGGCCCCTGGCCGCAAGGCGGCGCCTCCGCCAGGGAAACAGGCACAGGTACAGCGCCAGCGCCGGGACCATGCCCGGCAGCATCCACAGCAGGTAACGCAGCACCCGCAGGGCGACGTCCATGAAACTGCTCATTCACTGAACCACCTTCCCGTGGCCCCGCAGGGCAGGGCCAGGCCGGTTTGCGTCACGGGCAGGCCCAGCTCATCCCAGCTGCACTTTCCGCCGTACTTCTCCTTCACCAGGAGGTTCAAGAGGTAGCCCAGCACCGACGGAGCCAGGCCCGTGGTGTAGGAGTTAATCAATACAAACAGGGGCTTGTCCGACAGCACCCCGGCGCAGAGCTTCACGAAGGGATACAGGTTCTCCTCCAGCTTCCAGACCTCCCCGCCGGGACCCCGGCCGTAGCTGGGCGGGTCCATGACAATGGCGTCGTAGGTCTTCCCCCGGCGGATCTCCCGTTCCACAAACTTGGCGCAGTCGTCCACAATCCAGCGGATGGGGGCTTCCCCCAGGCCGGACAGCTTCGCGTTTTCTTTGGCCCAAGCCACCATGCCCTTGGCGGCGTCCACGTGGCAGACGCTGGCCCCGGCCCTGGCGCAGGCCGCGGTGGCCCCGCCGGTGTAGGCAAAGAGATTCAGCACCCGGACAGGCCGCACGGCGTTTTGGATTTTCTCCGCCATAAAATCCCAGTTCACCGCCTGCTCCGGGAACAGGCCCGTGTGCTTGAAGTTCATGGGCTTCACCTGGAAGGTCAGGTCCCGGTAGCGGATCTTCCAGCTCTCCGGCAGGGCCTTTTTCTCCCAGTGCCCCCCGCCGGTGGAGGAACGGAGATACCGTCCTCCCGCCTTCTTCCAGGCGGGATGCTCCCTGGGCGTCTCCCAAATGGCTTGCGGGTCCGGGCGGACCAGCACCTGGCGGTCCCAGCGCTCCAAACGCTCTCCCCCGCCGCAGTCCAGCAGCTCATAATCCTCCCATCGGTCCGCAATCCACATGGCCGGCCCTCCCGTTTTCTATGATATAGTAAATCAGGTTATTATACCGCTCCTATGGGCATTTCGTCAACTGTTCCTTGCCGGATTTAGGAAGATGCCACAAAAAATTTCCAGCTTCTCCTCTTGACATAGATAGATTTCCGATATATAATGCGGATACGCATATATCGGCAATCTATCTATCGGGAGGCGTTGTATGGAACTGGAAAAGAGCCTGGTCAGCGGGAGCATGTCCCTGCTGGTGCTGAAGCTGCTGGAGGACGGGGACCTGTACGGCTACCAGATGATTACGGAGCTCCGGCAGCGGAGCGAGGACGCCTTCCGCCTGAAGGCTGGGACCCTCTATCCCCTCCTCCACTCCCTGGAGGAAAAGGGCCTGGTCACCGCCTATGAGCGGACGGCGGAGTCCGGCAAGGCCCGGCGCTACTATCACCTGACGAAGCAGGGGCAAAGCGCCCTCCGGGAGAAGGAGAGCGCCTGGAACGCCTACACCCGGGCCGTGGGCCGGGTGCTGAAAGGGGGTGCGAGCCTTGCCGGAGCGTAAGACCATCGCCGCCTATCTGGAGGCGGTGCAGGAACAGATCCGCTGGAAGCGGGCCCGGCCCGTCCTGGTCCGGGAACTGGAGCGGCACCTGGAGGACCAGCGGGACGACCTTCTAAAAGAGGGTAAGGCCCCCGAGGAGGCGGAACGGCTGGCCGTGGAGGACATGGGGGACCCGGTGACCGTGGGCACGGAGCTGGACCGGGTTCACCGGCCCCGGCCACAATGGGGACTGCTGGGACTGACCTTCATCCTGGCCTCTGTGGGAGTGATTCTGCGGGTGCTTTTCCGCCAGCCCTATGTCCGGCAAGACCTGGTCCTAATGAGGTCCTTGGCCTCCCTGGTCTTGGGCACGGCAGCCATGCTGGGGATGTACTTTTTCGACGTGTCCCGGCTGGTCCGGCACGCAAGGGCCGTGTACATCACCGCGCTGGCAATGGCCGTCCTGCTTCCGGCAGTTCTGTATCCTTCCTATTACGCCGCCCTCATGCCGGCGCTGTATCCCCTTGCCTATGCCCTCTGGCTCTATAGCTTCCGAGGCAAAGGCTGGAAAGGGTTTATCCTTACCATCTTGGGCGGCATCCCCCCGGCGGTGAGCTGTGCCGTTATTCCTTCCATGTCGAACCTGTCGGTCCTGCTGTTCTCCGGCCTGATATTGACCCTCTACGCTGTGGGCCAAGACTGGTTCGGCGTGGGAAGATGGAAGGGCGTCGGCGCGGTCCTGGCCGTCGTTTTCGGACTTCTGGCCTATCTCCTTTTCAGTGGCTACCTCAACTCTCTTTTCCTCCGGGTGTTGATTGCCCTCCGCCCGGAGCTGGAACCGCAGCACCGGGGTTATATGGGCTGGATGCTGGATCTATTCTGGAAGGAGGTCCCCCCTCTGCGGCATGTGAGCGGCAAAGCCGCCCTGTCGGTCAACGCGGGGGCGCGGGTCTTCGGCGGGGGCCAGGAAATGCGGCCCATCGACTTCTCCCACGACTTCCTCCCCGCCTCCATGGCGGTGGCCTGGGGCTGGGTCCCCCTGCTGGTCCTGCTGGCGGCGCTGGGGGTTCTTTTCCTCTGGCTGCTGGTGAAGGGCCTGCGGCAGAGCTACCTGCCGGGCCGTCTGGTGGTGCTGGCGGTGACCTTGA
>VSMY01000108.1 GCA_009773995.1 Oscillibacter sp. | reverse complement strand
CGGCGACACCTATTACACCTACACGCATCCCTTCGGCTATTTCTCCATGGAGATCATCGGAAATGACCTTCTCGTTTCCACCAATGAACTCTGTGACCCAGACAATTATACCATCCGGATCATCGTGCCCGGTGAGAACGCGGTTGGAGGAAAGGCGCTTTACCAGGACGCCGTGCTCACCGTTACGAAAGGCGGCGGAGATCCGGACCCCGGTCCCGTGGACCCTGCGCTCGACTCCATTTCCGTCAACAGCACCGGACATAAAATCGAGTACAAAGTGGGCGAGCTCCTGGATGTCTCCGGACTTACGATTGAAGCCGCCTATTCCAACGGAAGCAAACGAACGGTGGCGGTCACGGCGGATATGGTCTCCGGCTTCGACTCCAGCCAGGCGGCGGAGCGCCGGACGCTGACCATTACCTACGAGGGGAAGACCACAACCTACGACGTCCGGATCACCGCCGCTCCTGAGCCGCCCGATCCGCCCGATAAGACCAGCTATCAGCTGACGGTGAGCAACACCGGCGAGGGCGGAACTCCCGCGGGAACCTACTCCTATCAGGAGGGGGCCGACGTCACCGTCCGCGCGGGCAGCAGGGCCGGCTTCGGCTTCGCCGCCTGGGACGCGGGGGACCTGCCGCTGGACAACCGGAACAGCCCGGACCTGCGCTTCAAAATGCCCGCCCGAAACGTATCCCTGAACGTCATTTGGTCTCCCGGCGGCGTCACGCCCCCCACCCCCAGCCATACCCACGCCTGGAGCTCCGCCTGGAAGAGCAGCGCGTCCCACCACTGGCACGACTGCGCCGCCTCCGGCTGTCCCATCACGGCGAACAGCGAAAAGAGCGGCTACGCCGCCCACACCGCCGGAGACTGGGTCGTAGACCGGCCCGCCACGTCCTCCCAGAACGGAATCCGGCACAGGTCCTGCACCGTCTGCGGTTACGAGATGATCCGGGAGACGCTTCCCGCCGCCGGCGGCGGTTCCTCCTCCGGCGGCTCCGGCGGCGGGAGCTCCTCCGGCGGGAGCTCGTCCTCCGGCGGCGGCTCCTCCAACACCACAACGGTCAAACAGCCCGACGGCTCCTCCGTCTCCACCACCGTCAACAAAACCACCGGCACGGTGACGGAGACCACCCGGCGGCCCGACGGCTCCAAAACCGTGGTGGAGACGAAAAAGGACGGCTCCGTCACCACCACGGAAACGGCAAAGGACGGCTCCACCGTCAAAACGGTGGAGCGGCCCGATGGAACCGCCCAAACCACCGTAAAGCGGGCCGACGGCTTTACCGCCACCGTCCGGGAGGATCGGAACGGCGCCAGGGCCGACGTGCGGCTTCCCTCCAAGACGGTTCAGGAAAGCCAAAAGAACGGCGGGACCATAGCCCTGCCCATCCCGGCCCTGCCTGGAAGAAACGCCGACGTTGTCCTCCGCACCGGCAGCGTCCGGCTCGTCCGGGTGGAAATTCCCGCGGAGGGAGACGCCGGAACCACCGTGGCTTACCTCGTCGGCGGCGACGGCTCCGAAACGCTGATTAAAACCGCCGTCCTCAATGAAGGCCGGATTACCCTCAGCGTTCCCGACGGCGCCACGGTGCGGCTCCGGGACAACGGCAAGGATTTCCACGATACCAGGGGCCACTGGGCGGAGGACGCCATCGGCTTCGTCACCGCCCGAGAGCTCTTCTCCGGCAGGACCCCCACGGCCTTCAGCCCCGACGCCCCCATGTCCCGCGCCATGCTGATGACCGTGCTGGCCCGGCTGGACGGCGTGAACGCCTCCGGAGCGTCCGCCTATGAAACCGGCGCCGCCTGGGCGGTGGCCCAGGGAATCAGCGACGGGCGGAACCCGGAGACCCCGGTGACGCGGGAGCAATTCGCGGCCATGCTCCACCGCTGCGCGGGCAGCCCCGCCGCCACGGACCGGGAGCTGCGGTTCAGCGACGAGGAGTCCGTCAGCGGCTATGCCCGCGAGGCGATCCTCTGGGCCGTGGAAAACGGGATCCTCAGCGGTTACGGAGACGGCTCCTTCGTCCCCGGCGGCAGGACTACCCGCGCCCAGGCGGCGGCCATGCTGGCCCGGTATGTGAACTTCCTGAGCCGTCAATAGCCGTTCCGCCGGAGAGCGGGAGACACCACAGGCAGCTTTTGGAAACAGCATAGGAGGCCGGCGCCGGAGCGCCGGCCTCTTTTTGCCCCGCCGCCCCGGCATCTATTGACACTAAAAGGAAGAAAATAGTATAATGAAATATCATGTGGCTTTGACGCGGTTTGCGGAACAGGAGGGAACCTCCTTCCCCCGGCAATCAGGCGCGTGCTGCCGGAGCGTTAGAATGGAGACAGCCAATGAAGAACATTCCAAATACGCAAAAAAAGCGGAGAGGTCTCTCCCTGCTCCTCTCCATCATATTGGTTTTCTGCATGTTCGGGGCAATTATATTTTCGGTGTCGCGAAAGACTGCCAGAGAGATGTCCGAGTCCGCCATACAAAACCTGAGCGAAAGCCTGGACCTCATTCAGAGCACCATCGAGGCCATCCTGCGCAGCGAGGCGGAGTTTCAGACCCTGATCGCCCAGGAGATTGCCCGTGTGGACGACCCGGAGGCGTACATCCGGGCCTATGAGAAAAACCAGACCATGTCCAAAATGTCTCTGATTCTCTCCGGAAAAACCGAGGGCGTCTCCAATACCGGAGACCTCTTTACCGAAGGCGGCCTGGATTTTTCCGCCGGTGGAACGGTCATGGGCCTTCCGGTCTCCCAATCTTATCTGAATTACATGGGAACCTGGTCCTACACCATAAAGTGCCCCGTTGAACGGGACGGCCGGGAAATCGGGACCCTTTACGCCGAATACATTTACGACGCCGTCGACCGCTCCCTTCCGGAAGGGTTTTACAACAAGCAGGCCTCGCTGTACGTCATGGACGCGGAAAGCCAGCGCTTTGTCCTAAAGCCCAAGGGCATGGGCCAGAGGAGCGCGGGCCATTTGAATCTGACCGATTTCTACCGCGCCAACGACATCCAGGACCCGGACATCCAGGCGGAGGTAAACGCGTGCCTGGAGAGCGGGAGGAATATTCTCTTCTACCACGATATCCGGGAAGTGCAGGCGCTGAACTACATGTGGTCGGTGAACGGCGGCACCATCTTCCTGGTGGGCTACGTGCCCATCCAAGCCATCCAGCAGGAGGGGCGAACCGTCAACCAGAACATTTTCATCGTGGTAGCCTCCATGCTGGCGGCCTTCTTCCTGTGCATCCTGCTGTACTACCTCAGCTGGAGGCAGCAGGATAAGCTCCGGAAGGAGCGGGAGGCGGAGCGGAGGCTTCACAGCCAGCAGCTGGCGGAGGCCCTCCAGGCCGCGCAGATTGCCAGCGAGTCCAAAACCACCTTCCTCTCCAACATGTCCCATGACATCCGCACGCCCATGAACGCGGTGCTGGGATTCGCTTCCCTCCTCTCCAAGGACGCGGAGAATCCTGCCAAGGTCCGGGAATATACCCAGAAGATCCTGTCCTCCGGCCAGCACCTTCTCAGCCTCATCAACGACATTCTGGACGTCTCCAAAATCGAGAGCGGAAAGGTCGTGCTGAACCTGGAGGAATTCTCCCTGAACGACGTGATTTCCTCTGTGGACGCCATCATCCAGCCCATGGCGAAGGCCAAAAAACAGGACTTTCACCTGGAGGTATCCGGCGTCCGGCACGAGCGCCTGATTGGCGACGAAACCCGAATCAACCAGATTTTGATCAACCTCCTCTCCAACGCCGTGAAATACACGCCGGAGGGCGGGCACATCCGGTTCCGCATCATCGAGCTGAAACAGCGCTCCAGCCAGTATGAGCATATCCGCATGGAGGTAGAGGACGACGGCTACGGCATGACGCCGGAATACCTGGAAACCATTTTCGACGCGTTTACCAGAGCGGAGAACAGCACCACCAACAAAGTGCAGGGCACCGGGCTGGGTATGGCCATCACCAAAAGCATCGTAGAGCTGATGGGAGGCACCATCGAGGTTTTCAGCGAGGTAGACCGGGGCTCCCTCTTCCGGGTCGATCTGGAGCTCCGCATTCAGGAGGGGCACGCGGACCGGCGCTTCTGGGAACAGCGGGGCATCTCCCGCGTGCTGGCGGTGGACGCCGACCCGGAGAGCCGGGAGAGCATTCAGTCCCTCATGCAGGACGCCGAAATCCGGCTGGACGCCGCCGCCGGCTGGGAGGAAGCCGCAGCCTGGCTGCGGGACAACGGCGGAGACTGCCAAATCGTTCTGCTGGACTGGGAGACCTGCGGCCTCCAGGCGGCCCGGGACCTGCGGGAGTCCCTTCCCGTTCCCATCCTTTTCCTGGCGGAATCCGGCGCGGAGGGAGTGGAGGAAGCGCTGCAAATCAGCCGCACAGGCATTCTCACAAAGCCCTTCTTCGTCTCCGCGTTCCGGGAAAAGGTGGCGCAGCTCTGGGCGGATCCCGGCGAGATCGCCCCTGCCGTCCCGGAGGAAGACGGCGGCCTGCGGGGACTCCATTTCCTCGCCGCGGAGGACAACGAAATCAACGCGGAAATTCTAACGGAGCTCCTGGAGATGGAGGGGGCCTCCTGCGAAATCGTGGAAAACGGCCGTTTGGCGGTGGAGCGCTTCCAGAAGGCGGAAGCGGGCGAGTTCGACGCCATTTTGATGGATGTGCAGATGCCGGTGATGAACGGTCACGAAGCCGCCAGGGCCATTCGTTCCCTGGAGCGGGAGGACGCGGGGCGTATCCCCATTATCGCCATGACGGCCAACGCCTTCGCCGAAGATGAAAAAGCGGCGCTGGACGCGGGGATGAACGCCCACGTGGCCAAGCCGCTGAACATGGAGCATTTGAAGACCGTCATCTCACAATGTATCAGACGAAAGGAAGATGGATTATGACGCCTATCAAGAGAGCGAGCCGGAAATGGTCCGCCCTGTTCCTGGCGGCGCTGGCGGCGCTGTCCCTGACCGCCTGCGGAGGCTCCGACCAGCCCAAGAACCTGATTTCTCAGGAAGAGGAAGAGCAGCGGGTGGTGAACCTGTTCAGTCCCATGGAAAAAACCGATCCCGACGCGAAAAACATCGCGCGGACCGCATCGGACCTGACGGTGGCAATGGCCGAGGAAAAGCTGGGCGTGACCATGATGTACAGGACCTACACGGCGGAAACCTATCAGGATAAGACCTACGACGAGGTCACTCTCGACCGGGCGCGCAGCAATATGGACGACTTGTACCTGCTGAACCCGGATACCCTCCTGGCTTTGGGCGCGGAAGGAAAGCTGACGGACCTCTCGGGACTGGACAGCGCGAAAAACCTGCGGGAGATTATCCGGGTCGCCAACACGGTGGACGGGAAGCTGGTGGCCATCCCCCAGGAGGTGGTGGCCTACGGCCTGTTCCTCAACATGGACCTGTTCAACCAGTATGGTTTGTCCCAGCCGGAAACGCCGGAGGAGTTCCTGGAGTGCTGCCGCGTTTTCAAGGAAAACGGATTTGAGACGCCCATAGGGGCAAACCGCTGGTGGCTGGAAACCTTCGTTTTCGCCCTGGCCTATGCGGACCTGTACAACGGCGGAAATACGGAAGCGGAAATCGCGGCCCTCAACAGCGGCGAGGCCAAATACAGCGACTATATGCGCCCCGGCTTTGAGTTCCTGCAAATCCTTATGGACCGCGGTTACATCGACGCGGAAACCGCCCTGGTCAGCGAGGCCATCGAGGCGGAAGGGCCGGACTTTCTGGCGGGGAAAACCCCCATCGTCATGGCCTACTGGGGGGCGGCCAACACGGAAACCGGCTATGGGAAAACCGATTTTGAAATGCAGGTCGTGGGCTTCCCCAGCAGCCGGGGCCAGATGCCGGTGATGCCCATGACCGGATTCGGCGTCGGCGCGGAGGCGGAACACCGGGAAGACGCGGTGAAGGTCCTGGACATCATGACTTCGGACGAGGCCCTCCAGCTCTATTCGGAAACCAACCGGGTCATCTCCCCCTCCAAAAACGTAAAGGTGGACTGCGTCCCCTCTCTGCGTCCCCTCAACGACCGGATTGAAGAAGGGGTCTACGTCCTGGGCTCCAACGCGGGAATGAATGTGGAACAGTGGGGAAACACCTGCCTCATCGTGCGGGAGCTTCTGGGAGGCGCGTCGGTGGACGAGTGCATGGCCGCCTTCGACGCGCTCCAGGAAGCGGCGCTTACGAAGGGATAACATGGCTTCCGCCATGAGCGGAGCAGAGCGGCACGGGGCCGGGCGGAGCTGTCCGCCCGGCCTTTTTACGGTGGAATCCTCCTTGTATTTTCCGCCGAAATATCGTATGATAGAGTCAGCCCGGTCGAAGAACGCGAAAGCCCCCTCTTCGCCCGGCGGAACCATCATATATAGAAGGAGGCCATCCTATGGAAGAGAAAAACATGATCAAGGTCACCGTGGACGGCGTGGAATACGCCTATCCTTACGGAACGCCCTACCGCGCCATTGCGGCGGATTTTCAGGGCCGGACCCCTTACGACATCCTGCTGGTCAACCGGGACGGGAAGCTCTGCGAGCTCCACAAGGTCCTGGATCGGGACTGCTCGCTGAAAATGGTCACCGCCCAGGACCGGCCCGGCATTCAGACCTACGAGCGCAGCGCCGTCTTCCTGATGCTGAAGGCCTTCTATGACGTGGCGGGCCGGGAGAATGTGGAACGCATCTCCGTGGAGTACTCCCTCAGCAGCGCCCTCTTTATCCTGGCCCGTGGAAATTTCACTCTGGACCAGGCCCTGCTGGGCCGGGTGGAGGACCGGATGCGGGAGCTGTCCGCCGCCGCGCTGCCCTTTGAGAAACGGACCATCAACACCGACGACGCCGTGGAGCTGTTCCACAAGGCCCGGCTGGTTCACAAGGCCCAGCTCCTCAGCTTCCGCATCAACTCCCATGTCAACGTCTATTCCCTGGACGGCTTCGTGGACTACTTTTACGGTTACATGGCTCCGGATACCGGCTATATCCGGTGCTTTGGCCTGGAGCTCTTTGAAAACGGCTTTGTCCTCCGCCTGCCCACGCAGAAGGACCCCAACCGTTTGGGGGACTTCAAGCCCTCCCGCAAGGTCTTCCGGGAGCTCTACGAATCCACCCTCCGCTCCGAGGCTCTGAACGCCTCCAACGTGGCGGAGCTGAACACCACCATCTCCCAAGGCGGGGCCACGCCCCTCATCCTGGCCCATGAGGCCATGATGGAAAAGAAGATCGGCGACATCGCCGCCGAAATCGCCTCCCGGAAGGAGGTCCGCTTCGTCATGATCGCGGGTCCCTCCTCCTCCGGCAAGACCACCTTCTCTCACCGTCTGTCCACCCAGCTGCGGGCCTGCGGCCTGCGGCCCCACCCCATCGCCACCGACAACTATTTTGTAAACCGGGACAAAACTCCCAGGGACGAAAACGGCAACTATGACTTCGAGGGCCTGGGGGCCATGGACGTGGAGCAGTTCAATCAGGACTGCATCCGCCTCCTGAACGGCGAGACCGTGGAAATTCCCACCTACAATTTCAAAAAGGGCGCAAGAGAGTACAACGGCAATTTCCTCCGCCTGTCGGAAGGCGACGTGCTGGTCATCGAGGGCATCCACTGCCTCAACGACGCGTTCACCCACGCCCTGCCCAAGGAAAGCAAATACAAAATCTATATCAGCTGCCTGACCACCCTGAACATCGACGACCACAACCGCATCCCCACCACCGACGCCCGGCTCCTCCGGCGCATTGAGCGGGACGCCCGGACCCGGGGCTACAGCGCCCAGGCCACCATCAAAATGTGGCCCTCCGTCCGGCGGGGGGAGGAAAACAACATCTTCCCCTTCCAGGACAGCGCGGACATGATTTTCAACTCCGCCCTCATTTACGAGACGGCCCTGCTGAAGCCCTACGTCCAGCCCCTGCTCTTCGGCGTTCCCAGGGACAGCGAGGAGTATATCGAGGCCAAGCGGCTTTTGAAATTCCTGAACTATTTCCTGCCCATCCCCGCGGACAACATCCCCAAGACCTCTCTGATGCGGGAGTTCATCGGCGGGGGCTGCTACCACGCCTAAGAAAGACAGGCCCCGTGAAGCTGCGGACCGATGAGCCTATGGCCTCTCCGGCGCTGTGAGCTTGGAAAAACCGCCCGGCATGTTGAACATGCCGGGCGGTTTTGTTCCAAACGGATTTGCTCAGAAGCACTTGCGATAGATGGCTTCCTCGCTCTCCAGGTCGAAGGGATAATAGGCGTTGGTCATCAGGCGCTGCTGGTTGGCCTCCACGCTCTGGGGGAACTTCTTGAAGTCCTCCTCGGTGAAGCC
>VSMY01000107.1 GCA_009773995.1 Oscillibacter sp. | reverse complement strand
AGCCCGCCATGTCCCCCACGACCCCGCCCCCCAGGGCGGCAAGGCAGTCGGAGCGGGTCAGGCGCTCCTCCGCCAGAAATTCCAGAATTCCGGACAGGGTGGAAACGTTCTTGTGTTCCTCCCCGGCGGGGAACGTAAACGCGCTGACGGCATACCCCGCCGCCTCCAGGCTCTCCGTCACCGTCTCCAGATACAGGGGCCCCACGGTGGAGTCCGTCACCACCGCCATATGGCAGGGGGAGACCGTCTCCCGCAGCCGGACGCCGCAGTTTCCCAGAAGGCCGGGGCCGATGGTCACGGCGTAGGGCGGGTTCGTCTTGACAGGAATCGTCCGCATGGCCGTTCCTCCTTCTCAGTTTCCACCGGCGGTGGCTTTCAGCTCCCGGCCCTCTTTCAGCAGGGCCCGGACCCGCGACCCGTCGCCGGATTTCAGGGCCGCCGAATAGGCGGCCAGATTCTCGATGAGGATGTCCAGCTCTTTCACCAGATAGTCCGCGTCGTCCAGAAACAGCTCCGTCCACATGTCCTCGTCCAGCCGGGCCACGCGGGTCATGTCCTGGAAGCTCCCGGCGGAGAAGCCCCGGCGGCGCTGGGCCTCCGGCGACTTCACGTAGGCGCTGGAGGTGATGTGGGCCAGCTGGGAGGTGAAGGCGATGATCCGGTCGTGCTCCTCCGGGTCCGAGAAGGTCAGCCCGGCGAAGCCCACGTCCAGGAAAAAGGCTTTCAGCGTCTCCAAAAGCTGCATGTCCGTCCGCTTGTCCGGGGTTAAAATCATGGAGGCCCCCAGGTACAAATCCTCGGAAGAGGCGGTGAAGCCTCCCCGCTCCTTACCGGCCATGGGGTGCCCGCCGATGTAGGCGAAGCCGTGCTGTTCCGCGATGGGGGCCAGGGCCTCCACCACCACCCGCTTCACGCCGCAGAGATCCACCAAAATGGCGGACTTGGAAATTTGCTCCGCGTGGTCCCCCACCCACTTCACCGCCGCGCCGGGGCAGATGGCGACTAAGATCAGATCGCACTGGGGCAGGTTCTCCTCCGTCAGGGGCGCGTCGATGGCCCCGCTCATCCGGGCCAGGGCCATGGTCTCCTGGTCCAGGTCCGCGCCGTAGACGGTGTGGGCCGTCCGGGCCTTGACGCTTTTGGCCATGGAGCCGCCGATGAGCCCCAGGCCGACGATGCCGACTTTCATGGAACGCCCTCCTTACTCGTTATCAAGCTCTTTCATAAAGGCGTGGAGCTTTAAGAGCTTCTTCGCCAGGGGGTCGAAGACCTCCGGCTTTAAGGACTGGGGCCCGTCGCACAGGGCGTGAGCCGGGTCGTTGTGGACCTCGATCTGGAGCCCGTCGGTCCCCGCCGCCACGGCGGCCCGGGCCATGGGCTCCACCAGCCAGTACTTGCCCGTGGCGTGGCTGGGGTCCACGATGATGGGCAGGTGGGTCAGCTGGCGCATCACCGGGATGGCGGAGAGGTCCAGGGTGTTCCGGGTGTAGCTCTCGAAGGTGCGGATGCCCCGCTCGCAGAGAATCACATGTTCGTTCCCGCTGGCCATGACGTACTCGGCGCTCATCAGCCACTCCTCGAAGGTGGCGGACATGCCCCGCTTGATCATGACGGGCTTGTCCTGGTGCCCCACGGCCTTCAAAAGGTCGAAGTTCTGCATGTTCCGGGCCCCGATCTGAATCACGTCCACGTCCTTGAACAGGTCCAGCTGGGTCACGTCCATCAGCTCCGTCACGATGGGCAGCCCCGTCTCCTGCCGGGCCACCTTCAAATACTCCAGCCCCTTGGCCCCCAGGCCCTGGAAGGCGTAAGGGGAGGTCCGGGGCTTGAAGGCCCCGCCCCGGAGCATGGTGGCCCCGGCGGCCTTGACGGCCTTGGCGATGGCCACCACCTGCTCCTCGCTTTCCACGGAGCAGGGTCCCGCCATGATGGTCAGGGTGCCGCCGCCGATCTGGGTGTTCCCCACGGGGATGACGGTGTCCTCCGGGTGGAACTTCCGGTTTGCGTTTTTGTAGGGCTCCTGGACCCGCTTCACGTCCTGGACGATGTCCAGGGCGGCGATGAGGTCGATGTCCAGCTTGGAGGTGTCCCCCACCAGCCCCAGGATGGTGTTGGCCTCGCCGATGCTGGTGTGGATGGTGACGCCCTTTTCCTGGAGCCAGGAGATGAGGCTGTCCAATTGGTCCCGGTTGGGGTTGTGCTTCAGAATGACAATCATGGCGGATTCCTCCTAATGAAAATTCGTTTCCGGGGAAATGCAAAAAGGCCCGCAGCCGGTTTGGCTGCGGGCCGCTTCGTTCCAATCTGCCCTGAGAGGGCCGGAAGCTCACACACGCTCGCTGTCAGCCAAACCACGAAAAGCCTTACCAAAATAGGTAAAGCTAAAGGTGAAATAGCCGTATTCAGCGGTGCGGGCAATGGCGGTCATAGTCAGGTTCCCCTTTGACTCTTTAGATGTTTAAAGCATAACACAACGCTTGGAAAATGGAAATTGTGAGTTTCTACAAATGCGAATAACCCATCCGGCGGGCAATTATGGGATTTTGCCAAAAATCAAAACCATGTAGGGGCGGCTGATAGCCGCCCCTGCGCCTCACGCGGCGGGGAGGCACCCGGCCATCAGCAGGCTGGTGGCCTTGAGGATGTAGCTGGCGTCCCGGACCATGCTGGCCCGGGTGGCCATGTACTGGTCGTGGAGCTCCTCCAGGGCGGCGATAAGGTCCCGGCGGGCCTGCTGGCGGCGGAGATACTGGTGGGCAAGATACCCCCGCATGAACCGCCGGAAATCCGTCTCATAGTTGTGATGGTCCAGCATGGTGTCGGGGTAGTCCGGGTTGTGGGGGTATGTATAGGCGTCCGCCAAGTAGTGGGTCAGCTTGCCCAGGGTATAGTACTGCCACATGGTCCACCGGCGGCGGCGCTGAAGCTTCAAAATTTTGGAATTGATGTAGGCCCTGGAATTGGTATAGTTATGGCCCTTGAGCTTGTTGTAGTGCAGGGAGCCCTTCAAATAGCTGAGGGGGTTCACGTCCGGCTGAAAGGACCCGAAGAGGAAGGCCAGCTCAAAGCGCCGGGCGGCAAAGCCCGTCTCGCTGCGCAGCAGCGCCTGGGCCAGCAGGGTGTGGGTACGTTTCTGCAAAGTTAGCTCCTCCTAACCACAAGAGTAAGTTCAGTTTACCATATTCCGTGGCGGGATGCAAGGGAAATAGGCAAAAAATTTATTTGGCAAATAACGCAATTTTATGAGATAAGAAGGGGCTTTTGCTCGCCCTGACGGGCGGGGAGGATTTCAGCCATGGTGACGGCCTCCAATCCGCCCCGCCCGCAAGGGCGGGTTCCGGCTTTAGAACTGAGGCAAATTCCGCACCGCCGCCGCGCAGCGGGGGCACAGGGTGGGATGCTCCGCGTCGGAGCCCACAGAGCCCAGCACCTTCCAGCACCGCTCGCACTTGCCGCCCTGGGCCTTGGAGACCTCCACGGCGGCCTCGGCCCCGATCTTCACCGTCACCTGGGACACGATGAGCAGGTCCGCCAGCTCCGGCGTCTCCGCCAGCCAGGCGTTCTCCTCCGGCACGGTGAGGGTGACGGCGGCCTCCAGGCTCTTGCCGATGGTCTTCTCGCTCCGGGCGGCCTCCAGGGCGGCGTTCACCTTGTCCCGGAGAGCCTCAATGGCCGCCCACTTCTCCATGGCGGCGGCATCCAGGGCGTAGTCCGCGAAGGGCTGGTGCATGTCGTTAAACAGCACGTTCCGGGGATCGTCCCCCTCCCGGTGGGCCATGGCCTGCCAGATCTCGTCGCAGGTGAAGGCGAGTATCGGGGCCATGATGCGGGTCATGGCGTCCAGAATCAGGTACAGGGCCGTCTGGGCGCTGCGGCGCAGGGCTCCGTCCTTCTCGTCGCAGTAGAGCCGGTCCTTGATGACATCCAGGTAGAAGTTGGACATGTCCACCACGCAGAAGTCGTTGACGGCGTGGGTGGCCGCCAGGAACTCGTACTCGTCATAGGCGGCAAAGCACTTTTCAATCAGGGCGTTCAGCTTCGTCACGGCCCAGCGGTCCAGCTCCACCATCTCGCCGGGGGCGGTGAGGCAGTTGGGGTCGAAGCCGTCCAGGTTGCCCAGGCAGTACCGGGCGGTGTTGCGGAACTTCAGGTAGTTCTGGGAGAGCTGCTTGAAAATCTCGTGGGAGCAGCGGACGTCGGCGTGGTAGTCCGTATTTGCCGCCCAGAGCCGGAGGATGTCCGCGCCGTATTTGTCGATGACCTCGGCGGGGTCCATGCCGTTTCCGGCGGATTTGTGCATGGCCTTCCCCTCGCCGTCCACGGTCCAGCCGTGGGTGACGCACTCCTTGAAGGGGGCTCCCTTGCCGAAGGCGCCCACGGCGGTGAGCAGGGAGCTCTGGAACCAGCCCCGGTACTGGTCCAGGCCCTCCATATACATGGTGGCGGGCCAGAAGCCCTGGTCTTTCTTCATGGCGGCGTAGTGGGTGGAGCCGGAGTCGAACCAGCCGTCCAGGGTGTCCGTCTCCTTCTCAAAGCCGGACTTCCCGCCGCAGTAGGGGCAGGCGAAGCCGGCGGGGAGAATCTCCTCCGCCTCCTTGGCAAACCAGGCGTTGGAACCCTCGGCCCCGAAGAGCTTCGAGATGGCCCCGATGGTCTCGTCCGTCACCACGGGCTTGCCGCAGTCCTTGCAGTAGACCACGGGGATGGGCAGGCCCCAGCGGCGCTGGCGGCTGATGCACCAGTCGGCCCGCTCCCGGATCATGGATTTCATCCGGTCGATGCCCCACTTGGGCACCCAGCGGACCTCGTCGGCGGCGGCGCAGGCCTCGTCCTTGAAGCTGTCCACGGAGCAGAACCACTGAGGCGTGGCCCGGAAGATGATGGGGCTCTTGCAGCGCCAGCAGTGGGGGTAGCTGTGGACGATGTCCTCGGAGGCGAAGAGCATGCCGCTCTCCTTCATGTCCGCCAGGATGACGGGATTACTTTCGTCGGTGGTCATGCCGGCGTATTTTCCGGCGTAGTCCGTGTGCTTGCCCTGGTCGTCCACGGGGACCACCATGTCCATGCCGTACCGGCGGCAGGTCTGGTAGTCGTCCGCGCCGAAGCCCGGGGCCGTGTGGACGCAGCCCGTGCCGGAGTCCATGGTGACGTAGTCCGCCAGCAGCAGGCGGCTGGTCTTAGGCAGGAACGGGTGGTCCGCCAGCATGTTCTCGAAGAAGCTGCCCGGGTGGGTCTCCACGATCTCCCAGGAGTCAAAGCCCCCCAGGCCCATGACCTTCTCCGTCAGGGCCTCGGCCATGATATAGTGCTCACCGTTGGAGGCTTTCACCACGGCGTAGCTCTCGGCGGGGTGCAGGGCGATGGCCAGGTTCCCCGGCAGGGTCCAGATGGTGGTGGTCCAGATCACGAAGAAGAGCTTGCTGTGGTCAAAGGCCCCCAGCTTCCCCTGGTCGTCATGCATGGGGAACTTCACATAGACGGTGGTGACGGGGTCCTCCTGGTACTCGATCTCGGCCTCGGCCAGGGCGGTCTCGTCGTGGGGGCACCAGTACACGGGCTTCAGGCCCTTGTAGATGTAGCCCTTCTTGTACATCTCCCCGAAGACCTTCACCTCCTCGGCCTCGAAG
Organism: Oscillibacter sp.; assembly: GCA_009773995.1. GTDB lineage: Bacteria > Bacillota > Clostridia > Oscillospirales > Oscillospiraceae > Oscillibacter. The sequence goes on along the minus strand of VSMY01000107.1, from coordinate 2,793 downwards.
CCGGGGTTCATGGTAAGGTACGGGTGGTCCCAGTCGCCGACAACGCCGATGCGCTTGAATGCCTCCCGCTGCACGTCCACATAGTGGGCGGCGAAGTCATGGCAGGCGGACCGGAAGTCGGGGATGGACATGGCCTTGTGGTTGAGCTTATTTTGTTTGATGATGTTGGATTCGATGGGCATTCCGTGGTTGTCCCAGCCGGGGATATAGGGGGTGTAATAGCCCCGCATGGCGTAGGACCGGGTGATGATGTCCTTGATGGCCTTGTTCATGGCCGTTCCCATGTGGATGGACCCGTTGGAGAACGGAGGGCCGTCGTGGAGGTTGAAGAGGGGCTTGCCCTCGTTCTTTTTGAGGAGCTCGTGGTAGACGTCCTCCGCCTCCCAGCGCTTCAGCATCTCCGGCTCCCGCTTGGGCAGGCCCGCCCGCATGGGGAAGTCGGTCTTCGGCAGGTTGATGGTTTTGTTGTAGTCCATTTTGTATTACTCCTTTATAATATTGCTATTTGTATAGTATGCCAAACTAAAAATAGAAGTTTGTCCGCCAGGGCCCGCTGCCGCAGGTGTTCTGGGACACCTTATCAATTTTCCACTCTCCGGCCTCCGGTTTCAGCTCAAAGCGGCAGTCGCTGCCGAAGCCGTCGAAGGCCCGGACAATCACCACGGCCTTGCTCTTGCTTTTCATGGTGAAGACAATCTCTGCCGTTCCCTTCAAGCAGGCAAAATCCGCCGGGTCTCCCATGCTCCGGCAGCAGCCCCGCCGCTGGGCCAAAAGCTTTTCCGTACAGCGGGGGTCCAGCAGGGCTTTGTAAGCGTCCCGGTAGTAATCCCAAAGGGCTTTGCTGTTGGGGTGGGCCTGGGTAGAGTAAATTCCGCCGGGGCGTTCCGCCCGCTGCTTCTGTCCCCGGGCGCAAAACTTCTCCTCCAGGGCGCAGAGGCCCCGCAGAAGCTCTATCAACGGCGGGACGATCTCCTCCGCCAGGGGGCGGAACTTCTCCGGGGTGTCCTCAAGGACCAGCGTAATAGTACCCGGCATCTTCAACGCCATCATCTCCAAATGGTATTTTATTAAGCGCAAAATACGGTTTGTATTCTGTGCATATCCGAGAACATCAAAAAAACGCCTCCGTCTCCCTTTCAAGAGACGGAGGCGCTGTCATACGCTCCGCGATACCACTCTTCTTGCCGCCCCCTCGCGGGAAACGGCCCCTCAGCGCCCGCCAACACGGGCCGGCGGAATAACGCCCGCCACACGTCCTTACCTACTCGCGTCGTCTTTCAGCAGGAGGCTCCGAGGTGATTTTCACCGCCAGCCCTGGCCGCCTCGCACCAAAACGGCGGCTCTCTTGGCAGGGTCCTGTCCGGCTACTCGTCCTCATCCACGCCCAAATGTTCAGTTGCACATTATGATAACACGTTTTTTCCGTTTGTCAACCGTCTGGCGGGACTTTTTTTATTGGTAGCGGTAGCGCTGGGCCGTGTAGCCGTCAATGCAGCTCTGGAACAGCTCGTAGCTGCGGAACTCCAGCATCTGATACCCCGGCGCCTCGTGGAAGGAGACCACCCGCCGCTGGGTATCCACCCACACCCGCCAGACCCGGCGGTCCTCCTGTTTTCTCTTGGGCAACGCGATCCCCCTTCCCCGGTTTTTTCGTCCCTCACATTTTATGCGATTTTCGTATAAAAATCAATATGCAATTTTCGCATATCCTAAAATGGAAAAGAATTGGAAGTCCAGGAAGGAGGGAACCGGCATGTATCAAAGGCTGCGGGACCTGCGGGAGGACCGGGACCTGCCCCAGCGGGCCCTGGCGGAGCTGCTCCATGTGTCTCAGGCCACCTATTCCCGCTATGAGAGCGGGGGGCTGGATATCCCCAGCGGGGCGCTGATTGCGCTGGCGAGGTTTTACCACACCAGTGTGGATTATATTTTGGGGCTGGCGGAGGACCCCAAGCCCTATTGGTAATAGGCTGGTACTCGCCCTTGCGGGCGGGGAGGTCTTTCCGGCGCTGACGCGCGGGGGAGACTCAAGCCATGATGATGGCCTGGCAATGCACCCCCCATTCTCTCTTTTGCGAAAAGAGAGAATGCGCCGTGCACGGTGGAAGAGAGAAAACGGGGGCGCGCAGAGCGTGCCTCCGTTTTTTACGCAGGTCTTCTGCCCGCGGCGTAGATTGAGCGGGGGGTTTGGAGGTTGATGCATGGACTGTCCTCCCCTCCTCGCTGCCGCTAATCCGGCGCTGAGCTGAAAGCCCGATCCCCTTCGCCTTCCAAAAAAGCCGCCCTGTCTCTTGACAAAGCGGCCCGGTTTGGTATAATAAACATGGAAGGGCGCTGCTGCATGGCGGTCAGCCCGTGAAATCAAATCGTGTTTACCACGTTGACCGTTCGGGGCCTAAGCCGAGCGGTCAACACGCTTTTATGGTCAGTATGCAGGCCCAAAAGGCCAGACACACCAGAAACCGGAGTACTATGTACAGCCGCCTTCTCCACATCAGCGCCACCTCCCTTCGATGCAATCTCCGGGAAATGAACCACCCCCTTTCACAAGGGAATGTGCCGACCGCCTGTTATGCAACAGCGTCCTTCCGTGTTCATCATACCAAAGACGCCCGTTCTTGTCAAACACCCCCGTCCTTCGTCCCTCGTCCCCCGTAAAAAAATCACCTGCGAACCCAGCAGCGCGGTTCGCAGGTGAAAGCGAAAAAATTCCCACCATAGCGCAGTTTTCGGCAAAGCCGGAAACGGAGCGGTGGTGGGAATTTTTGAGCTGGAGCGGGCAACGAGGCTCGA
>VSMY01000106.1 GCA_009773995.1 Oscillibacter sp. | reverse complement strand
CCGGCTTCTGGACCTCCGGCTGGGGGAGCTCCTCAGGGACCGGCTCCGCCTTCTCCTCCGGCAGGGGCGCCGGAGGCGGGGCGGCGGGTTCCGGTTTGGGGACCGGTTTTTCCGGCGGCTCCGGCGGTTTTTCCGGCGGAAGCGGCGGAATGAGGCCCGCCGGGCCCTCCAGGGTCAAAATCACGTCTCCCTGGCGCAGGGGGGCCTTCAAGTCCCCCTCCCGGTTATTCAGCAGCACCCGGCCGGAGAACTCCTTCCCCAGCAGCTCACCCAGGGTCTTGGCGGCGTCCCTGCCGCTGCGGGCGGGCTGGAAGCGGATGCTGTCCCCGGCGTGGACCACCGCGTTGATGGCCGCCTCCTCCCCGTTCACCCGGAGGATGGCGGGAGCGGCGGGCTCACCCCGGAGGACCATGCGTCGCCCGTTGAGGGTTACCCCCAGGTTCTTTCCGGAGCGGCCCAGCATGTCGGCGTAGGTGTAGCCGTTCATCAGCAGAATGTCCCGGACCGTCAGCGTCCCGCTGCGGAAGAGCTTGGCGGTCTCCCCGTTGAGGGTGATGACATAGCTGTCGTTCAAAAGGCCCAGGCCGGCGGAAATGGCGATCCCCAGGGGCGTGGCATACTCCGGGTTGTTCAGGTCCATCTCGTCGGCAAAGGCGCTTTTGGCAAAGTTGTTCCCGGCGATGGCCACCCGGCGCTCGTCCATGCCCAAGCTGGCGGCCACCTTCTCCCGGAGTCCCTCCAGCTTGCTGCCGCCCCCGGCCAGGAACAGCGCCGAGGGCGCGCCGCCGTTGAGCTCCGTCACCTGGGCGGCGACGGCCTCCGCCAGGCGGCCCATGGGCTCCTGAATGGCGGCGTGGAGTTCCTCAAAGGCGGCGGTGTTCTCCAGGCCCAGGATGTCCGTGTAATGGACGTCCTCTCCCGGACGTAAATTCCGCTTCATCTCCTCGGCGGTCTGGAAGTCCACCAGGAAGGTCCGCATAATGGCCTCGGTAATTTCATCCCCGGCGATGGTGGCCATGGTGTAGCCGGTGACGCTGCCGTCCCGGCAGACGGCGATGTCCGTGGTCCCCGCGCCGATGTCCACCAGCGCCAGGTTTAAAAGCCGCAGTTCCACAGGAATGGCGGCGTTCATGGCGGCGATGGGCTCCAAGGTCAGGCTGGAGACCTGGAGGCCCGCGGTGCGCATGGCGGCGTAGAGGCTCTCCACCACCTCTCCGGGGAGGAAGGTGGCCACCACGTCCGCCTCCGCCTTCTGTCCGTTGTGGTCCAGCAGGGAGGCCAGGGGATAGTTGTCCAGCCGGTACTGCGCCACGGTGTAGCCCACCATGAAGAACTGCCGCCGGACCTCGTCCTCCATCTGCAGGGCCTCCTCGGCGGCGGAGAGGGCCCCCGCCTCCAGGCGGCTGATGGTCTCGGCGGTGATGGTTTTCTCCGCGCTGATATCCATGGTGAAGCTGCCGCTTTGGGTTCGCAGGGCCCGCCCGGCGGCGGCCACGCAGACTCGCTCCAGATGGACGCCCAGGCGCTCCTCCAAACGGTCCGTCACCGTCCGGGCCAGGGCGCCTACCTGGTGGATGTTGTCGATCTGCCCGTCCAGCATGGCGCGGCTCTCATGCTCCGCCATCTCGATATCCAGGGCCTTGAACCGCCCCCCGGAGGGCCTGCCCACAACGCCCACGACGCTGCGGGTCCCGATATCCAGGGCGAAGATCAAATCCCGCTCCTGGGCTCTCAAATCCTTCATCATGCGACGCTCCTTTTCCTGCCTCTCAAACCGATTCTCAAGCGCATCGACGATAGAGGCGCAAATGATGCCAGAAAGCGGCACCGAACCGCCTTCTGGCATCATGGCAGAGAACTCTACTGCCAGCGCGGGATGGCGCGAGTGGTCCTGCGTTCATTCCATGTCCATGACAGCTCGCGTCTTACTTTGGCCGGGCCGGCGGAAAACCGCTTAGTACTTGCTGAAGGCGCTTCCGCCGCCGGTGTAGCCGCCGTCATAGGAGGCGTCGGCGCTTTCCTCCGTGTAAGCGGGGGCGCTGTAGCTGCCGGAGCCGCTGTCGTTGCGAAGGCGGAACTTGCTCAGCAGATCCTTCATCAGGCTGGCCTGGCTGCTCAGCTCCTCACTGGCGGCGGCGGACTGCTCGGAGGTGGCGGAGTTGGTCTGCACCACGCTGGAAATCTGGTCGATGCCCTCGGTGACCTGGGCGATGGCCTCGGCCTCTTCCTCGACGGCCTGGGCAATCTCCTGGAGGGCGGCCATGGACTCGTTGGTGGCCTCCACCGTCTTATCCAGGGACTCGGAAACCCGGTTCACAATTTCGCTGCCGTCCTGGACGGAGGTAATGGAGTTGTCGATCAGCTCCTTGGTGGCCTTGGCGGCCTGGTCGGACTTGGTGGCCAGGTTCCGCACTTCGTCGGCTACGACGGCGAAGCCCTTGCCGGCGCTGCCCGCCCGGGCGGCCTCTACGGCGGCGTTCAGGGCCAGGATGTTGGTCTGGAAGGCGATGTTTTCAATGGTGGCGATGATCTTGCCGATTTCCTCGGAGGAGCTGGAAATTTTCTCCATGGCCTTGACCATTTCATCCATGTGCGCGGCGCTCTCCCGCAGACGCTGGCCGGCGTTCTTGGAGTGGTCCATGGCCTGTTCGCTCCGCTTGGCGTTGCTCTGGGCCTTGGAGGAGATGTCCGCGATGGTGGCGGACAGCTCCTGAACGGCGCTGGCCTGCTCGGTAGCGCCCTGGGCCAGGGCCTGGGCGCCGGTGGACACCTGATCGGAGCCGGAGGAAACCTGCTCGCCGCTGAGGCTGATCTGGGTCAGGGTGTCGCTGAGGCTGCGGTTGATGACGCGGATGGACTTGAGCATATTGGCCAGTTCGCCCACATAGTACTGCTCGGCCTCGGTGCGGCAGTTGAAGTTGCCGCCGCCCATCTCCTCCAAGAGGCGGCAGGCGTCCTTGATGACGCTGTCCAGGGTGTGCTGGCTGCTCCGCAGGGCGTCGCACATCTCGCCCAGCTCGCTCTTGCTCTCATAGTCCACGGGGATGTCCAGCTTGCCCTCGCTGAAGCCCACCAGGGCGGCCCGAACCTTCTCCGTGGGGACCACGATGCTCTTAATGATGATCAGGGCCAGCCGGAGCACCACCACGGTGGCGATGATCATGGCTACCACGATGCAGATCATCGCGATGTTGGAAATTGTGCTCTGCCGCTTGATGATGGCTTCCTGCTCCGTTTGGAGCTTGGCGGCCAGCTCGTTGCCGGCGGTGGCCATTTGATTCAAAACGGGAGTGCAGTCTTTGACCAGCATCTCGGCCGCCTGCTGCTGGCTCGTGCGGGCCGTCTGGCCGATGTTGGTGGCCTCCTTCTCCCAGCTCTGCACCAGGTTAATGAAGGCGTTCAGCTCGGTCTTGTCGTCCAGGGGATATGTAGCGGACAGCTCGGTCAGCTCCGTACTCAGCTCGCTGATTTTGCTGTTTGTGGTATCCACACTGGACATATCGCCGGACAGCACCGCGTCACGCAGGTTCCGGGCGGCGATGTTGTAATCGATACGGCACTCGGACACCAGCTGGTTGGACGCCACATACTGGTCCAGAATATCGGTGTACTGTCCCTTCTGAACCGCCATCAGGACCAGCGACACGATGATGATGATCGCGGAAACAACGATGGTGATCCCGAACCCCATAATCAGGCTCTTCCTGATCTTCATGTTTTTTATCATTTCCTGCTTCCTCCTCGTTTTCTTTGAATGCGTCAAGATTCCTTTTATTCTAATCGGCTCTCCGCAGCTTTCACACCACGTCGCCGTATCTTCCCTTCTCGACATCGCCGAAAATCTTCCCGTCCACCAGTGTAATCACCCGCCGGCGCATGATGTTCACATACCGGCTGGCATGGGTGGCCATGATGACGGTGGTGCCCATGCGGTTGACCTCCTGCAAAAGCTGGAACATATCCCAGATGTTGTCGTCGTCCAGGTTGGCCGTGATTTCGTCCAGCACCAGGATGGGGGGGCTGTTGATGAGGGCCCGGGCCAGCTCCACCCGGCGGCATTCCCCGATGGACATCTCCACCGGATACCGGGACTCCACGCCCCGCATGCCCACCAGGCCCAGCACCTTCTTCACCCGGAGGTCCACGTGCTTGCCGCTCTCAAAGCGGCGGCGTCCCACCTGGGCGGCCACCCAGAGGTTTTCCTCCACGGTCATCTTCCGGATGAGGCTGTGCTCCTGCTGGACCTTGCCGAAGAGGATGGCCATGCGGTTCTGGCTCCAGGGAATCAGCTTGGAGAGATCCTTTTTGTCCAGGCACACCGTGCCCTTGTCGGGCTTAATTTTCCCGGAAATCAGGTCCAGCAGCGTGCTCTTTCCCGCGCCGCTGCTGCCGACCAGGAACACAAACTCCCCCTGCCGGATGGTCAGGTTGATGTCCTCCACGCCGACCTCGTACTTTTTGCCTTTCCGCTCCTTCTGCTGGCGGCGGTCCAGCTTGTAGTTTTTTGTTACGTTTTCCAGCGTGATTGTGGGCATACTCTGCGCTCCCGTAGTCTCGAATCCCCTTCCCGCAGGGAGCTCCTCTCCCTGCGGGCGGCGTCTTTTCGCCTCTATGCGCGCAAAGGCGGGAACCCGGCCCAGCCGGGCTCCGGCTTTTGCGTCCTGCTTATTGATAAATGGACTTCTCTCTTGCCAGCTTGCGGTTGACCACCTGATCCAGGTCTACAAGCTGTTTTAAAATCCGTTGATTTACGCCTACCTGCGCCGTCACAGGGCCCTCCTCCGCCGTTTCCGCCGCCGCGCCCTTCAAGATGGCGGCCAAGCGGGCGGCGTCGCCGCCGGACAGAGTCTGCCGCTGCTGCTCCAGGGCCTGACGGGCCCTGGACAGCTTGTCAATGGGCTCCTGCCGCATGGAAACCAGCATCTGCGCCGAAACCTGGTCGTCCCGGTCCACGGCGTCCGCCAGCTGGCGGGTCAGATCCAGGGACTCGTTCAGCGCGGTGTAAATCCGTTTGAGCTGTACGTGGGCGTCCAACAGCGCCGATGCTTCCATTCTGAATCCCTACTTTCCCGAATCTCCGCTCTTTTGCGCCTGGCGGAAGGCGTCCCGCAGTTCGCCCACCATGGTTTTCACGTGGGTCAAAACCTCCTTGCGGCGGCCGATCTTCGCCCGGCCCAGTTCATAGGTAAAGTACTCGTAGAGCTGGGCCAGGTTTTTGCTGATGGGATACTGCCGGTCCAGCGTGGAGTCCAGATAGTCGATGATGGCGACCGAACGCTCAATGGAGGCCTCATAGACGGGGTAGTTCTGCTGGTCCAGCATGAGCTCCGCCTGAGACAGGCGTTTGTACAGCTCATCATACAGCAGCAAAAGCAGCTCCCCCTGGGTCATGGTGTTCACGCTCTGCTCCTTGTATGACTGGAAGCCTTTCATATCCATTGTCTCTGGATCACCGCCTTTTTAAAATCAGCCGCCCATCAGCTGGGAGAAATAAGAGCTCTGGGAATTCATCTGCTGGATGAGCTGCTCCAACCGGGAGAACTGGCTGGTGTAGTGGTCGATCTGGTCTTCCATCTTCTCCTGCCACCGCTCGATTTGAGAGTCGATATTATTCAGCTCTTTTTGAATGGTATTGTTGTACATGGTGCTGGGGGCCAGGGAAGAACCCGCCTTTTCCACCAGCAGGCCCTTGCCGCCCTCGGTCTTGCCGTACATCTCCAGGGGCTGCTTCAAAGCCTGCATCAGTCCGTTGCTCTTGGCGCCGGATTCCATGCTGGCGGTGAAGGCGTCCCGGACCTTGTCGGGGTCGTTGTTCAGGGCGGCCCGGAATTTATCCTCGTTGAACTCCAGGGTGCTCAGGCCGTTGGAATAGTTCACGGTGATGCCCGCCTCCCGGAGGGCCGCGCCGTTTTCGCCGGTCATGGAGATGGCGTTGGTCATCCGCTGGTAGAGGGTGGCCAGGTCACGGTCGCCGAACAGCAGGCCCTGCTTGGCCTTGTCGTTCCAGTTTTTGATGGCGCTTTCGCTCATGTCCTCCTCGTCCTCGGCGGTCAGGGGCTCGTAGTACGCGCCGTTGGACCGCTGGGCGGGGAGCGTGGAATAAGCCTTTTTGATCTCCGTGGCCATGGCGTTGTAGTCTTCCACCATCTGCTTCACCGCGTCCACGATTTTGTCCGCGTCGGAGCTGGTCTCGAAGGTGACGCCTTCCGCCTTGGTATCCCGGATGGGCTCCTTAATCATGACCGCCTCGCCCTTCACGGCCTGGGCCGGGTCCGCGTCAAACCGGAGCCGATTCTGGGCGTCCACGCGGGCATAGACCTGGGCGCCGTCCTGATTTGTAAAGGTCAGCTCCCCATCTATAAGCTCTCCGTATATGGTTTTGCCGGTCTTTTCATCCGTGAATTCCAGCTTGCCGGCCGCATTCTCCTTCGCTCCCTTCTGTACTCCCTGGAAGCTGAAGAGCAGTTTCTCTCCATCCTTTGCCTGGCCCTTCTCTTCAAACAGGACGTTTCCATCCTCGTCCGTCTGATAGCCGAAGGTCCCCTTGAGGTTGATGGTCATTCCGTCCATTTCCACACTGTTGGAGCTCCGGGTGATCTCCCCCAGGGAGGTGCCGTTGACGCTGGCCTCGAAGATGGCGTCCTGTCCCTTGGTATAGGTTCCCCGCTTGTCGTCGTCATAGGTGCCGGGGGCCCCGAACAGTTTGGCGGACAGGCCCTCAAAGCCAATTCCATTGGCCGCTCCGGTCTCCTTGGCGGTGAAGCTCAGTTCATTGGTCAGCTTGGAGTAGGCCACTTTGACCCCGCAGTCCGCATTGCCGTTCATGGTGTTCAACACGGTGCTCAGAGAGGTATTCTTGGAGAACTGCCCAACTTCCTTGCCGTTGACCTTGAAGGAATAGAGCGTATTCCCCTCGGAATCGGTCTCGTAGATAAAGTTTCCGTTTTCGTCCTTTTCGTACTCGCCCGGGATTTCTTTGCCGTCCTCGTCCTTTTTGGGCTTCTTAATGGCCTCCAAATCCTTGAAGCCCTCCTCGCCCAGAAGCTCGCCCAGGGTCTTGCCGGTGTTCAGGTAGCTGGTGACCCGGTCGCTCTCGCCAAAGCCAAGCATCTCGCCCTTTGTGGAGCTGACGGAAAACGTGGAGCCCTTGGGCGCGTCAAACTGGAGCTGGATGCCCGCATCGCCGCCGTTTTTGTCGCTGACCGTCAGCTTTCCTTTGCCGAAGGCGTCGTCAATGTTTTTTTGGAGCGCCTTGATATAGGCCGTGTCCCGGTCCGCGCCCGTGAGCTTTTCGTCAATATCGTCCTTACCCGGCAGCTTGACGGTTTTGCTCTTGCCGTCCAGGGTGATTTCCATGCTGCTCCCCCGGGTGGACAGGTATTCCAGCGTGCTCATCTCGGTGGTTTCCAGGGCGTCGTCCGAGAGGGTCAGGGACTTGATCTGCTTGCCCGCCTCGGTGCTGGGCTTTTCTCCGCCCAGCAGCTTCTCCTGTAAGGAGCCGGTGGCGCTGCTGACATAGACGCCGTTGCTTTTCGGGTCCTTGAAGGTGATCTGGCCGTTCTCTCCCACTTCGGCCTTTATCACGTTGTTCAGCAGATCTTTGCCCGTGTAGGTCTTGGTTCCGATGGAGACGCTCTGCCCCTCCAGCTGCTTGTTGATGTCATCCACCAGCTTTTGGGCTCCGCTCTTCGTCACTTTGCCGTCGGCATCCACATCGTCTACATAGGTTTTGGTCTCGTCAAACTCGACGGCCAGATAGCTCAGGGCGCTGGACCCGCCGTAGGCCAGGGTCAAAGTCCCATCCAGATTGCCGATCTCGATTGACTTGTCCAGGTCCAAGGTCCCGCCGGCGGCAGAGGTGACGCTGTCCTTTCCAAATTCGGCGGTGGTGCCGTCCAGCGCGGTGCCGCTGAGCTTATAGGTGGCGGCGGTAGCCAGCTGGCGCACCCGGTCGATGCGAATATCGCTGCTGGCCCGGCCGGTGGCGGTCACCAGGTCCTTGTTGGCCCCCTTGGAGACCGTCTTCACCGCCTGGTCGAAGAAGCTGGTGGACATCAGGTTGTTGGCGGACCGGTAGGACGTGTACTTCGAGAGGAAGGAGGACATCTTGTCGATCATGCTCCTGTACGCGTCCTGCTTCCACTCGGTTTTCGTGCGTTTTTGGTTCAAGGCGCTGATTTTGTTTTTGTACGCGGATATTGCGTTTTCGATCATGCTCTCCGTGTCCATGCCGCTGGCAAGGCCGGTGATCACATTTCGGGTTCCGTAAATGCTTCTGGAACTGCTTACGCCGCTGACTGCCATATCATACAACCCCTTTCAGGAATTCCGGCGACGCCCCGGCCCTCTTGGGGCGGGGGTCCATCGAAGTTAGAATTTTTTTGATATTCCTCTATGTTTTTTTATCGACATATAGTATAATAA
>VSMY01000105.1 GCA_009773995.1 Oscillibacter sp. | reverse complement strand
GTGGTGACCCCGCCCCCCAGCAAATCCCTGTCCCACCGCTGGATTCTCGCCGCCGCCCTGGCGGCGGGGGTCAGTACCATCAAAAACGTCGCCTTCTCCGAAGACGTGGAGGCCACCCTCCGCTGCATGGAGGCCCTGGGGGCCCGGTGGGAGACCGCGGAGGACGGCCTCCGGGTCTCCGGCATCGGCGGGGAGCGCCGCCCCTTCGGGGACCTGCCCCAATTCGACTGCGGGGAGTCCGGGTCCACCCTCCGCTTTTTGATTCCCATCGCCCTGACCGTGGACCAGGGGGGCGTGTTCACGGGCCGGGGGCGGCTGATGGAGCGGCCCCAGCAGCCCTATTTCGACCTCTTTGACCGGCGGGGAATTTCCTATGTCCTGGAGGACGGGGCGCTGACCGTCCGGGGAAGCCTGGCCCCTGGGGAATACCGCCTCCGGGGAGACGTGTCCAGCCAGTTCTTCACGGGGCTCCTCATGGCCCTGCCCCTGCTGGAGGGGCCCAGCGTGGTCGTCAGCACCACCAAGCTGGAATCCGCCTCCTACACCGCCATGACCATGGGGGTGCTGGCCCGGTGCGGCATTCAGGTCCGCTGGTCCCCGGCCCTCAACGGTTTCGGCGTGGAGCCGGGGGTTTACGCCCCCTTTGAGGAGACCGTGGAGGCCGACTGGTCCCAGGCGGCCTTCTGGTACGCCGCCATCGCCCTGGGGAGCAACCTGCGGCTCCGGGGTCTCAAGGGCCAGTCGGCCCAGGGGGACGCGGCGGTGGTGGGCCACTATAAAAAACTGGCCCTCACCGGGGAGGTGCGGATCAATCTCTCCGACTGTCCGGACCTGCTGCCGCCTCTGGCGGTCATGGCCGCCGTCCGGCGGGGGACCACCCGCTTTACCCACGCCGCCCGCCTCCGGCTGAAGGAGAGCGACCGGCTTTCCACCGTGGCCGCGATGCTCAAGGCCCTGGGGGGCGCGGTCAGCGAAGAGGAGGACGGATTGACGGTCTACGGGGTCTCCACCCTCCCCGGCGGCACGGTGGACGGGGCCAACGACCACCGCATCGTCATGGCTGCCGCCATCGCCGCCACTCGCTGCCAGGGCCCGGTGACCATTCGGGGGGCGGAGGCGGTGAAGAAGTCCTACCCCAACTTCTGGCGGGATTACGAGAACTTAGGAGGTGCGGTCCATGTCCTCTGACTTTGGGAATATTCTCCGCATCGGCGTCTTCGGCCAGTCCCACGGCAGGGCCGTCGGCGTGGTGGTGGACGGCCTCCCCGCCGGGGAGGAAATCGACCTGGAGGAGCTCCAGCGCTTCCTGGACCGCCGGAGGCCGGGAACGGGGCCCCTCTCCACCGCCCGGAAGGAGACGGATATCCCGGAGTTCCTCTCCGGCCTGGAGGACGGGAGGACCTGCGGCGCGCCGCTTTGCGCCGTGATTCCAAACACCGACCAGCGCTCCAGGGACTACGGCGAGCTTGTTGACAAGCCCCGTCCCGGCCACGCGGACGTTACCGCCTGGGCCAAGTGGGGCGGCCATGCCGACATGCGTGGCGGGGGGCACTTCTCCGGCCGCCTGACGGCCCCCCTGTGCGTGGCGGGGGGGATCGCGAAACAGATTCTGGCCCGCCGGGGGGTCTTCGTGGGGGCCCACCTGGCCGCCGCGGCGGGGATATCCGACCGGTCCTTCCCCCTGTATCCCACAGCGGGGCTCTTTTCAGAGATCGCCGCCAAGCCCTTCCCCGTCCTGGACGACGAGGCCGGGGAGCGGATGCGCTCCGCCATCCTGGCGGCGAAGAACGATCTGGACAGCGTGGGGGGCGTCATCGAATGCGCCGCCATCGGCCTGCCCGCCGGGCTGGGGGACCCCATGTTCGGCGGCGTTGAAAACCGCCTGGCGGCGGCCCTCTTCGGCATTCCCGCCGTCAAGGGCGTGGAGTTCGGCGCGGGCTTCCGGGCGGCGGAGCTCCGGGGCTCGGAGAACAACGACCCCTTTATCATGGAGGACGGCCGCGTCCGGGCGGAGACCAACCACGCCGGGGGTATCCTGGGAGGCATTACCACCGGCATGCCCCTGGTGCTCCGGGCGGCGGTAAAGCCCACGCCGTCCATCGGGAAGCCGCAGAAAACCGTTTGCCTGTCCTCCATGGAGGCGGCGGAGCTGACGATTCACGGGCGGCACGACCCCTGCGTTGCCCACCGGGCGGTCCCGGTGGCGGAGGCGGTGACCGCCGCCGTACTTTTGGATATGCTATTGGAGGGAAACCATGGAACTTTCTGATATCCGCGCCAAGATTGACGCCGTTGACGACCAGCTGTTAAAGCTCTTCCTGGAGCGCATGGACCTGGCGGAGGAAGTCGCCGCCTATAAGAACGAACACCGCCTGCCCATTTTGAACAAGGAGCGGGAGCGGGCGGTGCTGGCCAAGGTGACGGAGAACGCCGGAAGCCGGGAGCGCTACGCCTACCACCTCTTTTCCACCCTCTTCGAGCTGGCCCGGTCCCGCCAGGCGGAGCTCATCGATGCGCCCACAAACGTCGGGGCCCAGGTCCGGGCCTCCTTGGAAAACCGGGACCAGCTGTTTCCCCAGACGGGGCTGGTGGCCTGCCAGGGCGTCGAGGGGGGGAACTCCCAGGCGGCCTGCGACAAGATGTTCCCCCGGGGGAACATCATGTACGTCAAGACTTTCGACGCGGTGGTCTCCGCCGTGGAGGCGGGCTTCTGCAAGTTCGGCGTGCTGCCCATTGAAAACAGCTCCAACGGCTCCGTCCGGGCCGTCTACGAGCTTTTGCAGGAGCACAGCCTGACCATCGTCCGCTCCACCCGGCTGTGCATCCGCCACGAGCTGCTGGCCCTGCCGGGGGTGAAGCCGGAGGACGTGACGGAAATCTACTCCCACCAGCAGGCCATCGGCCAGTGCAGCCGCTTCCTGGAGGGGCTCAAGGGGGTCAAGGTCATTCCCTGCGACAACACCGCCGCGGCGGCGAAGCTGGTGGCCGAGTCGGAAAATAAGCACGCCGCCGCCATCTCCTCCCACCCCTGCGCGGCGCTGTACGGCCTGGAATGTATCAACGGCCAAATCCAGAACAGCGACAACAATTACACCCGCTTCATCTGCGTGGCCAAGGACCCGATTATCTACGCCGGGGCCGGCCGGGTCAGCCTCATCATCGCCTTCGAGAACAAGCCCGGCGCGCTGTACGAGATGCTCTCCAAGCTGGCGGCCCTGGACATCAACATGACCAAGCTGGAGTCCTGCCCCGTCTCCGGCAGCGACTTCGAGTTCATCTTCTTCATCGAGCTGGAAGCGGACCTCCGGGACCCCAGCGTCCTGGCCATGCTGGAGGAGATGGAGCGCAGCTGCGCCCAGTTCCACTTCCTGGGGAACTACGCGGAAGTATGAGCGGGAAAATCTACGGCCTTCTGGGCCGCCGCCTGGGCCACAGCTGGTCCGTCCCCATCCATAAGGCCCTGGGGGACGAGGGCTACCGCCTCATCGAGCTGGAGCCGGAGCAGCTGGGGGACTTTCTCCGCCGGGAGGACCTCGGCGGGCTGAACGTCACCATCCCCTACAAGCGGGACGTGATGAAATACTGCGATGAAATCGATCCGGCGGCGGAGGCCATCGGCTGCGTCAACACCCTGGTCCGCCGGGGCGGGAAGCTCTATGGCTATAACACGGACATCGACGGTTTTCTCTATATGCTCCGCCGGGCGGGGATTTCCCTCAGGGGGAAAAAGGTCCTCGTCCTGGGCAGCGGCGGGGCCTCCCTCACCGCCCGGGCGGCGGCGGGGATGGAAGGAGCCCGTGAGGTCGTGGTGGTCTCCCGCTCCGGGCCGGACAACTATAAAAATCTGGCGGCGTGCCACGCCGACGCGGAGGTCCTGGTCAACACCACCCCGGCGGGCATGTGGCCGGGGCTGGAGGAGGCCCCTGTGGACCTGCGCCTCCTCCCCGGCCTGACGGACGCGGCGGATGTGATTTACAATCCGGGGCGGACGAACCTTCTTTTGCAGGCGGAGGCCCTGGGCCTGCGCCGCGCCGGGGGCCTGCCCATGCTGGTCCACCAGGCCAAGCGGGCGGAGGAGCTGTTTTTCAGCCGCTCCATCCCCGACGAGGCGACGGAGGAGATTGCCAACCGGCTTTGGCGGGATATGACCAACCTCGTCCTGGTGGGCATGCCCGGCAGCGGAAAGACCTCTGTGGGCGGAGCCCTGGCAAAGCTCTCCGGCAAGCCCTTTGTGGATCTGGACGGGGAGATTGTGAAAAAGGCCGGAAAGCCCATCCCGGAGATTTTCGCCCAGGAGGGGGAAGCGGCGTTCCGGGACCTGGAGGCGGAGGTTCTGGCGGCGGCCTGTTCCCGGAGCGGCCAAATCATCGCCACCGGCGGCGGGGCCGTCCTCCGGCCGGAGAACCGGGCCGCCATGCGGCGCACCGGCCGGGTGTACCTCCTCCGCCGGAGGCTGGAGAGCCTTCCCGTCCAGGGCCGCCCCCTGTCCCAGGCGGGAAGCTTAGAGGAGATGGAGCGGGTCCGGAGGCCGCTGTACGAGGCGGCGGCGGACGTCTCCGTTCCAAATGAGATCAGCCCGGAGGAAGCCGCCGGGCAAATCTGGAGGGATTTTTGTGAGTGAGAAAAAAAAGAGCATCCTGGTGATCAACGGGCCGAACATGAATCTGCTTGGCATCCGCCAGCCGGAGATCTACGGCCACACGGACTACGTGGATCTGGAGAACCTGATCACCGCCGAGGCGGAAAAGCTGGGCGTGGCCGTCTCCTTCTTCCAGTCCAACCACGAGGGGGACCTGGTGGACGCCATCCAGCAGGCCTACTTCGACAAGGTGGACGGCATCCTGATTAATCCCGGCGCCTACACCCACACCAGCATCGCCCTGCTGGACGCGGTGAAGTCCGTGGGCATTCCCACGGTGGAGGTCCACATCTCCGACCCGGAGAAGCGGGAGGCGTTCCGCCACGTATCCTACATCCGGGAGGCCTGCGCGGGCAGCATCCGGGGCCACGGCATCCAGGGCTATCTGGAGGGCCTGCGGCTCCTGGCGGAATGAGAAAAAAGGCTCAGCCGCTTTGCGGCTGAGCCTTTCCTATGGACCGTTACGCCTTGCAGCCGCAGGGGGAGCAGGGCCCGCAGGGGCCGCCCTCGGCGCAGGAGATGGTGGGGTCTCCGGTGTTCATGCTCACGTCGTAGCGCACGGGGATGGTGACGCAGACCCGCTGGGTGACGGTGATGGTGCTGGAGGTCCCGCAGGGGTCGGTGACGCAGTTCACCATGGGCGCGCCCTGGCAGGATACCGTCACGGTGCCCAGGGAGGCGGTGGGAATCAGGGTCACCGGGGCGGTGACGTCCACGCACTGTGTAACGATTTTATTGCAGCCGCAGTCCTCTCCCGGACCGGGAAGAATGGCCGCGTGCTCATAGGCTTCGTTGATACGCAAAGGGAATCCCTCGTTTCCTGGAAATTGGCCCCGGCTTTCCGGGGACCTAGCCCATTCTATGCGGCGGGGCCGTCCGCCGTCCCGCCTCCGGTTTGGAAATTTCAAAATCCCGCTTCCGTTCCGGGCCGGACCGTGTTATACTATCAGAATATGACGAAACCACAGGAAAGGCGGGACCCCACATGGACGACCACTTGGACGAAAAGCAGGAACAGAAATTCCACCAGATGACGGAGACTCCCGTCAGCCGTCTCATCTGCCGGCTGGCCCTGCCCTGCATCATCAGCATGCTGGTCACCTCCTTCTACAACATGGCGGACACCTTCTTCGTCGGCATGCTGAAGAGCAACAGCGCCACCGGGGCCGTGGGGGTGGTCTTCTCCCTCATGGCCATCATTCAGGCCGTGGGCTTCTTCTTCGGCCACGGCAGCGGCAACTTCATCTCCCGGGAGCTGGGGAAGCAGAACTATGAGGAGGCCAGCAACATGGCCGCCACGGGCTTTTTCTCCGCCCTGGCGGCGGGGACGGGGATCTGCGTCCTGGGCCAGCTCTTCCTGGAGCCCCTGGCCATGCTCCTGGGTTCCACCGCCACCATCCTGCCCTATACGAAGGCCTACCTTCGGGTCATCCTGCTGGGGGCCCCCTGGATGACCTCCTCCCTGGTGCTGAACAACCAGCTGCGCTACCAGGGCTCCGCGGCCTACGCCATGGTGGGCATCGCCAGCGGGGCGGTGCTGAACATCGGCCTGGACCCCCTGCTGATTTTCACCTTCGATTTGGGCGTGGCCGGGGCCGCCTGGGCCACCATCGTCAGCCAGTTCGTCAGCTTCTGCCTCCTGCTGGCGGGCTGCGCCAAGGGGGGCAACCTTCACATCCACATTTCAAGAGTCCAGCTGAAGCTTCCCTATTATATCCAAATCGTCCGGGGGGGCCTGCCCTCCCTGGCGCGGCAGGGCCTGGCCAGCGTGGCGGCCATCTGCCTGAACCGGGCCGCCGGGCCCTACGGGGACGCGGCCATCGCCGCCATGGGGGTGGTCCAGCGCATCATGATGTTCAGCGCCTCCGCCATGATCGGCTTCGGCCAGGGCTTTCAGCCGGTGTGCGGCTTTAATTACGGCGCGAAACTCTACCACCGGGTGAAGGAGGGCTTCTGGTTCTGCGTGAAAAGCGCCACGGGCTTCCTCCTGGCGGTGAGCGCCCTGGGCTTCACCTTCGCCCCCCAGCTCATCGCCCTGTTCCGGGACGACCCGGAAGTGATTCAAATCGGCGCCGCGGCCCTCCGGTTTCAGTGTACGACGCTGTGCCTCTCCGGGTGGATCGTCATGAGCAACATGATGCTCCAGACCATCGGCAAGACCGCCGGGGCCACCTTCATCGCCATGTCCCGCCAGGGGATCTTCTTCATCCCCCTGGTGTACATCCTGTCCCATTCCCTGGGCCTCACCGGGGTGGAGATGACCCAGTCGGCGTCGGACGTGCTGACCCTCCTCTGCGCCGTGCCCATCCAGCTCCGGGCTTTGCGGGAGATGGAGAGGATGGAGGGGGCTTCCTGATACCGGGCGTACCAAAAAAGAGACAGCCGCCGGCTGTCTCTTTTTTGGTACGCCCGAGGGGACTTGAACCCCTACCCGTTGCCGGAATGGAACCTAAATCCATCGTGTCTGCCAATTTCACCACGGGCGCGCATCAAAACTAAAGTTGATTATACCACACCCCGCTGCCCGCCGTCCAGCCCCTTTTTTCACCCTTGCGCTTTCTTCCGATCTATTGTAAAATAACCCCATTACGCAATTACGCAAGAAAAGAGGACCCGATTATGCCAACGCCCCGCGCCGCCGTCATTCACGACCTCTCCGGCTTCGGCCGCTGCTCCCTCACCGAGGTCATTCCCATCCTCTCCGTCATGGGCGTCCAGTGCTGCCCCCTGCCCACCGCCTTCCTCTCCACCCACACCGGGGGCTTCACCGGCTTCACCTTCCTGGACATGACGGAGGAGCTGCCGAAGGTGGCGGACCACTGGAAGTCCCTGGGCCTGACATTCGACGCCGTCTACAGCGGCTTTTTGGGCAGCGAGCGGCAGATCGGCATCGTGGCGGACTTCATCCGCGCCTTCCGGGGACCAAGCACCCTGGTGGTCGTCGACCCCGTCATGGGAGACGACGGGAAGGCATACCAGACCTACACCCCCGCCATGTGTGCCGGGATGGAACGCCTGGCGGAGCTGGCGGATGTGATCACCCCCAACCTCACCGAGGCGGCGTTTCTGCTGAACCGGGACTACAAGGACCTGCTGGACGGGGGCCGGGCCCTTCACGACGAGGGGGCCCTCCGGCGCCTCACGGAGGAGCTGAGCCTGGGGGGAAGGCGCTCCGTGGCCCTCACCGGGGCGGCGCTGGCTCCGGGGCGGACCGGGGCCATGTGCTTCGACGCCCGGACGGACAGGGCGGAGGCGGTCCAGACGGAGTTTGTGGCCCATCCCCTTCACGGCACGGGGGACGTGTTCGCCAGCGTGCTGACCGGGGGGCTCATCCGGGGGGATTCCCTCCGGGACGCGGCGGCCCTGGCGGTGGACTTCATCCACGCCTGCGCCCAGCGGACGGTGGCCCAGGGCCTCTCCCTCCGGGAGGGCGTGGATTTCGAGCCCCTGCTGGGGAAGCTGATTGGCAAATAAAAGGACGCTCAGAGCAAAGGCTCTGAG
This sequence comes from Oscillibacter sp., assembly GCA_009773995.1. Lineage (GTDB taxonomy): Bacteria > Bacillota > Clostridia > Oscillospirales > Oscillospiraceae > Oscillibacter. The sequence goes on along the minus strand of VSMY01000105.1, from coordinate 285 downwards.
CGTCCTTTTTATCAGAGGCGGGAAACTGGGATTTCCAAGGGCTTACGCCGCGGGAATCACCAGGACCTGGCCGATGCGCAGATCGTTGGGGTTCTTGATGGAATCCTTGTTGGCCTGGTAAATCACATTCCACTGGCGGCCGGTGCCGTAGGCTTCCTGGGCAATGCTCCACAGGCAGTCGCCGGACTTGACCACATAATCGCCCTCGGCCACGGTGGGGGCGGGGGTGACTTCCTCGGCGGGCTCGGGAACCGGCTCGGGCTCCGGGGCGGGCTCTTCCACAGG
>VSMY01000104.1 GCA_009773995.1 Oscillibacter sp. | reverse complement strand
CGAGCCTATAGGCTCTGCCCGGGACATGCCCCAAGGGGGCCTGTGCATACCACCGGCACGGCCGGTGGTTATGATTTGTTTGCTTTGCGGTTTTTTGAGGGAGCGGGACCGGTCCCTTTCTTGCGTCAGTTCTCCAAGAACGTTTCCCTGTCCCGGTCGATCTGCTTCTGATACCGGTCCTGTTCGGAAAACACGCAGCCGCAGTACTTCTGCATGTAAAACCCCAGCTCTCGGGCCCGGCGGTTTCCCTCCCGGAAGTTCGGTCGGAAGTCCCAGTACAAAAATTCCACGCCGTACTGCGCCGCGTACCGCTCCGCCGCCCGGATGATGCCCTCGTGGTCCTGGTAGAGGCTGGCAAGCAATGTGGTGGTGAAGGCGGAAAAACCGTGCTCCGCGGCGTACCTCGCCGTTCCCTCAATGCGGTGCTCATAGCAGTAAGCGCACCGGTGGTCGATATCCCCCGCCACCCGGCGGCAGAATTCCTTTAAGCCGTAATCCTCCCGCACCCGCACCTCCATGCCGATGGTGGGAGCGTACTCCAGCAGGCAGTCCCGCCGGGCCTGGTATTCTTTCCAGGGGTGGATATTGGGGTTGTACCAGAAGGCCACGGGCTCGATTCCCTCGGAGCGGAGGGGATCGACGCAGCTCAAAGAGCAGGGGGCGCAGCAGCAGTGGAGGAGTGCGGTTTTCATGGTCATGCCTCGCTTTCGTCGTGAATAAGATGAGTATAGCACGTCCCTGGAGAATCCGCAAGCCCGGTCGGACAGGCCATTTTTAACGGGTTCTTTACAGTTCTGCAAAGCATTTCCGATTGAAAAATCCGTCGAAAGCGTGTATGATACCAACGATATGATACCTTGCGGTTCCTGCCGGAAAGACGGCGGGTAATCGTTTGCCTAAAGGAGGAGCACGGCTTGAAGATCGGCCTTGACGTGGGGTCCACCACCATTAAATGCGTGGTGCTGGACGGCGCGGACAACATCCTATACAGCACCTACGAACGGCACTTCAGCCATATTCTGGAGAAGTCCGAGGAGCTGCTGCGCCGGGTGGCGGAACGGTATGTCCCGTCCGGAAGGGCGGAGCTGGCCATCTCCGGCTCCGCCGGGATGGGCATGGCGGAGAGCGTGGGCGTGCCCTTTGTTCAGGAGGTCTTCGCTACCCGTGTGGCCGCGGGGCGGCTGGTTCCGGGCACCGACGTGGTGATTGAGCTGGGGGGCGAGGACGCCAAGATCCTCTTTCTCACCGGCGGCATGGAGGTCCGGATGAACGGCTCCTGCGCCGGGGGCACCGGGGCCTTCATCGACCAGATGGCGACTCTGCTGAAAATGACCGCCGACGAGATGGACGTGGCCGCCTTAGAGGCGGAAAAGACCTATACCATCGCCTCCCGCTGCGGCGTCTTCGCCAAGAGCGACGTACAGCCCCTCATCAACCAGGGGGCGAAGGCCACGGACATTGCCGCCAGTATCTATCAGGCGGTGGTGAACCAGACCATCGCGGGCCTGGCCCAGGGGCGGCCCATCAAGGGGAACGTCCTGTATCTCGGCGGGCCGCTGACCTTCTCCCGGTGCCTCCGGGAGAGCTTTGACAAGACCCTGGGCGTCGCCGGGACCTGCCCGGAGAACAGTCTGCTGTTCGTGGCCCTGGGAGCGGCGTTCTACGCCGACCAGAGCTTTGATTTGCGCGCGCTGGCGGACCGCCTCCGGGAACGGGGGGCCTCCGAGACCTACCGGAGCCAGCCGCCGCTGTTCCAGAATCAGGAGGAGTACGAGGACTTCCGGGCCCGTCACGCCAGGGCCAGGGTGGCCCGTGCCCCCTTCGGCCCGGATTATGCCGCCCCGGTCTATATCGGGATTGACTCCGGGTCCACCACCGTCAAGGTGGCGGTCATCGACCAGGAGGCCCGTTTGCTCTTCACCGACTACCGGCCCAACCTGGGCAACCCCGTGCCCCTGATTCGGGGCGTGCTCCAGCAGCTCTATGACGAGCACCCGGCCCTTCACGTGGCCTCCGTCACCACCACCGGCTATGGAGAGGACCTGGCGAAGAACGCCTTCCACGCCGACTACGGTGTGGTGGAGACCGTGGCCCATTTCACCGCCGCCCGGCACTTTCTGCCCAATGTGGACTTTATCATTGACATCGGCGGGCAGGATATGAAATGCTTCAAAATCGAGGACGGGGCCATCAGCAACATCTTTTTGAACGAGGCCTGTTCCTCCGGCTGCGGCAGCTTTTTGCAGACCTTTGCCCAGGCCCTGGGCCACGATGTGAAGGACTTCGCCCGGCTGGGCCTCTTTGCCGACCGGCCCGTGGACCTGGGGAGCCGGTGCACCGTCTTCATGAACTCCAGCGTCAAGCAGGCCCAGAAAGACGGGGCCAGCATCGAGAACATCTCGGCGGGCCTGTCCATCTCCGTGGTGAAAAACGCCATCTACAAGGTCATCCGGGCCGCCAGCCCCGAGGAGCTGGGGCGGAACGTGGTGGTTCAGGGAGGCACCTTTTACAACGAGGCCGTCCTCCGGGCCTTTGAGAAGGAGATGGGGGTGGAGGTCATCCGCCCGGACATCGCCGGGCTCATGGGGGCCTTCGGCGCGGCCCTCTACGGAAAGAGCAAGGCCGCTCCGGGGAAGGTAAGCGCCCTGCTGGGCCGGGAGGCCCTGGCGGGCTTCACCCAGGAGACGGAGAGCCGGGTCTGCGGCCTCTGCGGCAACAACTGCCAGCTGACGGTCAACACCTTCGCGGGAGGAGAGACCTTCATCAGCGGAAACCGCTGTGACCGCCCCGTCACCGGCAAGGCCGACAGCGGGGAGCGGAACCTCTACGCCTACAAGCGGAAGCTGATTTTAAGCTACAAGCCCGTTCCCGGAAAGCGGGGAAAAATCGGAATTCCCCTGTGCCTGAACCTGTGGGAACTGCTGCCTTTCTGGCATACCTTCTTCACCAAGCTGGGCTTTGCCGTGTACCACAGCCCCCTCAGCAGCCGGGACCTGTACCTGAAGGGCCAGGCCACCATCCCCAGCGACACCGCCTGCTTCCCGGCCAAGCTGGCCCACGGGCACATCCAGTTCCTCTCCAAGCTGGGCCTGGACGCCATTTTCTATCCCTGCATGACCTATAACCTGGACGAGGGCCTGGGGGATAACCACTACAACTGCCCCGTGGTGGCCTACTACCCGGAGGTCATCGCCGGGAACTGCCCGGAAATCAAGGACACCAAATTCATCTACGACTACGTGGGCCTCCACCGGCCCAAGGACTTCACCAAGAAGATCTATGATATCCTCCGGCGGCACTTCCCGGATATCTCCAAGTCCGAGATCCGGGAGGCCGGGGACGCGGCCTACGCCGAGTATGCCCACCACATGGCTGAGATCCGTAAGGAAGGGGCCCGCATCATGGACCAGGCCCGGGCGGAGGGGCGGCGCATCATCGTTCTGGCGGGGCGGCCCTACCATGTGGACCCGGAGGTCAACCACGGCATCGACACCCTGATTACCCGCTTCGGCGCGGCGGTGGTGACGGAGGACTCCGTCTCCGGCCTGGTGGACAAATTCCCCACCACGGTGCTGAACCAGTGGACCTACCACTCCCGGCTCTACGCCGCCGCCCGGTACTGCGTGGAGCACCGGGACTGCGACCTGGTGCAGCTGGTCAGCTTCGGCTGCGGCGTGGACGCCATCACCACCGACGAGACCCAGGCCATCTTACAGGCCGGGGGAAAGCTGTACACGGAATTGAAGATCGACGAGATTACCAACCTGGGCGCGGTGCGCATCCGGTTACGGAGCCTCTTCGCCGCTTTGGATGAGAAGGAGTGAGACCACGATGGAAGCCTATCCCAAGTTTACGTCGGAGATGAAGAAGACCCACAAGATCCTGATTCCCAACATGGCCCCGGTGCAGTTCCGCATCCTGGCGGCCGTCATGGAGCAAGCGGGCTACACCTGCGAGCTGCTGGAGAACTGCGGAAGCCAGGTCAGCGAGCTGGGGCTCAAGTACGTACATAACGACACCTGCTACCCGGCTTTGCTGGTCATCGGCCAGTTCCTGGACGCCCTGGCCTCCGGGAAGTACGACCTGGACCACACCGCCCTGATCATCACCCAGACCGGCGGGGGCTGCCGGGCCTCCAATTACATCCACCTGCTGCGCAAGGCCCTGGTAAAGGCGGGCTATCCCCAGGTGCCGGTGGTGAGCCTGAATTTCTCCGGTCTGGAGAAGGACTCCGGCTTCCCCATGACCTTGGACCTGCTGCGCAAGCTACTGGCGGTTATCTACTACGGCGATCTGCTGGTGGCCCTCCGGGCCCAGACGGAGCCCTACGAGGTTCGGAAGGGGGACGCGGAGCGCTTGCAGGAGAAGTGGCTGGACGCCATCTGCGGCTGGATCCATGAGAACAAGGGCTGGACGAACCGGGAGATGAAGTCCGCCATGCCCGTTATGGCACGGGAGTTTGCCGCTATCCCCGTCCGCCGGATCCCCAAGGTGAAGGTGGGCGTGGTCGGCGAAATTTACGTGAAGTACTCCCCCCTGGGGAACAACGACCTGGAGAACTTCCTCCGCTCCCAGGACTGCGAGGTGAACCTGCCGGGGCTGATGGGCTTTGTGCAGTACTGCGCCTACAACCCCTCGGAGACCGCCCGGCTTTACGGCGGTACCTTCCTGGAAAAGCACATGTCCGACTTTGTACTGGGGTACATCGAGGGCATGGAGAGCGTGGTCATCAAGGTTCTGAAGGACAACGGCTACCACGCGCCCCTGCCTTTCCGGGAGCTGATCCGGCTTACCGACGGGGTCATCAGCACCGGGGACAAGATGGGGGAGGGCTGGCTCCTCACCGCCGAGATGATTGAGCTGGTCCGGGCGGGGTACGAGAACATCGTCTGCGCCCAGCCCTTCGGGTGTCTGCCCAACCACATCTGCGGCAAGGGCATGATCAACAAAATCCGGGAGCTCTATCCCCAGGCCAACATCACCCCCATCGACTACGACCCCAGCGCCACCCGGGTGAACCAGGAAAACCGCATCAAGCTGATGCTGGCCGTGGCCCGGGAGCGTCTGGCGGAGCGGGCCCCGGAGACGGAGGAAGCTCCCCGCCGGACCGCCGCGGAGCGTCCCGCGCCGGAGCGGCTGGGAAGACGGGCCAAGGCTGTGGTATGAAAGCGCTCGTCCTCATGGGCAGCCCCCGGAGAAACGGGAACACCGCCGCTCTGGCGGTTCCGTTCTGCGGCGAGCTTGAGGCGGCGGGCATGGAGACGGAGGCCGTCCGGCTTTACGACCAGGATATTCGCCCCTGTACGGCCTGCCGCCGGTGTCAGGAGAATTGGACCGTATTCGGCTGTCCCCAGGAGGACGGCGTCCCGGAAATCTTCGACCAGGTCCTGGAAAGCGGGCTTTTGGTGCTGGCCACGCCCATTTATTCCTGGTACTGCACGCCGCCCATGAAAGCCCTGCTGGACCGGCTGGTCTACGGCATGAATAAGTTCTACGGCAAAGAAAAAGGCCCCTCCCTCTGGGCGGGGAAGCCCTTGGCCCTGCTGATGACCTGCGGGTACCGCCCGGAAAAGGGAACGGACCTCTTTGAGGAGGGTATGCGGCGCTATTGCAGGCACTCCGGCCTCCGGTATTTGGGAAGCCATACGGAGCGGCACCTGGGCTATGACACCGTTTTTATGGACGGGGAAAAAGAGGCCCGAGTCCGGGCCTTTGCACGGACGCTGGCGGCGGCGGTGAAATGAAATGGAAAAAGCGGAGACGAACCGTCTCCGCTTTTTTATACTCTTTTGAGAAGGCTTGCTCAGCCCGCCTTTTGGGCGGCGGCGATGGCTTCGTCCTCCAGGCTGTGGGTCCGCAGGTAATTCAGCCAGACCCTGCACCCGGCGGGATTCAGGTGGATGCCGTCGAAGTTCAAATCCTTGGGCAGAAGGCCGTCTCCGCCGGTGAGGCAGGCGGCCACGTCCAGGAAGTAGCACTCCTTTTCCTCCGCCAGGGTTTGGATGACCTGGTTGTATTCGGCGATGCGGGCGTTGTTGACGTAGGTTTTTTTGGCCTCCTGCTTGGCGCTGACGGGGGGAATGGACTGGAGGACAATTTTCGCCTCCGGGTGGTCCTCCCGGACCCGGTCGACCAGCTTGGCGTACTGATCGTGAAAGGTCTTGGTCTTGGTCCAGCCCAGTTCGTTGATGCCCAGCATGATGTAGATTTTGTCACAGTCCTGCTCCGCCACCGCGTCCAGCAGGGGGACCTTCTCGCCGTTCTCGGTCTCAAAGTTCTTCTTGGAGAACACGGACTCCACCGTGGCCCCCACGGCGGTGTAGAAGTGCCCGGTCTTCAAGCCGCTGTAGAGGAAGAGGCCCTCCGTCCGGGAGTCCCCCAGGAAGACGGCGCCGTCGAAATATGTATCCTCTACCGCCTCTGTCTCCGGCAGGGGGCAGGGCAGGGGCTCCGGCTCCTCCGGGCTCTCCGGCAGGGCCTTGGCCCTGGGCTCCGCTCCCGTTCCGATTTTCCCGGCGGCGGGGACCGCCTTGTAAAGCACCGGTTCCGCCGCCTCCGCCAGCGGGGAGCTCACCGCCGTGCCGCCGGACGCGCCGGTGGTCAGCAGCAGCGTGGCCGCCGCCAGGGCCGCCACAACGCCGGGCAGACGGCGCTTCCGGGCCGTTTTCTTTCCCTCCATAGCCTGATCCCTTCCTCATCTATCGTCATCCCGCGGCAGCGCGGGAAATGCACACTCTTATTATACGCGAAAACCATCGAAAAAAGTCGAAACAATTTGTTAAAATTTTGGTGACAAAATGTCTCCGGTTTTCCAATCCGATCCAGTATACGCGGGACCGCCCGCAGATATGCCGGAGCTCAGCCCCGGAGGCTCTCCGGGTACTCCCCGCTCTCGTGGAGCCGCCGCAGGGCCTGGGCCACGGCCTCCCGGTCCTCCCGGTAGGTCATGCCGAACCACTGCCCGGCGGAGGAGAGGAGGGAGACCTCTAAAGTTTGCCGGCGGAGCTGCTCGTCCACCATCTCGGGCAAAAGCCGCTCGGCCCGGAGGTCGTCTCCGGCGGTGCGGAGGAAGTCCTCGAAATCCCGCCGGAGGACGGGGAAGATGGAGGGCATGAAGCCCCAGAAGTTCATGGACACCACCGCGTCCGGGTCCAGCTCCCGTCCCGTCCCCAGGTCCCGGAGGGAGCCGTCCGGGTAGAGCTGGATGTTCCGGGTTTCCCGGACGCTTTCCAGGAAGCCCTCCCGCCCGGCGCAGATGCCGCGGGTGACCGTGCCGTGGAGGCTGGCGGTGTTTTTCAGAAGATAGCCCACCATGGCGGCGTGACCCTCCTCCGGCAGGCGGCGCAGCGCCTGGGCCATCTGACGGTAGGCGTCGAAGCCGTAGAAGTCGTCGGCGTTGATGACGCAGCAGGGCTCCCGCACCGCCTCCGCGGCGCAGAGCAGGGCGTGGACCGTGCCGAAGGGCCGGGTCCGCCCTTCCGGGATGGGGTAAAAGGCGGGAATGGAGGAGAAGTCCTGAACGGCATACTCCACCTCCACGGGGCCGCCGTCCGGGGCGGTCCGGCGGCGGAGGTAGCCGCAGCGCGCCTCCATCATCTCCCGCATCTCCGGCTTGATGATAAACACCACCTTGCCGAAGCCCGCCCGGAGGGCGTCGTGGATGGAGTATTCCATGAGAATTTCCCCGTGGGGGCCGATGCCGTCCACCTGCTTGCTGCCGCCGTAGCGGGAGCCCAGGCCCGCCGCCATAATCACCAGAGAGAGTTTCATGGTCGTGTTCTCCTGTCTTTCCGCCGGGCGCTCGGCCCGGTAATATCCGTCTCTATGTTACCCCGGTTCGCCGGGTTTTGCAAGGGGTCTCCTCAATCCTTTCCGCAGCGGAAGCGCCGGGCCTCGCCGATCCAGTCCCAAAGGGACGGAGGAAACGCCTCCGGGTCCTCCGGGAGAATCAAATGGTTGGTGAACCGGCCGGGATACGCCTCCACCGCCATAAGGAGGAGGTCCGTCTCCAGGGGCCGGGGGAGGAACAACGACAGCAGGGCCCCGGGGGTTTCCCTGCCCTTGACGCGCTTCCCCGGGGCCGTCAAGGCGCAGTAGGGCCGGGGGTCCTGGAGACCCACCTGGGACTTCTGCGTGACGATTTCCGTCTCGGGCCAGCGCTCCAGAGACCCCAGGAGGAAGGATCGGACGGAGGGCAGGGCCTGGGGCTTCCGGGCGAAGAACGCCTCCGCCAGGCGCAGGGCTTCCAGGTCCATCAGCGCACCGCCTTCTGCTCCAGGCTGTAGAGCCCCGCGCCGATGGCCGTGGCGAAGGTGGCCCGCTCGGGGATGATGTAGCGGATGCCGTAGAGCCGCTGGAAGTTCTCAAAGTTGGGCTTCGCCTGGGACAAGGTGGTGACGGAGCCGGTGAGGACCACCGTGTCCGCCCCGCAGCACCGGCAGGCCAGCACCGTCATGGTGCCGATGGCCTGGAGCACCAGGTTTACCGCCCCGGCGGCCAGGTCCGCGGGGGTGGCGTCCTCCGAGAGGTTGCCGAAGTTGGCGGCGGTGAGGGTGGGGTCCAGGGTGGCGGCGGGGTCCGGCGTGATGTCCTGAATGGTCAGGTCCACCTTGCCCAGGTCCCCCTGCTCCGCCAGCTTCTTAATCTGGCCGAAACGCTCCATGTCCACCAGCTTCCGGCCCAGGCCCCCCAGGG
>VSMY01000103.1 GCA_009773995.1 Oscillibacter sp. | reverse complement strand
GAGGTCGTCGGCAGCGTCAGATGGGTCTCAGCGACATCACCCGGAGCACGGCGGCGGTCATCGTCTCCCGGATGGTGGACCCCTCCCTGCGCCGGGGCACCACGCTGCTGGAGCAGGAGTCCTACCGGGTCTATCTGGACCGGACCTCCATGCTGCTGGCCCCAGGGCAGGCCGACCGGCTCACCGCCACCGTCTATCCCGTGAACAACCTGATGGAGCAGCGGATCTCCTGGTCCTCCTCCGAGACCCGGACCGCCGTGGTGGACCAGAACGGCGTGGTCACCGCCATTCAGCCGGGCACGGCCATCATCATCGCCTCCACGCCCTCCGGCACCATGGCCACCTGCTCCGTGCGGGTGATGGACTGGCGCTGAAAATTTGAGAGGCGGGCGAAACCCTTCCTCCCCTTTTCTCGTCTATACAGGCAGAGGATGAAAAGGAGGAACGCCTATGAAAACCCTGATACGCTTATCCGCCCTGCTGCTGGCCCTGCTGTGCCTCGCCGGATGCGGCGGGGGCCGCGGAGCGCGGAGCCTGACCAAAGGAATCCAGCCCGCCCGGTTGGAAGCGGGCTTGGAGGAGGAGGACGCCGCCGCCCTGGCGGGCTTCTCTCTGGATCTGCTGAAGGAGACCTGGAAGGGAGAGAACGCCCTGGTCTCCCCCCTGTCGGTGCTCTGCGCCCTGGGGATGACCGCCAATGGGGCCAGGGGCGAAACCCTGGAGCAGATGGAGGCCGTCCTGGGCCTCCCCGCGGAGCGGCTGAACGCCGCCCTTGCCGCCTGGGCGGCGGAGCTTCCCCAAGAGAAGGACTGCCGGGCAGACCTGGCCAACTCCGTGTGGATGCGGGACGGCGGGAGCTTTGAGGCGGACCGGGGCTTTTTGGAGACCGCCGCGAAGTGGTACGGGGCGGAGGTCTTCGCCTCCCCGTTCGACGACGCCGCCGTTCGGGACATCAACGGCTGGGTGGACAAACACACCCACGGAATGATTCCGGAGATTTTAAACAAGCTGGACGACACAACCATGCTGGTCCTGGTGAACGCCTTGGCCCTGGAGGCGGAGTGGGAGGAAATCTATGAGGACGTCCGGGTCTGGGAGGACGAGATTTTTACCACAGAGGACGGCGCGGAGCAGCCCGCAACGCTGATGTACTCCTCCGAGGGGCATTATCTGAAGGACGAGGGGGCCCAGGGCTTCCTGAAATTCTACAAGGGCGGGCGCTGGGCCTTCGCCGCCCTGCTGCCCGACGAGGGCACGGCCCTGGAGGACTATCTGGACTCCCTGACGGGGGAGCGGCTCCGCCAGGCGCTGGCGGACGCGGAGGAGACCCTGGTCTACGCCGCCATCCCCAAGTTCAAGAGCGAATACGGGGTGGAGCTGAACGACGCTTTGAAGGCCCTGGGCATGACGGACGCCTTTGACATGGAGCGGGCGGACCTCTCCGGCCTGGGGCGCTCGGAGCTGGGGCCGCTGTTCATCAGCCGGGTGCTCCACAAGACCTACATCTCCGTGGACGAGAAGGGCACCAAAGCCGGGGCCGCCACAGCGGTGCTGGCGGACGCCGGGGCCGACATGCCGGGGACTGTGCCGGAGGTGTACCTGGACCGGCCCTTCCTGTACATGCTGGTGGACACGGAGACGAACCTCCCCGCCTTTATCGGGGCGGTGACAACGATGGAATAACGAAAAGCGGACGGCCCAGCCGTCCGCTTTTTCTATTTCAAGAAGATGCGTTTTCCGCCCCGGTACTCCCGGACCCTGCCCAGCCTCTGGGCGCTGGGGACGGCGGGTTTCAGGGCCTCATACAGAGCCTCCGCGTCGGCGGGGTCCACTGCCATGAGGAGGCCGCCGGAGGTTTGGGGGTCGTACAGAAGGTCCTGCCGCCAGAGCTCCGCTTCGCCGGGGTCCACGGACGCCTCCGCGAAGGAGCGGTTGCGGTACATGCCCTCGGGGAGAATGCCCATCCGGGCCAGCTCCGCCGCCTCGGGGATAAAGTCCACGGCCCCCGCGTCGATCTCCAGCTCCACGCCGCTGCCCTGGGCCATCTCCAGCCCGTGGCCCAGGAGGCCGAAGCCCGTCACGTCCGTGCAGGCGTGGACCCGGTAGTTTACCATCACGTCCCGGGCCGCCTTGTTCAGGGTGGTCATGAGCCTGTGGGCCCGCTCCATAGCCTGGGGCGGGGCCATATCGGCCTTGGCGGCGGTGGTCAGGACCCCGATGCCGATGGGCTTGGTGAAGAGGAGCGCGTCCCCCGGCCTCGCGCCGGAGTTGGTGAGCATTTTGTCCGGATGGACGAAGCCCGTGACGGCCAGGCCGTACTTGGGCTCGTCGTCCAGGATGCTGTGGCCCCCGGTGATGAGGGCCCCGGCCTCGTACACCTTGTCGTAGCCCCCCCGGAGGAGCTCGTGGACCGCCTCGGGGGGCATGTCCTTGGGCACCGCCATGATGTTCAGGCACAGCTTGGGCTCGCCGCCCATGGCATACACGTCGCTGAGGGCGTTGGCGGCGGCAATCTGGCCGAAGAGATAGGGGTCGTCGGCGATGGGGGGGAAGAAGTCCACCGTCTGCACCAGGGCCAGGTCCTGGGAAATTTTGTAGACGGACGCGTCGTCGCTCCGGTCAAAGCCCACCAGCAGATTCGGGTCCTCATGGACCCGGATGCCCTCCAATAATTGGGCCAGAGTCCCAGCCCCCACCTTCGCGCCGCAGCCGGCGCACTTGGCCAGCTTGGTCAGCTTCACTTCGTTCTCCGCCATGAAACCGCCTCCTTGTTTGATTACCATTCGTAGTTACTCGACCGTTTTCAACGCGCCGGACAGGCGCAGCACCGCCTCCAGCACCCCGCCGCCCACGGCCAGGGCCTTGTCGCTGGCGCAGTAACAGTGTTCGATGTTGCACCGGGGGTCCACGTCCCCGGCCTTCATGCCCTTGTGGACCGGGGTGCCCTCCGGCAGGATGCCCCGGAGCACGCCGTCCAGGGTGCAGGCCATGGGCGCGCCGTCCACCTCCCCGGCGATATCCCCCAGCTTCACCTGGGCCCCGATGTCCAGGAGCTGGTGGAACACGCCGTCCGCCGGGGCCCGGAGGACCCGTTCCCCGGCGAAGCCGCCGATGAGGCCGGGGACGCCGGTGTTGGGCAGGGCGGACCCCTCATAGAGGGCCCGGCCCAGGGTGTGGCCCCGCATGGTCTCCACCACGGCGCGGCAGTCCGTTCCCGCCGTGAAGCCGGGGCCCACGCCCACCACCACCGGCGCGTCGGTGATGCGGGTGCCCAGGTTCTTCTTGGCCAGGATGGCGTCCACCACGGCGGCGGGCTTCAGGGCCGGGATACAGGCCCCCTGGGGGTCCGCCAGCACGGGGACGACCCCCTGCTTTAAAAGCTCCAGGGCCTGGGCCGGGGACTCCGCCCGGCGGGCGGTCACGTCCTCCACCCGAGCCTCCCCGCGGACGATGGCCGTAGAGAAGGCCACGGTGCGGCGGATGGCGGTGGGCTTCTCCAAGTCGGTCATGACCACCTGGAGCCCTGCCCGCCAAAGCCGGAGGGCAACGCCGGTGGCGATGTCCCCGGCGCCTCGGATCACGACTAGCATGGGAAACACTCCTTTCTCATAAGCGACCCCGCCGCCGCGGGGCAGGACACCCGCGCCGCCAGGGCCGCGGCCTGTCTCCGGGCCTCCGCCGTCTCGGCCTGGTTGACGAAAACCCGGTGGTGGAGGCCCTCCGCCAGCAGCACCGCCGCCTCCGTCTCCGGCCCGGCGGGGGCGCTCTCCGGAACGCCCGCCAGCCGGGCGTAGAGGGCCGGGCGGTGGGCCGCCTCCAAAATGGGCCGTCCAAAGCCGGAGGCCCCGACAATACAAAGGACCTGGTTCGCCTCAGGGGGAATCACCGGCTCGTGGGGAGCGTGGGCCTTGAGGGGACGGCCCGCGGAGCCGTCGGCCTCCGCCAGCACGTAGTCCGCCAGCTCCATCAGGCGGGCCATGGGGATGGCCGGGGCGGTGAGCTTCCCCGTGCCGGGAACCGGGGCCCCGGCGCAGACCAGGCGGCGGGAGGCCAGGGCCTCCGCCAGGGCTTCCTCCGTGGGGCTTACCAGGTTGGGCAGGCCCTGGAAGGGAAAGAGCTTCGTGGTGGCGCAGAGAAGGACCCGGGCCCCGCCCGCCGCCAGCTCCGTTCCCAGGACCCGCAGGAGGGTGGTCTTCCCCCCGCCGCCGGTGACGGCGGTGACGCCGGGATGGATGTCCAGCAGTCCGGCCAGGTCCATGGCGGTCCCTCCTCTCGTTGTTCTTTGTATAGAATAGCACCCCTCCGCCCCGCCGTCAAGGGGAGTCCTTGACAGCGGCGGCGGAAGGGGCTATGATGGAGCGGTTAACCAATGCGAAGGAGGGATGCGCCGTGTACGACGAGCTGACGGCGGTGGACATCAAAAAAATGCGGGAGGAGCTGGATCACCGGGTCCGGGTGCTGCGGCCCCAGCTGATTGAGGAGGTCCAGACGGCCCGGGCCTTCGGGGACCTGAGCGAGAACTTTGAATACAAGTGCGCCAAGCAGGCGAAGAACCGGAACGACAGCCGCATCCGGTACCTGGAGCGGATGATCCGCACGGCGAAGGTGATTGAGGTAACAGGCGCGGCGGACGCGGCAGGGCTGTTCGACCGGGTGACGATTTACAATGAGATGGTGAAAAAGGAAATGGAGGTCCGGATTGTCACCACCTTGCGCCAAGACGCCCTGAAGGGGCTTGTGAGCAAGGAGTCCCCGGTGGGGAAGGCGATTCTCGGCCGGCGGGCTGGAGAGCGGGTGGAGATTGTGGTCAATCCCCATATGAAATATTTTGTGGAAATTCGGAAGATAGAAAAGGGTGAGGATGACGAGAGCCTGAATATTAGTTCCTATTGAGGAATACAGCCCTTTGAGGGCTGGTCCAATGCACCCCCCATTCTCTCTTTTTCGAAAAGAGAGAATGCGCCGTGCACGGTGGAAGAGAGAAAACGGGGGCGCGCAGGACGTGCCTCCGTTTTTTACGCAGGTCTTCTGCCCGCGGCGTGGTGCGGGCGGGGGTTTTGGTGGTGGACGAATGGACCAGCTTCTCTTTCCGCTGCCGCTGACCTGGCATAAGCGCCGGATTGGAGGCCGGGCCCAGGTGGGGACCTGCCCGGCGTGAAGGGCTTTGTGGAGATGCGAAAATCGAAAAGAGGAAAACGACGAAAGCTTGGATATCAGCGTGTATGGAATCTTTTTTGATTAGGTCAGAATTACCCTATTGCAGGGAGACATAAGTGCTATAGTGTCCTTGAGGTGATACTCTTATGGAGCGCAAAGATGCAAAAAAACTAGTTCGCGTGACCATTTCGCAGAGAGAACATGAGCGGCTTTCCCGCATGGCGGGGGAGACGGGACGCACGGCGGCGGGGTATCTGCGCTGGCTGCTGCACCGGCATTTCGGGGAACTGGACCAGGAAGAACCAAGGGAGTAACCCCCCCAAAAGAGCCCTCCGGCGATGCCGGAGGGCTCCATACTTCTTTTTCTCTTTTGGACCGTGCAAAGGACCAGCCATCTTCATGGCTGTTGACCACCCCGCGCGTCAGCGCGAGAATAGGCTCCCTCACAGGGTGATATCCTCAATCACCTGCGCCTTGATGAGATTGGTGGACCCGCTCTTCCCCAGGGGCACCCCGGCGGTGATGACCACCGTGTCCCCCGGCTGGACCAGCCCCTCCTTCACCGCCACTTCGGCGGAGAGGGAGAAAATCCGGTCCGTGGAGTTCACCTCCCCCGTCAGGAAGGGAATCACCCCCCAGCAGATGGCCAGCTGCCGCCGGGTCTTCTCGTGCATGGTCAGCGCCGCCACCGGGCAGGCGGGGCGGAACCGGCAGATCATCCGGGCCGTGCGGCCGGAGCTGCTGGCCGCCAGGATGGCCGTGGCGTTCAGGTCCCGGGCCGTCAGGCAGCAGGTGTGGGTGATGGCGTCGTTGATGTTGGAGGCCGTCACCACCAGGTGCTTCTGGAAGCGCTTCCAGTAGTCGATGGAGCCCTCCGCCTCGGTGACGATTTCCAGCATGGCGCCAAGGGCCTCCACGGGGTACTTTCCCCCGGCGGTCTCGCCGGAGAGCATGACGCAGCTGGTGCCGTCGTACACGGCGTTGGCCACGTCCGAGACCTCCGCCCGTGTGGGGCGGGGGTTGCGCATCATGGAATCCAGCATCTGCGTGGCCGTGATGACGGGCTTGCCCGCTTGGAGCCCCTTGCGGATCATCTGCTTCTGGAGGGCCGGGACCTTGGCGGCGGGAATCTCCACCCCCAGGTCGCCCCGGGCTACCATGATTCCGTCGGCGGCGGAGAGAATATCGTCCAGGTTGTCCACGCCCTCCTGGTTTTCAATTTTGGCGATGATTTTCACCTCGTCCCCGCCGCAGTCCCGGAGGACCTGGCGCACGGCCTCCACGTCGGCGGCCCGGCGGACGAAGGAGGCGGCGATGAAGTCGAAATCGTTCTCCACGCCGAAGCGGATGTCCGCCACGTCCTTCTCCGTCAGGGCGGGGAGCTGAATGTGGGCTCCGGGGATGTTGATGGACTTATTGGCGGAGAGGGTTCCCCCGTTCTCCACCTCGCAGACGATGTCCGGGCCCTTGATTTCCTTGACCCGGATGGCAACCAGCCCGTCGTCGATGAGAATGACCTGGCCGGGAGTTACCTCCTCGTGGAGCTTGGGATAGGTGACGGAGACCCGCCGGGCGGTGCCGGGCACGTCCTCCACCGTGAGGGTGAAGTCCTCCCCGGCGGCCAGGTCCACGGTCTTCGTCTCAAAGCTCCGGATGCGGATCTCCGGGCCCTTGGTGTCCAGGATGGTGGCCACGGGGCGGCCCATCCGGTCCCGGACGGCCTTGAGGCGGTTCAGCCGCTCCAGGTGCTCCGGGTGGCTGCCGTGGGAAAAGTTGAACCGGGCGCCGTTCATGCCCCCCTTGATGAGGGCGACAATCATGTCCTCGCTGTCCACGGCGGGGCCCAGGGTGCAGATAATCTTCGTTTTTCTCGGCATATGAAATTCCTCCTATAGGCTCCCTCCGGCGGGGAGCCGAAACCAATTGCATATTCTTCCCTGTGGTCTCCCATTATATAGGAGTCCGCCGGATTTGGAAAGGTAAGAATTTCATAAAATTTACGTAATCGTTTAGCCTGGTCTCCGTGAAAATGGTTTCGCAAACGGATCGCATAGGCCCGGACAGGACTCAGCCCTCCCAGAACAGCTCGTCCAGGGTCTTCCCCAGGGTGCGGCAGATGCTGACGCAGAGCCGGATGGTGGGGTTATAGTCCCCCTTCTCGATGGCGTTGATGGTCTGGCGGGAGACCCCCACGGCGTCCGCCAGCTGCTGCTGGCTCATGTCCAGGGCGGCACGGGCGGCCTTCAGGCGTAGGTTCTTCATTCCGCCTCCTCTTCCCGGGCGCGGAGGAGGTGGTTGACGATGTACACGGCTAAAATGACCAGGGTGGCGAAGCCGATGATGGGGTTCACCGCCCGGAAGGTCAGCACGCCGTTTTCCACCAGGCCGGGGGAGACGGCATACATTCCGCCCAGGCCCAGATTGATGAGGGCCAGCAGGGCGAACATGGTCATGACCTGCCGGGGCTTTTCCCGGAGGCTTAAGTAGGCGTCCTTCAAAATGCAGGTGACGGCGAAGACGCACAGGCCGGCGGCCAGGCAGAGGGTCACCCCGGTCAGCACGTCGCACCACCGGCCGAACAGCACGTCGGAGAGGCCGTAGGCGTAGGCGGCGATGATGAGGGTGAAGAAGCCGTATTGAAACGCCTTGCCCCTGGCCAGCTCCTGCCGCTCGTCGAAGTGCATGTCCAGGACCTTTTTCTTGAAGAGCAGCGCCACCACGAAAAGCCCCGCCAAAATTCCCACGGAGATGCCCAGCAGAATCCCGCTGTGATAGTGGTCCATAAAAATTCCCCCTTGTGCTTGTTAAAGCAAGTGTAGCACTCATCCGACTATTTGTCAAGTATATTTTACTAAATGACGCATAAAAGCTCCGGGCCTGGGCCCGGAGCGCTGCCGTTACTTGGCGGAGGGCCTGCGCCCGCGCCGTTTTTTCCCGCCGTCAATCTCGCCGTAGAGCCAGCGGAGCCCGTCGGAGAGGCCCCCCACCTCGTCGATGAGCCCCAGGCGGACGGCCTCCTCGCCGTAGACGACGCTGCCCACGTCGGCGGCCATGTCGTCCTTTTGGAGCATCAGGTCCTGGAAGTCCCCGGCGGCGATGTGGCTGTGTCCCGCCACGAAGGCCACGATCCGGTCCTGGAGCCTTTGGAAATAGCTGTAGGTCTGGGGGGCGGCGATGACGGTGCCGCTCATGCGGACCGGGTGGATGGTCATGGCGGCGGAGGGCACGGCGAAGCTCCGCCGGGCCGCCACCGCCAGTGGCACGCCGATGGAGTGGCTGCCCCCCAGGACGATGGAGACGGTGGGCTTGGTCATGCCGGCGATGAGCTCCGCGATGGCCAGGCCCGCCTCCACGTCCCCGCCCACGGTGTTCAGGAGGAAGAGGACCCCGGCGATTTCGCCGGACTCCTCCAGCTTGGCAAGCAGGGGGAGGACGTGCTCGTACTTGGTGGTTTTCGTCCGGTCGTCGGCGGCCATGTGGCCCTCGATCTGGCCGATGATGGTGAGGCAGTAGATATTCCCGTGGGGCGTGGCCGTCATGGCGGAGCCGAAGTCCAGAATGGACTGGACGGCCTCCTTCTGTGTATCGTCGGGCGGGTCCGCCTGGGT
>VSMY01000102.1 GCA_009773995.1 Oscillibacter sp. | reverse complement strand
CGGGCCTGGGTTTCAAGGAAAACACCAAGGCCCTTCTGATGACGCGGGCCATGGATTCCCATCCTGGGAGAGCACCTGGGGGGCGAGCGGAAGACCTTCGGGGGCCTTGCGGGCATGGGGGACCTGATCGTCACCTGCACCTCCATGCACTCCCGGAACAACCGGGCGGGCATCCTCATCGGCCGGGGGAAATCCGTCCAAGAGGCCATGGAAGAGGTGGGCGCCGTGGTAGAGGGCTATTATGCCGCCGAAAGCGTCCGCCAGCTGGCGGACCGGGAGGGCGTGGAGATGCCCATCTGCCGGTGCGCCTATGAGGTGCTGTATCAGGGGAAAGAGGCCCGGGACGTGGTTCCGGAGCTCATGGGCCGTCCGGGAAAGGATGAGCTTCTGGACGCCGCGTGGCTGTGAAAAAGCGGATAAACGGAGCCGAAGGGCCCGCCGGAAGGCGGGCCCTCTGTTTCTCACCAAAATTTTTGTGAGAAATACAAAAATTTTGTTTGACAAAGGTCGACCTTTGTGCATATAATAGAGGCCAAGAACCCGGCGGTATGGCCGGGAATGGATACGGAGAAAGGAAACGACCGCTATGAACCAGACAAAACAGGCCCCGGAATGCAGCATCAACAACATTTACCAATTGGACGGGAGGGTCCCCCTGGGGAAGGCCATCCCCTTCGGGCTCCAGCACATCCTGGCGATGTTTGTGTCCAACCTGGCCCCCATTACCCTCATCGCCGCCTCGGCCCAGCCGGCCCTCAGCCAGGCCGAAGTGGCCATCCTGCTGCAAAACGCCATGTTCGTGGCGGGCATCGCCACGCTGATCCAGCTCTACCCCATTTGGAAGGTAGGGTCCCGGCTGCCGGTGGTCATGGGCGTCAGCTTCACCTTCGTGGCGGTGCTCAGCTCCATCGCCGCCAATTACGGCTACCCCTCCCTGGTGGGCGCGGTCATCGTGGGCGGCCTGATGGAGGGGACTCTGGGCCTGTTGGCCAAGTATTGGCGGAAGATCATCACCCCCATTGTGGCGGCCTCCGTGGTGACGGCCATCGGCTTCTCCCTGTTCACCGTGGGCACCCGGTCCTTCGGCGGCGGCTACGCCGAGGACTTCGGCTCCGCCCAGAACCTGCTGCTGGGCGTCGTCACCCTGGCGGCGTGCCTCCTCTGGAACACCCTGGCCAAGGGCTACCTTAAACAGCTCAGCGTCCTGGCGGGCCTGGTTGTGGGCTACATAGTCGCCATCTTCATGGGCAAGGTGGACCTGGGGGCGCTGACGTCCGGCGGCCTGGTGGCCCTGCCCCATTTCCTGCCCTACATGCCGGAGTTCCATCCCGGCGCCGTGGCCTCCGCGTGCATCATCTTCCTGGTCTCCGCGGCGGAGACCATCGGGGACACCTCCGCCCTGGTCTCCGGCGGCCTGGGCCGGGAGATCACCAGCGAGGAAATCTCCGGCTCCCTGGCCTGCGACGGCTACGCCTCCACCATCGCCGCCGTGTTCGGCTGCCCGCCGGTGACCTCCTTCTCTCAGAACGTGGGCCTGGTGGCCATGACCAAGGTGGTGAACCGCTTCACCATCATGACCGGCGCGGCGTGCATGCTGCTGGCGGGCCTCCTGCCCCCGGTGGGCAACTTCTTCGCCTCCCTGCCGGAGTCCGTGCTGGGCGGATGCACCATCATGATGTTCGGCTCCATTGTCATCTCCGGTATGCAGATGATCGCAAACTGCGGTTTCTCCCAGCGGAACGTGACCATCGCGTCGCTGTCCCTGGCCATCGGCATCGGCTTCACCGCCACCAGCGAGGCGGACATCTGGCACATCTTCCCGGAGACCATCCAGTCCGTATTCTCCTCCAACGTGGTGGCCGTGGTCTTCGTGGTTTCCATCATCCTGAGCCTGGTTCTGCCCAAGGACATGGACATCAAGAAGGTCGTGTCGGAAGACTGAGCTTCCCCAGGAGAAACAAAGAGCGCTCCCTCCGGGCCTCTTCCTTATAGGGCTTTATCCGTCCAGCTTGGCATTGCACTTCGCCAGGAACTTCTCGTTTCCAATGATGGCCCGCGTGTGGGTCCCCTTCCCGATGGGGCCTTTCTCGTCCCAAGCGGAAACCTGAAAGTCCACCATTTTCCCGTTCTCGGATACGCCCGTAATTTCCGCCTCGGCGAAAACCCGCATCCCCACGGGTGTGGGAGCGTCGTGGCTGATATCCAGGCGCGTGCCCACGCTGCCCCGGCCCTCCTCCAGGAAGGACTGGAGGGCCGTCAGGGCGGCGTTTTCCATCATAGCGGCCATGAAGGGCGTGCCGAACACCGGCAGGGCCCCGGAGCCGATGGCCTCGGCGGTGAGTTCCCGGGTGACGGTCTGCTCCAGCCGGCATTTCGTTCCAATCAAAATCATCATAAACCTCCTGAGTAAGCTGCCGTCGCTCCGGATAAGGAAAGCGCCGGAGCGCGGCAAGGTTTTTGGTTGCTTTTACCATCCGGGTATACGGGGCCTCTAGGCGGCAAAGCCGCCTAGAGGCCCCATATCTTTCGAGAAAAGGCACTTACCCTCCAAACAGTATTTTCTGCAAATCATAGACCCCGTTGGGCTTTCCCGGCAGCAGCCGGGCCATGTGCAGCGCGCCGTTGACGAAGATCTGGCGGCTGGCCGCCCGGTGGGTGAACTCCAGCTCCTCGTCGGGGCCGAAGAAGTGGACGGTGTGGGTTCCCGCCACGGTGCCCCCCCGGAGGGCGTGGACGCCGATTTCGTCCTTCCGCCGCTTCCCGGTGTTCCCCTCCCGGCCGTAGACGGGGGTCAGGGCGCGGACGGGATCGACGGCCTCCAGCAGCAGCTTGGCGGTGCCGCTGGGAGCGTCGGCCTTCTGATTGTGGTGGGTCTCCGTCAGCTCGATGTCAAAGTCCGGCTTCAGCACCTCGGAGACCGCCGCCAGGGCCCGGTACAGCACCGCCACGCCCAGGGAGTAGTTGGCGGACCAGAGCACCGGGGCAAAAGCGCCCAGGCTCTCCAGCAGGGCGTGGTCCGCCGGGGAGAGGCCGGTGGTGCCGGAGAGCAGGGGCGTGCCGGTCCGGCGGACATAGGACGCCACCTCCGGCAGGGAACCGGGCCGGGAAAAGTCGATGACCACGTCGGCCGCCTTCCCCAGATTTCCGAGCTGGTCAATGTCGGTGACGTCAAAGGCGGCCTGAATCTCGTCTCCGGCGGCCTGAGCCGTCTCCCGGATGAGGGAACCCATTTTCCCCCGGCCAATCAGAATATACCTCACAGCAGTCCCGCCTCCTCCAGCATGGCCCGGAGGGCCTCCGTGTGTTCCCGGCTCATCTCGCACAGCGGCAGGCGCATGGGACCCGCGTTCAGGCCCATCATGTTCATGGCGGACTTGACGGGAATGGGGTTCACCTCCATAAAGAGGCCGTTCATCAGCTTCAGGTATTTCAGGTGGTTCTCCAGGGCCCGGGCCTGGTTTCCCCCGGCGTAGTCCGCCACGATTTGATGGCACACGTCCGGGCAGACGTTGGCGAAGACGGAGATGACGCCGCTTCCCCCGATGCTCATCAGGGGCAGGGTGATGTCGTCGTTCCCGGAGTAGAGGGCGAAGTCCGGCCCCACGCAGTGGGCGATTTTCATGGCGTAGGACATGTCTCCGCTGGCCTCCTTGATGCCGCAGATCCGGGGGTGTCTGCTGAGCTCCTCCACCACGGACACGGGGATGGAGCAGCCGGTGCGGCCCGGCACGTTGTAGAGGAGGCACGGGATCTTTACCTTGTCCGCCGTCTCGGCGAAGTGGCGGGTCATACCTTCGGGATTGGCCTTGTTGTAGTAAGGGGCGATGAGGAGCAGGGCGTCGGCCCCCATGTCCTGGTACTCCACGCTCTTTTCCATTTGAGTGGCGGTGCAGTTGGAGCCGCTGCCCACGATGACGGGGACCCGGCCGTTTACCACCTTGACGGTGTGGGCCACCACGGAGGCGTCTTCCTCGTGGCTCATGGTGGGGTACTCGCCGGTGGTGCCCAGGGTGAGGATGCCGTCGGTCCCGGCGGCGATCTGCCGCTCCAGGAGGTCGGTGAGCACGTCGAAGTTGACGCTGCCGTCCGGGTGGAAGGGGGTGATCATGGCGACGATGGAGCCGGTGGGGTTGTTGAATTTCATTTGAATGCCCTCCAGTTTGGTATAGAGTCGGGGGATGGGAGTTCGTATAAAAAAAGCCGGTAGAGGCCGCGCTCCTACCGACAGGTTCCACGCCGAAAACGGCGGTTCTGTAAGCGGATAGCGCCCCCGCGGCCTTGGGCCGCGGACAGTCCCGGAGGTCTTTCCCCCGGACCCATCCTCCGCCCACGCCTGGGCGGAAGATTCGGCGGAGCTGCCTCCCTCGCGTTCTCAGCCTGCCGGCTCCCGCGAGCTCATCGTCTCCGCGCCTCTATCTCATTTTTGGCTATCATATCATCTTCCAAACCCGGTTGCAAGGGGGGAGGCGCAAAAAGTTCTTGTGGAAACCGACGAAAACGCCGCCGCCCCTTGCCGGGGAGCGCCGGAACGTGCTATATTGAGGTTTGTTGAATAAAACGCAAGGAGGCCCTGCCATGCAGCCTGTAGTCGAATACCGCCGCGCCCTGCACCGCATCCCCGAGCTGGACGACCGTCTGCCGGAGACCTGCGCGTATGTTCATTCCGCCTTGGCCAGTTTTGAGCTGGAGGCGTTTTCCCCCATACCCTCCAGCGTCTGCGCCTATCTGGACGCCGGGAAGGCCGAAACCGTGGCCTTCCGGGCGGACATGGACGCCCTGCCCATCGAGGAGGCCACGGGCCTGGACTTTTCCTCGGAAAACTCCGGGGCCATGCACGCCTGCGGCCACGACGGGAACACCGCCATGGCCCTGGCCCTGGCGGAGTACGCCGCCGCCCACCGGGAGGCGCTGCCCCGGAATGTGCTCTTTCTCTTCCAGCCCTCCGAGGAGACCACCGGCGGGGCGCAGCGCCTCTGCGCGTCCGGCGTTTTGGAACAGTACCGGGCCGCCCGGGTCTTCGCCATGCACCTGTGGCCGGGGCTAGAGCAGGGACGGGTTTACTGCCGCCCCGGCCCCATTATGGCCCGGTCCAACGAGGTCACCGTCACCCTCACCGGCAAAAGCGTCCACATCGGCAAGGCGGCGGAGGGGATCGACGCCCTGGCGGCGGGGGCGGAGTACCTCCTGCGGGCCTATGAGATGGTAAGGACCCTGCCGGGGGAGGAGCCGGTGGTGCTGCGCTTCGGCAAGATGATCTCCGGCGCGGTGCGCAACGCCGTCAGCGGGAAAACCGTGCTGGAGGGGAGCCTCCGGACCTTCCGGGACGAGACCCAGGCTCTCTGCCGCCAAGGGTTGGAGCGGATTGGCCGGGAGATCGCGGCGGAGACCGGCTGCGGCGCGGAGGTTTATCTGAGCGAGGGCTACCCGGCGGTCTGGAATCACGAGGAGCTCTATGCGGCGGTCCGCGCCGGGCTGGGGGAGGCCGCGCCCCTGCCCCTGGCGGCCCCCACGCTGACGGCGGAGGACTTCTCCTTCTACCAGCGGCGGGTTCCGGGACTGTTTTTCCTGCTGGGCGTGGGGAACACGCCGGAGCTCCACTCCCCGGAGTTCTGCTTCGACGATGAGACCGTCCTGCCCCAGGGCGTGGAGTTCCTGAAACGTCTGCTCCTGTTGGAATGACCCCCTTGCAAATGGAAGAAAACGGGGTATAATATAAAGAAAACTTCCGTCCCCCGTCTCCCGTCTCCCCGCAGGGAGTGGGGGTTGCTCAAGGGGGAGCCTGCTCCCCCTTGAAGGAGGCAGAGCAAACAGAACGGAATGGATGTCCGGCAGAGCCGGACGGAATGGAGTGCCGTTTGTGATGCCGAAAGGAGGCCCGCCCATGCGCAGACCAAACGCCGTTCAAACCCTGGCCCTGGGCTTCGCCCTGCTGATTCTGGCGGGGGCGTGCCTGCTGTCTTTGCCCATCGCCTCCCGGAGCGGGGAGAGCATTTCCTGGACCAACGCCGTGTTTACCGCCGCGTCCGCCTCCTGCGTCACGGGCCTGACGGTGTACGACACCGCCTCTCAGTTCAGCGTGTTCGGCCAGGCGGTCCTGCTGCTGCTCATTCAGATCGGCGGCCTGGGCTTTGTGACGGCCTCCCTCCCGGCGGCGCTGCTGGCCCGGCGGCGGGTGGGACTGCGGCAGCGGGCCCTGCTCCAGGACAGCGTGGGAGCTTTGCAGCTGGGGGGCGTGGTACGCCTGGCCCGGCGGGCCCTGCTGGTGACGGTGCTGTGCGAGGGCCTGGGGGCGGTATTGCTGGCCTTCTGGTTCTGCCCCCGGTACGGCCTGGGAAAGGGCCTCTGGATGGCGGCGTTTCACGCCGTCTCCGCCTTCTGCAACGCGGGCTTCGACCTGCTGGGCACCGGGGCCTCCATCACCGCGGAGGCGGGGGAGCCCCTTTTGAACCTGGTGCTGATGGCCCTCATTATCTGCGGGGGCCTGGGCTTTCTGGTGTGGGACGATATCCTGACCCACGGGCGGCGCTTCCGCCGCTGGCGGCTCCACTCCAAGATGGCCTTTACCGTGACGCTGCTCCTCTTCGCCGGGGGTGGGATCGCCTTCTGGTTTCTGGAGGCGGATCACGCCTTCGCCGGGGCGGACGGCTCCACGAAAATCCTGATGGCGGCTTTCCAGTCGGTGACGGCCCGGACGGCGGGCTTCGCCTCGGTGGACCAGTCCTCCCTGAGCCAGGGGGGCGTGCTGCTGATGCTGGTTTTGATGTTCGTGGGCGCGGCCTCCGGCTCTACGGGCGGCGGCGTGAAGGTGAATACCTTCGCCGTGCTGGCCCTGGGGGTCCGGGCCCGCATCTGGCGGCAGGGGGACGTGAACGTCTTCCGCCGCCGTCTGGACGAGGGGGATATTCACAAGGCGTACTCCACCGCCGGCATCTACCTCTTCGGGGCCCTGTGCGGCTGCATGGTGCTGTGCGTCCAGGGAGCGGGGCTGGCGGACGCGCTGTTTGAGACCTTTTCCGCCATGAGCACCGTGGGCCTCAGCCGGAACCTGACGGGCTCGCTGCCGCTGCTTTCCAAGTGGACGGTGATTCTGATGATGTTCGCCGGACGGGTGGGCAGCATGTCCGTGGCCATGGCGGTGACCAAGGGGCGGGACGCCCGGAACGGCCTGCGCTATGTGCCCGAGAAGATTTTGATTGGTTGAGAGAGGGAGGACGTGGAATGAAATCCTTTTTGGTCATCGGCCTGGGCCGCTTCGGGCGGCACCTGACCCGGTATCTGCTGGAGCTGGGGAACGAGGTCATGGTGCTGGACAAGGACGAGGAGAAGGTGGCGAAGGTGGCGAACATGGCCACCGCCGCCTGTGTGGGGGACTGCCAGGACGAGCAGGTGCTGGAGTCCCTGGGGGTGCGGAATTTCGACATCTGCTTCGTCTGCGTCCGGGACGATTTCCAGTGCTCCCTGGAGGCCACGGCGGCCCTGAAGGACCTGGGGGCCCGGTTCGTGGTGGCCCGGGCGGACCAGGAGCGGCAGATTAAATTTCTGCGGAAGATCGGGGCGGACTTCGTGGTCCACACGGAGATGGACATGGCCCGCCGGGCCGCCATCCGCTTCTCCGCCGAGAACGTCTTCGACTACTTCGAGCTGACGCCCAAGTTCGCCGTCTTCGAGCTGGAGATCCCCGAGGAGTGGGAGGGCCACACGGTGGTGGAGCTGGAGGTCCGGCAGAAATACAACGTGAATATCTTAGGCGTGAAGAGCGGCGACGTGGTGGTCCCCCTGGTGGACCCCAACTACCGCTTTCGGGACGACGCCCACATCATTGTGGCCGGGGACAAGGAGGCGGGCATCCGCCTGATGAATTTACATTAAATTCCGACATAGGACCGGCGTTTCTGCGCATGCTGTCTCTGAGGTGATGTTTCATGTCAGAGAACAGGCGCGCGGTAAATAACCGGGACGACGGAAAACCCTTCCTCCGCCTGGAGCCGGAAAAGAGAATCTGCCCCATCCAGGACCCGGATTCCATCTACAAGTACCCCCTGGCCACGTCCGAGGAGATGGGCTTCCGGGTGCTGGACAACTTCCCCGAGGAACACATCCAGTAGGGGAGGACAAGTGCGAAAAAAGCCCCCTCCGGTCAGACCGGAGGGGGCGCGTCGGGAGGGTTACTTGCAGGAGGCCAGGTCCCGGAGGAAGTCTTCCACCGCCTGTTCCGGCGTGGCCCAGCTTGTGACCAGGCGGATGCAGGTGTGCCCCTCGTCCACGGCGTGGTCCACCTCAAATTCATAGCCCATGTCCTGGAGCTTGGCGACGACCCCGTTGGGCAGAACCGGAAACTGCTGGTTGGAGGGGGAGGGCACCGGCAGGGGATAGCCCAGGGCGGCGACTCCGTCCCGGAGCCGGAGGGCCAGGGCGTTGGCGTGCCGGGCGGCGCTGAGGTAGGTATCGTCCTCCAGCAGGGCCTGGAACTGGACGCCCAGGAGGCGGCCCTTGGCCAGCATGCCGCCCCGGCGCTTCATGTGCCAGCGGAAGTCCGGCCGGGCCTGGGCGAAGACCAGGGCCTCGCCGAAGAGGGCGCCGTTTTTCGTGCCGCCGATGTAGAACACGTCCGCCAGGGCCGCGTAGTCCGGGAGCGTCATGTCCCCGCAGGCCAGGGCGGAACCCAGCCGGGCGCCGTCCAGGAAGAGGATTAGGCCGTGCTTATCGCAGCACGCCCGGAGAGCCGTCAGCTCCGCCTTGGAGTAGACGGTGCCGATCTCCGTGGTGTTGGAGACGTAGGCCATGGCGGGCTTCACCTGGTGCTCGTCGCTGTGGAGTTCGGGGACGGACTCG
>VSMY01000101.1 GCA_009773995.1 Oscillibacter sp. | reverse complement strand
ACCTCGCCGTACAGCACCGCCATCAGGTCCGCCAGGTCCATGGACCCGCCTACGTGGCCGAAGCCCCGGCTGTGGATCACCTTCAGCGTCTCCAGCCGAATCTCAGCCGCCAGGACTTTTAGCTTTTTCTCATTCATGGGTGTCGCTTCCTTTCCTGTTTGTTGTTGAATGCTGCGGAGCGTTTCCTCGGGCAATATTTTACTCCACCAGCGCCGTTCCCGTCAATGACAATTATATTTTTAACAAACTTTCTGCGTGCATTTTCCCCGCTTTTGCGTGCAATTTCATAATTCTGGAAGGCCGGGATGCTACGTCCCGGCCTTCGCTCCTGAAACCTTATTCGTACTGGGTTCCGGCGCCCTCGACCATGGCGTCGTAGGCCCGTTTGACCTTGTCGTAGTTCTTGTCCCGATCCAGAACTACGCCCCGGCCCACGCCGTCTACGACGCGGCCCACGCCGATGGCCTCCAGCTTCTCATCCACTTCCGCCAGCAGGGTGGGGGCGGAGCCGGGCTCGGTGGATCGGCCGTCGAAGATGATATGGAGATACACCCGATTAAGCCCGTTGTCCCGGGCCATCTCGCAGATGTTCAGGGGGTAGTCGATGCAGCCGTGGGAGGACTTGTAGGTCAGGTAGGCCAGCAGGTGCAAAGAGGTGCCGTTTTTCTTGGCGTGCTCAATGGCCTGGAGGAAGATGGGATTCTGCTTGAAGCTGCCGTCCTTCACCGCGGCGTCCAGCCGGACGTCGTCCTGCATCACGCAGCGGCCCGCACCCAGGTTGGAGTGGCCCGCCTCGGAGTTGCCGGCCTTGCCCGCGCCCAGGCCCACGAACTCGCCGGAGGCGTTGAGCTTGGACCAGGACTGGTTCGCCAGCAGGGAGTCCCAATAGGGGGTGTCCGCCAGGTGGATGGCGTCGCCGTCGTCCCCGGTGCCCAGGCCCCAGCCGTCGCAGATGATGAGGAGCATCTTCCGGTCCGCACCCCAGTCCTTGTCGCAGAGGGGCTTGCCGTCCATCTCGGCGGGCTGGGGGATGCCCAGGACCTCCAGCACTGTGGGAGACACGTCGCCCAGGGAGCCGTCCCGCAGGGCGATGGGGCTCTTGTCGGCGGGATCGATCATGATGAAGGGCACCAGGTTCGTGGTGTGGGCCCCGTCGGGCTTCCCGGCGGCGGTATAGAGCTTTTCGATGTTTCCGTGGTCCGCCGTGATGGCCACCACATAGCCCTTCCCCAGGGCGTCGTTGACCACTTTGTCCAGGTACTGGCTCACATAGCCGCAGGCCTTGATTTTGGCTTCCGTGTTCTGGGTGTGCCCGATGACGTCTCCGTTGGCGAAGTTGGTCACCACGAAATCATATTTGCCCAGGGCGTCCATGACGGTGTCCGCCACCTTGGGCAGGGACAGCTCGGGCTGCTGGTCGAAGTCGATGCCCTTGGGAGAGGGGATGCACACGTCGTCCTCGCCGGGGAAGGGGTTGTTTTCGCCGCCGTTGAAGAAGAAGGTCACATGGGCGAACTTCTCGCTCTCGGCGCAGTGGAACTGAGTCTTGCCCGCCTCGCTGAGGACCTGGGCCAGGGGCTTCACCACCTTGGCGGGGGCGAAGGCGATGGGCAGGTCCTTAAACTTGTCGTGATACATGGTCATGATGACAAAGTCCAGGTCCCGGAGCATCCGGCGGTCCACTTTGTCAAAATCGGGCTCGGTGAACATCTCGGTGAGCTCGATTTCCCGCTCGCCCCGGCGGCAGCAGAAGATGGCCGCGTCGCCGTCTCCGATCTTGCCCACGGGCTTGCCGTCCTCTACCAGGACCATGGGCTCCAGGTGGTAGTCGTCCTGGCCCAGCTCGTATGCCTTCTTGACGGCCTCAGCCAGCTGAGCGCCGCCGCGTTTGATGTCTGCCATATGAAAAACCTCCTCGAATTATTGTCCTTCGCTGGGGGCGATGAGCTTCTCCACGGCCACCCTGCCCCGCTGGGGGAAGATGTCCAGCAGCTGGGGGAAGGTGTAGACTTTGCCGTCGGGCATGTTCTCCTCCGTCAGCTTCAGGGGCTTGCTCCGGTCGTATTGCACCGTGACCGTCATGCCGAAGTCCACGGCTTTGGCCCCCACAATGTCCCGGTTCAGGTTGTCGCCCACGTAGCAGCAGTTCTCCGGCTGGGCCCCCACTTCCTCCATGGCGTAGTAGTAGATGGCGGGGCCGGGCTTGCGGATGTAGGTGATGGAGGACTGCTGGACGGTCTTGAAGTAGGGCCGGAGGCCGTCGGCGTCCAGCCACTCGTCCACTTCCCGCTTGCCAACCAAGTCGCTGATGATGCCCATGGTGTAACCCCGTGCGCAGAGCTCCTTGACGGTGTCCGCGCCGCCCTCGACCACCGTGCGGCGGCCCTTGGTCTGGCGGTACTGGTACGTCAGCTCGGCGGCGTTCTTCAAAATACGCTCTTTGTCCATGTCATAGGCAAGCCACCGGGTCCACAGGACCTCCTCCGGGGCCTCGCACATGAATTTCAGGGCCCAGTCCCGGTACTTGTCATACCGCTTGTCGATGACGTCGCTGAACCACTGGTTCGGGTTGTCGGTTTCCACGCCGCAGAGCTCGGCGATTTTCGCCCGGGCGGCGGAGAGGTATTCGGGGTCCTCGTCGATGACCCGGAAGGTGCCCCCCAGGTCCAGGAAGATGTAACGGATATCGGTGTTCATAGTCCATCAGCCTCCTATATAGAAATGGTTTTCTCTGAAACGCGGGATAGTCCGGGTCTCCCCGGACGTCCCGTCTTGGATTCAGTTCAAAGGCGGAAGCAGGTCCAGAATTTCCCGGAAGTCGCCGACCACCGCGTCGGGGCGGTTGGCCTCGGTGAACTCCACGGCGTGCTTCTTCTCCGGGGAGCGGAAAATGATGTTGCAGCCGATTCCCGCTTCCTTGGCCCCGGTGATGTCCCGCTTCACGTTGTCCGCCACGGACACGCAGTCTTCCGGCGCCACGCCGATGTCCTTGCAGGCGAGGTCGTAGATCTCGGAGCAGGGCTTCCGCAGCCCGCAGACGGAGGAGAGGATGACGGTGTCGAAGTACTCCGCCAGGCCGTCCTCCTCCAGCCAGTCGGGAACCTCGTTCTCCCCGATGAGGTTGGAGATGATGCCCAGCTTATAGCCCCGGTCATGGAGGCCCTTGATGACCTCCACGCCGCCGTCGACCACCACCCGGCGGCCCTTGCACTGGCGGTACTGGAAGCTCAGCTCGTGGCAGACCTGCTTGATGCGGGCCTGGTCGTAGTCCGGCAGCAGCCACTTGCACCAGAGTTCCTCGTCATTGGACTCCTTATTCTCGCTCAGCGCCCAGTCCCGGTAGGGCTCGTAGCGCTCTTCGATCATCTGATAGAACTCCTCATAGGGCACGGGGGATCCGGCGATCTCCGCCATCTTCCGGCGGGCGTGCTTCATCCAGGGCTCCTCCAGCAACGCGATGCGCAGGGTGCCTCCCAGGTCGAAGAAGACGGCCTTGTAACGCTTAGTCGTATCCATGGCGTGTTCCCTCCTTATGTATTTAAGTACGGGCGGGGAAGATATCCAGCAGCTGGCTCAGGGCGGTAATCACATGGTCGGGGGTGAATTCCTTTCCGGTGGCGTGCTCCATGTTCAGGGTGTCCGGCTCGTCGATGCGGATCATCATACCGAAGCCCGCGGCCTGGGTGCCCTCCACGTCCCGGACCGGGTTGTCGCCCACGTAGGCGCAGTTGGCCTCCGGGGTGCCGATGCAGCGGCAGGCCAGGTGGTAGATCTCCGGGTCCGGCTTGCGCAGGCGGACCTTGGAGGAGAGGATGGTGGTCTTGAAGCACTGGGCCACGCCGTCCGTGGCCATCCAGTCGGGGATTTCCGTCTCGGTGACCGTGTTGGCGATGATGCCCAGGGTGTAGCCCCGGGCGCAGAGCTCCTTGAGCGTCGCCACGGCGTCGGGCCGGGCCACCCGGCGGCCGTCGTGGTCCCGCCACAGGCGGGTCAGCTTCGCCGCGTTGGCAAAGATCATGTTGGTGTCGTACTCCGGCAGCATGTACTGGGTCCACAGCTCGCCCTCGGAGGCGTCCAGCAGGGTGTTCTTAGACATCTTGCGGTATTTCGCCCAGCGCTCCTCCAGCTTGGCGAAGAGCTCGTCATGGGTCTCGGTGGTGTGGATGAGCTCCATCAGCCCGGCCTCGGCCCGGTCGATGAAATCCTGCTCTTTCAGCACGATGCGGAGCGTGTTGCCAACGTCGAAGAAAATCGTTTTGATATCGGGGGTCATTTAGAATTCCTCCTTATAATGTGGTAGACGTCGCGGGTCCCTGGAACGGCGCTCCAGGAGGCGGCCGGGCCGTCTCCGGCCCAACCGTAAACGTTTGCGGCCTTTTCAGCTTTATTCTAAATGAAACACAGGTCCTTTGTCAATATGCCAAACGCCGAAGACTTCGATTATTTTTCGTTTTTCTGCCCAAAGATGGGAAAAATCCAGATTGTTATTGACATTGCCGGGAAAATCGGATATTCTTTACTTGACAACCTGAACTGGCCGGAGTCCGGCCGGTTCAAAAAAATAAAGCGGAAACGTTTACGGTTTCCAGTGGCGCGGAAAGGATGAAAAGCTGTGAAAAGTGTAACTTTGAAGGACGTGGCCAAGGCCGCCGGCGTATCTTACGCCACCGTCTCCCGCGCCCTTTCCGGCAGCCACCAGATTGGCAGCGACACCCGGGAGCGCATCATCAAGCTCTGTGACGAGATGGGCTACACCACCAACTACGTGGCCCGTTCCATGGTGACCAAGCGCACCGGGCTCATCGGGCTGGTGGTCCCCTCCATCGACAACCAATTCATGTCGGAGCTGGCCTACTACGCCGAGATGAGCGCCAGGAGCCACGGCTACAACATTATGCTCTGCAACTCCGGGCCGGATTTGAAGCAGGAGAAGACCGTGGTAAAACTCCTCCTCAGCCGCCAGGTGGACGGCATCCTCATCGTCCCCCAGAGTCCCAAGACCTATGAAAACATCCGGGCCTACACGGACCAGGTGCCCACGGTCTTCCTCAGCGAAAACCTCCGGGACCAGCCCCAGAGCTACGTGGCCGTGGACAACAGCCGGGGGACCTATATCGGCACCAAATACCTCTATGACCTGGGCCACCGGGACATCCTCTACTTCGGGCGCCGGCACACCACCACGCACCAATTCCGGGCGGAGGGCTATATCCGGGCCTGCCAGGAGCTGGGACTGACCCCCCGGTTCTTCAACAGCGAATTCACCCGCTCCTCCATCACCGGCGGCTACCAGCTGGCCAAGGAGCTCTTTGCCAAGCCCATCGACTATTCCGCCATCTTCGCCTCCACGGACTCCAACGCCCTGGGTGTGCTGAAGGCGGCGGACGACGCCCGCATCAGTATCCCCGGTCAATTGAGCCTCATCGGCTTCGACAACATCTCCTCCACCGCCCTGCCCAGGATTGAGCTGACCACCATGGAACAGCCCAAGCGGGATATGGCCGTACAGGCGGTGGATATGCTCCGGGATAAAATTGAGAACGGCACCCAGGGCTATGTCCATCAGATTCTGATGCCCACGCTGATCAAGCGCAGCACCTGCCGGGATCTGCACGCGTCATAACATACAGTCAACAACAGGGGCTGCCGCCCCGCCAGGAAAGAGGGAATTTTCATTATGAACGGATATCGCTACGACCCCCACACCCACACCGCCGAGACCAGCCGCTGCGGCCACCTCTACGCCGCCGACGTGGTGGACCGCTATGTGCGCAACGGCTTTACCGGCCTGGTGGTGACGGACCACCTCCACCCGGAGTACCTCTCCCGCATCGACACCGAGCACAACTGGGATAAGGTGATGGACCACTACCTGGGCGGCTACCACGCCTCCAAGCGCCGGGGCGACGAGGTGGGCCTGGACGTCATCCTGGGGGCGGAGCTCCGCTTCCCGGAGAACGACAACGACTACCTGGTCTACGGCATCGACGAACAGTGGCTCCGCTCCAACCCCTATATCTGCTGCATGAGCGCCCAGGAGTTCTTCGACAAGTACCACGACCAGGTGCTCATCATCCACGCCCACCCCTTCCGCAAGGGCAGCGCCCCGGTCCAGGAGACCGCCGTCCACGGCGCGGAAATCATCAACGGAAACCCCCGGCACGAAAACAACAACGACAAGGCCCTGGAGCTCTGCCGCCGACACCCCGAATACTACCGCCTGGCCGGGTCCGACACCCACCGGGACGGGGACGAGGCCCGAACCGCCGTGATCCTTCCCGAGCGGGTCCACGACTCCTTCGCCTACAAGCGCATGATTGAAAGTCACAAATTCCATCTCTGGAGCCCCGCGTTTCAGGAATTTGTGGAGGCCGACGAGGCCATCCGTAAGGAGGAAGCGAAATGAGCCAGTTCAACACCTTGATTATCGGAGAAATCGCCCAGGACACCAACGTGGACTATGACGGAACCACCGTCCAGGCCATCGGCGGCGCGGTGTATTACTCCGGCTTCGCCGCCGCCAACATGGGGCACAAGACCGCCGTCCTGCCCAAGGCGGACACCGCCCAGGTGGACCTGAAGGCCGCCTTCGCCGCCGCCCCCAACGTGACGGTCTTCCCCCTCCACAGCACCCACTCCTTCGTCACGAAGAACGTCTACCACACCCCGGACCGGGAGCGCCGGACCTCCACCGTGGACAGCAAGATCGACCCCTACCGGCCCGAGGAGGTCCCGGAGGAAATCGACGCGAAAATCTGGCACCTGGCGGGCCTTGTGGGCGGGGACATCCCCAACGAGTTCCTGCCCTTCGCCGCAAAGCGCGCCATGCTGGCCATCGACGTGCAGTGCATGCTCCGCTGGGAGGAAAACGGCGGCATGGTCTACCGGGACTGGGAGGCTAAAAAAGAGCTGCTCCCCTATGTCCGTTTCCTGAAAACCGACGCCGCCGAGGCGGAGATTCTGACGAGCCTCACGGACCGGGTGGAGGCCGCCAAGGTCCTCTACGGCTGGGGCGCAAAGGAAATCCTCATCACCCACAACACGGAGGTGCTGGTCTACGACGGCAAGGAAATCTACACCTGCCCCATCAAGGCCCGGAGCCTGGGAGGCCGGACCGGGCGGGGAGACACCACCTTCGCCTGCTACATCAACGAGCGGCTGACCCAGGACATCCCCACGGCCCTCCAGACCGCCACGGCGCTGGTCTCCCTGAAGATGGAGACACCGGGCCCCTATATGGGAACCCGGGCGGACGTGGAGGCGTACATCAAGGAGTTCTATTAAGGTCGTACATAACCAAGGCCCCCGGCTTTTGCCGGGGGCCGCGTTTTTTATACCAGCTTCTCAAAATAGAAGAAGGTCTCGTCCTCCCCGTGCTTCCGCATACAGGCGGAGAGCATTTTGTAGGACGCCTCGTTCTCCTTGAAGCACTTGGCGAACACCCGGCCCAGGTGGAGCTTGTACAGCCCCCACTCCGCCGCCGCCGTGAATGCCTCCACGCCGTAGCCGTTCCCGGCGTAGGCTTTGTCAATGCGGCAGCCCAGCTCCGCGCCGCCCCGGCAGTCAAAGTTGTAGAACACCGCCTCGCCGATGAGCTTCCCCTCCAGCCGCACGGCAAAGTTCACCGCCAGGTGGTTCTCGAAGTCCCGCTTTGCAACGTCATAGAAGCTCCGCTCCTCCACCGGGCCCCCCAGGCCCGCCACGTCGTCATAGCCCCACCAGCGGTTCCGCTCCTGGTCCAGCACCAGGGCGTTATAAGCGGGGATGTCCTTCTCCGTCAGGGCGGAGAGCGTCAGCCGGGCGGTCTGCACCTTGGGAATTTCCGTGATATGGCGCATCAGCTCGTTCATGGGCTCAAAGCGGTACTTGGGGGCCAGCTTGGCGGGGCCGTACTGGAGCTTGGAGGTCCGCAGGCCCTTGTCCGCCGCGTCGTCCTCCCGGTCGATCCATTGGCAGTTTCCCCCGAAGGCCAGGGCAAAGGCCTGGACAAAGGCGGGGTACACCCCGGTGTAGGAGTACAGCGCCTTTTCAATGTGGATGATGAGGGTGTCCCCGCAGCGCTCCGCCAGGGCCAGGGCGATGAGCTTGTCCCCGTCGAACATGCCGCCCCCAAAGAACCAGGGCTTTCCTGCCAGCTTCAGCATCTTTTTCGCCAGCTTCAGCTCGTCCAGGGCCTTGACGTTGTCTCCCTTGGGGAACTCCGCCTCGTAGTCCTTCCAGAACCGCTCCACCGCGTCCATATTTGCCGCCGTCAGGGGCCGGACCTCCGCCTCCGGCCATTGGGCCCGGAATTTCTTGATGTGGTTCCGCTGGCCGGAATAGCGCCGCCCGGTGAAATACTGGAGGTCTTCCCGGTAATACACATAGTCCCGCCAGGTACGGATGTCGCTGACCCGGACATAGGGATAGCGGCTCAGCACCTTGGCCGCCAAGTGCTCCGGCACCATGGAGATAACGGGCAGCTGCCCTGCCTCCAGGCAATACGCCTCGATGGCCCGCAGGGCCGCGTCCACGTCCCCCTCCGGGCCGGGGACGGGGTAGTCGAAGTTCCACCCGCCCGCGTCCCGGTTGCGGACCACCAGGCAGCCCGCAATCTCCGCCCAGGCCGGGTGAAGCACCTTCTTCCACATGAGCTTGGTCCCCAGAGAGTACTCGCAGAGGCCGTAATTGCAGTCCTTGTAATAGCGCCGCAGCTTGGCGCCGTCCTGTTTTGTCACCGGTTTAAATTGTTGCATAAGTCCCATCCTTAGTCTTGGTTTGTGATGACGGCATGAAAAAGCTTACCACGCCGCGCGGTTTTAAACTGTTGCATAAGCGCCAGACACTGTCGTATTTTGTGAGGTTTGTATAGAAA
>VSMY01000100.1 GCA_009773995.1 Oscillibacter sp. | reverse complement strand
GGGAGGGCTGAGCCATGGAGGAACTGCGGCGGGACCGCCGGAACCTGGTCCAGAACATTCTCATCACCCTGCTGGCCCTGTCGGCGGCGGTGCTCTTCACCCAGACCCAGCTTTACAACCTGAACCTGACCACCAGCGAGGCGCCGTCGGGCCCCGCCCAGTCCGCGGCCCCGGCGGCGGAGCTCACCGCCCCGGTGCGCACCGCCGTCACCGGGGACTACGGCCGCTGCGGCGGCCTGGCGTACACCACCGCCGACCCGGCCTTCGCCGACCCCCTGGGCCGCCGCCTGCTGGAGGCCCTGGGCTCCGCCCGGGACTATATCCCCTGTACCGGGGCGGACTTTCTCCGGGCCCTGCGGGGCCCCTCCCTTTACTACGACTTTCTGGAGCCTTTGCCCCTGTCCGTCCTGGCGGGCCTGCTGGGGGGGGGAGAGGAGGTCTCCCCTCGGGAGGACCTCTCCGCCCGGCGCCTGCTCATCGTCCCCCAGGAAGGCGGGGCGGTCCTCTACCTCTGGGACGGCGGGGAGAGCTGCTTCCGGGCCTCCACCGCCGTCTCCGCCGACAGCCTGGAGCAGGTCGTCAGCCGCTATGAGCTGGGGGACGCCTCCTTCGCCATGGACGGCGGCGGCCTGGAGCGGGAGCTGGACCCCTGCTCCCTGCTGCCCGCCCAGCCGCCGGAGCTGCCCGCTTATACCCTGGGGGATCCCCTGGCGGGGGGGACGGACTGGCTCCTCTC
Source organism: Oscillibacter sp. (assembly GCA_009773995.1). Classification (GTDB taxonomy): domain Bacteria; phylum Bacillota; class Clostridia; order Oscillospirales; family Oscillospiraceae; genus Oscillibacter. Next base: position 8,407 of record VSMY01000100.1, on the reverse strand, counting down.
CGCCTTGGGCTTCAACCCCCGGAGCCGGACCCGCCACACGGAGTCCAACGGCACGGAGCTCATCATAGACGGGGACCGGACCCTGCGCATCCGGCCGGACAACACCATCCACTACCAGAGCGGGGACGAGCCCAGCCTCCGGGTGAAGGCCGCCGGAGACCTGCCCACGGCCCGAGAGGCGGCCCTGGGAGCCGGGTCATTGCTGGGGGGCCTCCTGGCCCCCGTCTCCGGGGAGATTCAGCCCTGGCTTCAAAGCCTCCGCCGCAGCGGGGACGTGACGGTGCTCCGCTTCGGCTACCAGCTGGAGGGCGTGCCCGTCCGCTTTCAGGACGGCGGCTTCGCCGCGGAGGTCACCCTCACCGGCGCCGCCGTCACCGCCCTGAGCCTTCGGTTCCGGCAGTACACGGCGGCGGAGGAGCCCTCCCTGCTGCTGCCCCTGCCCCAGGCCCTGGCCGTGGCCGCCGCGGACCCCGGAAAGGAGCTCTCCGTCGGCTACGCGGAGCGCGGCGGGGAATGCCGGGCCTATTGGCTGTCGGATTGAGAGGAACACCCTATGGAACGCTTCCGCCTGAAAAACATCATCCTATTGATCCTGGTCCTGCTGAACGCGTTCCTGCTCTTTTCCCTGGCCCAGCGCCGGGCGGCGGAGCGGGACGCCTTCCACCGCACGGCGGAGCAGCTGGCGGCCCTGTTCCAGGAGGACGGCATGACCCTGGACCCCGGAGCCGTCTCCCGGGACGTTCCCCCCGGCGGCGTGGCCCTGATTCGGGACGCCGCCCTGGAAGAGCAGGCCGCCGCCTTCCTCCTGGGCGGAGCTCCATCCTCCATGGACCAGGGCGGCGGCATCTTCCACTACGCCGGAGCCTCCGGGGAGGCCCTCTTCCGCTCCAGCGGCGGCTTTGAGGCCGCCGGGACCCTGGCGGAGGGGGACGTGGAGGACTTCTGCCGGGAGTTCTGCCGGACCTTTTCCTACGAGGACCCCGCTGTCCAGCTGGACGAGGAGGGCAGCGGCGTGTTCACCACGCCGGGGGTCTACGGCAAGCTTCCGGTGTTCAACTGCACGGTGACCTTCACCGTGGAAAACCGGATCCTCACCGCCGTCAGCGGCACGCTGCTGCCCAAGACCGGAACCCCCGTTTCGGGGGAGGAACCCCTCTCCGCCGCCGGGGCCCTGACGGCCTTTCAGCGGATGCGGCGGGAGAGCGCGGCGGTGGCTTCCACGGTGACGGACGCCCGGCTGTGCTATGAGCTCCAGACCGCCGGGGCCTCCATGTCCCTGGACCCGGCATGGCGCATCGTCACCGATACGGAGGACTACTTCGTCAACTGTTTCACCGGCGCGGTCACCGCCGGAGGCTCCCGGACGGGGGAGGGCGCCTCCTGACCCCCCGAACGCCCCGGCGTTATCCAGATTTTTCCTGAAGGTCCGGCCCTCTGGGCCGGGCTTTTTTCCCCGTCTGCGGAAGCCGGCAGGCTTTTTCGTCAAAATATTATGTAAAAACACGGAAGGAAAGGTTTGCATTTTTTCCTCCGCTGTGCTATCATAACAAAGCGTGTAAAAACCGTTAAAGAAGAATTTTCCTCCCCGCGCCCCGCGCGGGTATGAAGCGCCGCCAGCCGGGCAAACTGTTTCTTGTGCCTCCCGCAAATGCCCCGGACCGGCAAACCGTTGCTTGAAAAGAGGGTCAATATTTTGACGAAATATATGATACAGGGCGGAACGCCCCTGTTTGGCGAAGTGGAAATCAGCGGCGCGAAAAACGCTGCCGTGGCGATTATCCCCGCCGCGCTGCTGGTGGACGGGGTCTGCCGCATTGAGAACATCCCCCAGATTTCCGACGTGACGCTGTGCTTGAATATTTTAGAGCAGCTGGGGGCGGGGGTCCGCAGCCTGGACCGCCACACCGTGGAGGTGGACTGCCGCCACATTCACTCCACCCGCACCCCCTACGACCTGGCCCGGCGCATCCGGGCCTCCACCTACTTCATCGGCGCTCTCCTGGGCCGTTTCGGCCAGGCGGAGGTGGCCCTGCCGGGCGGCTGCAACTTCGGCGGCGTCCGGCCCATCGACCAGCATATCAAGGGCTTCAACGCCCTGGGGGCCAACGTGGCGGTGGAAGGGGGCTTCATCCGGGCCACCGTCGGCGAGGAGCGGCTGCAGGGCGCCAGCATCTATCTGGACGTGGTTTCCGTTGGGGCCACCATGAACATCATGATGGCCGCCGTCATGGCGGAGGGCCGGACGGTGATTGAAAACGCCGCCAAGGAGCCCCACATCGTGGATCTTGCAAACTTTTTGAACTCCATGGGGGCCAACATCCGGGGCGCGGGCACGGACACCATTAAGATTCGGGGCGTAGACCGCCTCCGGGGCGGCAGCTACGCCATCATTCCCGACCAGATTGAGGCGGGCACCTACATGGCCGCCGCCGCCGCCGCGGGCGGGCAGATTCTGGTGAAAAACATCATCCCCAAGCACATGGACTGCATCACCGCCAAGCTTCAAGAATGCGGCGTGGAGGTGGAGGAGCACGAGGACACCCTCCTGGTCCGCCGGAACGGGCCGCTGCGCCGGGCGAATATCAAGACCCTGCCCTATCCCGGCTTCCCCACGGACATGCAGCCCCAGATTACCACGGTCCTCTCCCTGGCCCAGGGCATCTCCCTGGTGACGGAGAGCGTGTGGTCCAGCCGCTACCGCTATGTGGACGAGCTCCGCCGCATGGGGGCCAGCATCCAGGTGGACGACAAGACCGCCGTGGTGGAGGGCGTGGACCATCTGGTGGGCGCGCCCATCCAGGCCTCGGACCTCCGGGCGGGAGCCGCCCTGGTCATCGCCGCCCTGGCCGCCAAGGGGCAGAGCGAAATCTCCTGCGTGCACTACATTGAGCGGGGCTATGAGAACCTGGTGGAAAAACTCCGCGGGCTGGGGGCCAACATCCGGGCCGTGGAGGAGACGGAGGAGCGCCGGCGGCTGAACTTGGGCTGACCTTGGAACACGATTGGAAATCTGCCGGGAGATGGAAGGGGTTCTTCCGTTTCCCGGCTTTCAGCGTTTGGGAGTGCGTATGAACATCATGGAAATCGAGACCAGGACGCCGGAGCTGCTGGAGCGCCTGCTGGAGGTTTGGGAGGCGTCCGTCCGGGCGACCCACCTCTTTCTGTCCCCCGGCGAAATCGAGGCCATTAAAGCCTGCGTTCCCCAGGCGCTGAGGGAGGTCCCCCGGCTGGTGACTGCGGAGGAGGAGCCGGGATTCCCGATTGGATTCATGGGAATGGACGGGCGGCGGCTGGAGATGCTGTTCCTCTCCCCGGAGGAGCGGGGGAAGGGCCTGGGCAGGAAACTGCTGCAATACGGAATGGACCGCTGCCAGGTCAGCGAGCTGGCCGTCAACGAGCAGAACCCCCAGGCCAGGGGCTTTTACGAGCGCATGGGCTTCCGCGTTTACAAGCGCACGGAGACCGACGGGCAGGGCGGGCCCTACCCGCTCTTGTACATGAAGCTGTAAGCGCGGAGGAGGAACGGCATGCCGGATATGACATCCATGAAAAACATTGGAAAAGAGATGGCCCGGAAGCTGGCGGCGGTGGGCATCCGCTCCCCGGAGGAGCTGGCGGAGGCCGGGGCCAAGGACGCCTTTTTCCGGCTGAAAACCCTGTACCCGAATGTCTGCCTGGTCCACCTCTACGCCCTGGAGGGGGCGGTGCGGGGCGTGGACTTTAACGAACTTCCCCCGGAGGCAAAGGCGGATTTGAAGGAATTTGGCGACGCGCTGAAAGGAAAAGGAGGTCCCGCGGTTTGACGACCATACATACCCTGGCCAGCGGCTCCTCCGGGAACGCGCTGGCGCTGAGCTGGGAGGGCGGAACCATTTTAGTGGACGCGGGCATCTCCTGCCGCCGCATCCGCCAGGGGCTGCTGGCCCTGGGACTGGACCTTTCCGATCTGGACGGCGTTTTCATCACCCACACCCACTCGGACCACATCTCCGGCCTCCAGACCCTCTTGAAACGCACGGACTGTCCCGTTTACGCCTCGGCGGCGGCGGGCCGGGACCTTAAGCGGCGGATGGTCCTTCCGGAGGACCGCTTACAGGCGGCGGAGGGAACGGTTTTTGTGAAGGACTGCGCCGTCACCCCCTTTCCCACGTCCCACGACGCCCCCGGCTCCCTGGGCTATCGGTTCGACACCCCCGACGGGGGCTTCGGACTGCTGACGGACAGCGGCTTTGTCACGCCGGAGGCGGAGGCCGTCCTGCCGGGCGTGGCTCTGGCGGTGCTGGAGGCCAACCACGACGTGGAGACCCTGCGCAGCGGCCCCTATCCCTACTTTTTGAAAAAGCGCATTCTGGGCCCGGCGGGGCACCTCCCCAACGAGGACGCCGCCGCCTTCGCCGTCACCCTGGCCAGGGCCGGGGCCCGGGAGATTGTCCTGGCCCATTTGAGCAAGGAGAACAACACCCCCGCCATGGCCCTCCGGGCGGTGGAGACGGCCCTTGCCGCCGCGGGGCTCCGCCCCCGCCTCTCCGCCGCCCCCCGGGACGGCCTCAGCGGGGCCTACGTGCTGGAAGGAGGCGCGGTATGCAGCGGATCACCCTTCTCTGCGTAGGGAAGCTGAAGGAAAAGTTTTACGCCGAGGCGGCGGCGGAGTACCAAAAGCGCCTGAGCCGAACCTGCAAGCTGGAAATCCTCGAGCTGCCGGAGGAGCGTCTGCCGGAGAACCCGTCCCCGGCCCAGATCGACGCCGCCCTCCTGAAAGAGGCGGAGGCCGTCCGCCGGAAAATCCCGCCCTCCTGCCGCCTCATCGCCCTGTGCGTGGAGGGGCGGCTCCAGTCCAGCGAGGAGCTGGCCCGGACCATGGCCGCCTGGGCGGCCGGCGCGGAACGCGGGCTGGAAAAGCGGCTGGCGTTTTTAATCGGCGGGTCCTTCGGGCTTCACGAGTCCATCAAGGCGGAGGCGTGGGCAAGGCTGTCCATGTCCCCCATGACCTTCCCCCACCACCTGGCCCGGGTGATGCTGCTGGAGCAGATTTACCGGGCCTGCCAGATCAACGCCGGGACGAAGTATCACAAGTGAGCCCCTTGCAAAACCAAAAATTTATGATATAATATACCATCCAAATGCCATCCAACGAAATCACAGAAATCAGGTGAACGCTATGACCCTCACAAAAATCGCGGCCCTCTTCGCCGACAAGGAAGCCCTGGGCGGCCAAACCGTCACCGTGGGCGGCTGGGCCCGCACCATCCGGGACATGAAGAACTTCGGCTTTGTGGAGCTGAACGACGGCTCCTGCCTCAAGAACCTCCAGGTGGTCATGGAGGCCGGGACCCTGGAAAACTATAAGGATATCGCCGCCCAGAACGTGGGCGCGGCCCTGATCGTCATCGGCACGGTGGTCCTGACCCCCGAGGCCAAGCAGCCCCTGGAGCTGAAGGCCGAAAAAATCGAGGTGGAGGGCCCCTCCACCCCGGACTATCCCCTCCAGAAGAAGCGGCACACCGTGGAGTACCTGCGGACCATTCAGCACCTGCGGCCCCGGACGAACCTGTTCTCCGCCGCCTTCCGGGTACGCAGCGCCGCCGCCTTCGCCATCCACGAGTTCTTCCAGAGCCGGGGCTTCGTCTACGTCCACACCCCCATCATCACCGCCAGCGACTGCGAGGGCGCGGGGGAGATGTTCCGGGTCACCACCCTGGACCCGGAGAACCCGCCCCGGACGGAGGACGGCAAGGTGGACTTCACCCAGGACTTCTTCGGCAAGCCCGCCAACCTCACGGTCTCCGGCCAGCTGAACGCGGAGAACTTCGCCATGGCCTTCGGGGACGTGTACACCTTCGGCCCCACCTTCCGGGCGGAGAACTCCAACACCCAGCGCCACGCCGCCGAGTTCTGGATGATCGAGCCGGAGATGGCCTTCTGCGACCTGGCGGGGGACATGGACGTGGCGGAGGCCATGATCAAATACGCCATTAAAAAAGTCATGGAGCGCTGCCCGGATGAAATCAGCTTCTTCAACAGCTTCGTGGACAAGGGCCTGAAGCAGCGGCTGGAGCACGTGGCCTCCTCCGACTTCGGCCGGGTGAGCTACACCGAGGCCGTGGAGATCCTGGAGAAGAACAACGACAAGTTCGACTACAAGGTCTACTGGGGCTGCGACCTCCAGACGGAGCACGAGCGCTATCTCACGGAGCAGGTCTTCAAGCGCCCGGTCTTCGTCACGGACTATCCCAAGGAGATCAAGGCGTTCTACATGCGCCTGAACGACGACGGGAAGACCGTGGCCGCGGCGGACTGCCTGGTACCCGGCATCGGGGAGATCATCGGCGGCAGCCAGCGCGAGGAGCGGCTGGAGGTTCTGGAGGCCCGGATTCAAGAGCTGGGCATGGACCCGGAGAGCTACTGGTGGTACTGCGACCTCCGGCGCTACGGCTCCTGCCGCCACGCGGGCTTCGGCCTGGGCTTCGAGCGGCTGGTGATGTACCTCACAGGGGTCAGCAACATTCGGGACGTGCTGCCCCATCCCCGCACGGTGGGAAGCGCGGACTTTTAAACGCGCGCGTGACCGCATAGAGACAGGCTCCCCCTCTCGGGGGAGCCTTTTCCCCGCGCCCCACACATTTTTTCAAGGGCGAATTTCCGAATAGCTCTTGACCTTCCGGGGAAAATCCATTAAAATAGTAGTTCGTGTACGGCTTTGGCCGTTCCCACTACAGACGGAAAGGCGAGACGACGTTATGAAGCATCCCTACAAGACGCGGGAAGGCGGCGCGACGGTGACGGTATTCGTCCCCTACGACTGCAAGAACCACTGCCCCTTCTGCATCAATAAAGGCGAATACGCGGACCTGACCGGCTTCTCCGCCGAGAAAATCCGCCAAAGCATCCGCCGGATGGACGCCATTACGCCTTCCTGCGACTTTGTCTTCACCGGCGGCGAACCCTTCGCCGACCTTGGGGTCCTCCAGTCCATGCTGGACGAGATTCCCACCACCCACAAGGTCTATATCAACACCACCCTCCCCGTGTCCGAGTTCCAGACGGAGGAGGATATTCTGGCCTTCACGGAGAAGAACCGGCATAAAATCACCTGCATCAACGTCTCCCGGCACATGCAGAAGTACGTGGTGGAGTCCAACGACGATCTGCTGGCCCGGCTGCCCGTGCCCTTCCGGGTGAACTGCGTGCTGTATAAGGACTACCCGGCCCAGGACCTGATCCCCTACCTGGACCGCTTTAAAAAGGTCCCCGGCGCCTCCATTCAGTTCCGGTTCGACTACACCGCCACCACGCCGGAAAACCTCTATGAGGAGGAGGGGGACAAGATTCTCCAGGACCTGAAGAGCATCGCCCGGTACACCGGCCTGGACGGCTGCCGGATGCGCTGCGGGTTCCACTTCGACTACCACGGGCTGGAGCTGACCTACCACAAGACCCTGCCCTACTCCACCATCGTGGAGACGGACCCGGCGGACGGCGTGACCTACGATATCCTCTACGACATCCTCATCAAGCAAAACGGCGACATTCACGGGGACTGGGACGGGACCCCTCTGGACGTGGCGGCCTATGAGAAGGTGGTCTTCGAGCCCTATGACTTGAAGTGGCTGGCGCGGATTGCGTGAAAACGAGATACGAAAAGCGGACGGCTGTGCCGTCCGCTTTGCCGATCCCGCCCCCTTTTTCTTCCAATCTTGCCGAAACCCCTTGACGGGAGGCGGCGGGAGGATTATTCTTATTCTATATATCCTATATAGAACCGAACCAACCACAAAGAATCGCGCAACGCGGAGGAGGGCTTCCCTTGAAAAAGATCCTTTCATCATTCCTGGCGGCGCTGCTGTGCCTGAGCCTGACCGCGCCCGCGGCCATGGCCTACGGGCCCTGGGACGGGCGGACCGCCGTCTCCTCGAACCTGTGGACCGGCATGGCCCTGGGCTTGAACAACTTCCGGCAGACCCGGGACTACACCCCCGGCGTCTTCTCCGACGTGCCCGCCGGGGCCTGGTATGAGGAGGGCGTCCGCACCCTCTACGAGCGGGGCCTGACGGACGGCGGGCGGCGCTTCGGCCCCCAGAACCAGGTCACCCTGGGCGAGGTGGTGTCCCTGGCGGTGCTGCTCCACCGGACCTATAACGGCTGGTCCATGCCGGAGGGCATGAGCGGGCTCCAGTACGCCCTGAACACCAGCATCGTCACCGCCGACCAGTACGACGACTACACCGCCCCCGCCACCCGGCGGAGCTTCGCCGCCATCATGGCCAACGCCCTGCCCTCCGAGGCGCTGCGGGGCATCAACATCGTCACCGACGGGGCCATCCCCGACGTGCCCATGACCGACCCCGGCGCCAAGGGCGTCTACCGCCTGTACCGGGCGGGCGTCCTGGTGGGCGGGGATGTCCGGGGC
>VSMY01000010.1 GCA_009773995.1 Oscillibacter sp. | reverse complement strand
ATGATGGACGAGCCCGGACAGCGGGTCTACGACATTCCGGAGGACGCTCCGCCGCCGGAAGCTCCAAAGGAGGCCCCGCCTCCGGCGGCCCCCGCCGCTGAAAGCGTCCCCGCCAGGGCGGTGGACGGCGGCTGGTGGCGGACCCTGGCGGAGAACTGCAAAAACCGCCTGTCCCCCATGTACCGGCCCTTCCTGGGCATGTGCTCCGGCTTTTTGGAGGGGGATTTGCTGACGGTCTGCGCCCCGGACGACCTGACCGTGGGCCGCCTGGACAACGACCGGGTCCGGGAGATCCTGGAACAGGAGGGGGAAGCCCTGCTGGGCGGCCCGGTGCGGCTGGCCCTCCGGACAGGGGATCCGCCGAAGTCCTCCCCGGAGGAGAACCTGAAAAACCTGGTGGCCTTCGGCCGTCAGTTTGACAACATTGAAATCAAAGAATAAAGGAGAAGATGACCATGGGATACAGCGCCCGCCGCGGCTTCAGCAGCGGCAGTATGAAGGCCACCGGCGCCCAGCGCCAGGCTGCCGTCCAGCAGCAGATCGCCCAGATGCAGGAGGCCATGAACGCCGCCCAGACGGAGGTGGAAAACCGCTCCTTCACCGCCAGCGTGGGCGGCGGGGCCGTGGAGGCCGTGGCCAGCGGCAAGAAGGAATTGACCTCCCTCACCATCAAGCCGGAGGCGGTGGACCCGGAGGACGTGGAGATGCTCCAGGATCTGGTGGTCTCCGCCGTCAACGAGGCCCTGCGCCAGGCCGGGGACGCCATGGACAAGGCCATGGACGGCATCACCGGCGGGCTGAACCTGGGGGGCCTGGGACTTTAAAGCGAAGGGCGGGGCCGTGACGGTCCCGCCTTTTTTCTTAAGGAGGTTTTATGAAACGAGCAACACGCCTCCGGGCGGTACTGCTGGCTCTGGTTCTGCTGACCGGGTGCGGATATCAGCGGACGGAGCCCCTGCCCTACCCGGAGCCCGCCGCCTCGGAGCCGGGGAAGACCGTCGCCTACGTGCCCCTGGACGACCGGCCCGACAACGTGGAGCGGGTGGTGTATCTGACGGAGTCGTTGGGCTACGCCCTGGCCACGCCGGACCGGGATTTATACCGGACGGCCCTGGACGGCCAGCCCCTCAACGAAAACGGAACCCAGCACGGGGACATGGGGCGGCTGTACAGCTGGGTGCTGGAGCAGGAGGCGGCGGGGTGCGACCGCTACATCCTCTCCCTGGATCAGCTCCACTCCGGGGGACTGGTGGCCTCCCGGTCCGCCAGCGGCTATGACGTCGAACTCCCCGGCGGCGGGACCGCCCAGGTCTTCGACCTGCTGGAGGAACTCATGGCGGCCCTTGCCGCCGACGAGCACAACATGGTCTGGCTGCTGGATTCCGTCATGCGGCTGGCACCCACCGTGGGCTATGAGGGGGGGACTCTGGAGGAGTACAACGCCATCCGGGCCTTCGGGGCCCTGCCCCGGCGGACCCTGGAGGGGGAGGCGCTGAATCTGGAGGACATCTGTGGGAGCTACTGGCGGGGCCCCAACGGGGAGGACCTCCGGGCCCAAACCAAGGCGGAGGGCACCTATGAGACCGCCCTCCGGAACCTGCGCTCCCGGGAGCGGAAGCTGCTCCTCTCCTACGTAGTGCAGGACACGCTGGCAAAACCCGGATACAAGAATTTCCGCCTCCTCATCGGCATCGACGACTCTTCCCTGGAGGACTGCATCCAGAAAAACGAGATTGCCTTTCTCCGGCAGGGCCTCCGGGCTGAGACGGGAGAGGACGGAAAGCAGATCGACTGGCTCCTCTCCGGGGTGGACGATCTGGCCTTCAAGGCCGTGGCCCGGATGTACCTGGACGAAACGGGCTGGACAGGGGGCCGCGCGTGCGTCCAATACTTCGGCGGCACGGAGGACCGGCCCGCCTGTGAGTACGACTTCCAGCCCCTGACGGAAATCATGGCGGAGCATCTGGCCTTCTTCGATTTGCGGGAGTCCGACGGCGCGGATCTGCAAATCCTGGTTCTGACCCAGCCGGAGGACCCGGAGCAAATGGACGCTTACCGCAAGCAGCTCATCGGGGCCCTCCGGGACTATGAGAAAGCCCAACGGCCCACCATCCTCATTGACGCCAGCAACGGGACCTACGGCACAGAGGTTTACGAGGCCCTGACCAAACAGGCGGAGCTGGGATACCTCATCGCCTACTCCGGCATGCTGGACATGGCCATTGTCACCGGCACGGCCCTAAGCCACGGCGCGGCCCGGTACGCCGTCCTGAGAAACGGGGGCGGCACCGACGCAATGGACCGGGCCTGGGCCCGGACCCTGGCGGACAGTATCCTCAAGGACTTCTGCTACAAGGGGGTCGTGCGGAACGACCTGCTGGCCTATATCCGAAACGGCCTGGGCGGGGACCCCAACAACTTCTGGTCCCCCGACTTGGACCGGGAGGACCTGCTCCGCCGCCTGGAGGCGGGCATGGAACAGGAAACGGCCCCGGTTATCCGCAGCCTGGAGCGGAGCTCCTTCCTCTCCTCCCTCTCCCCGGACGCGGCAGTCGAAGAGCGGCACTGGGGCGGCGTGGCCCTGGAAAACTACCGTTTCCCCTGGGACCGGGCCTTTGAAATCGGCATGGACATCCGGCTGGGGACCTTCACGGACTGACAAAAAGCTCCGCCGTCATTCAAGACGGCGGAGCTTTCACGTATCGTTTGAGGGGCTTACAGCTGCTTCACGGTGTAGTAAACCGCCAGGATAAAGACCACGATTCCCAGGGCCCACATGGCATAGTAAGCGATGGCGGAGCTGAACAGGCCCAGCACCACCGCCGCGGCGGACAGGCCGGTGGCGGCGTAGATGGGCAGCAGATCCGCGTCCGGGGGAAGCAAATTCCCCAGCTTCTTGTTTTTCGCCAGCCAGCATACCCCCGCCAGCAGCAGAACGTAGACTACCGCCAGCGCCTTCACAGGCAGACCCAGAGTCAGGTGATTGAACAGGCGGCGGCACATCCACAGAAGGATCAGGGTCCCGCTCAGAGCCGTCATGGCCACGGAGCACTCCCGGTCATAGAAGGCCCAGATGACGGTCAGCACCATCACCACCGGCACCACCACGCTGAGGAGCGTCACGGCGGACTCAAAATACAGGCGGATCAGCATACTGCCGCCGCCGAAGAACACGCCCAGGCCCACGAGGCACCAGCCGATGAGGCGTTTGCGCTGGTCGGCCTTCCAAAGTACGCTCAGCGCAATGCCCAGGACCAGCGCCGCCGCCCCCAGGCCCGCGAAAATCAACAGCCGGTTGTGCCAGGGCAGGGCCTCCGTCACCACGTCGCCGTGGATGTAATATCTGCGCAGAACCAGAAGGTATATTTCCGCCAGACAGGCCGCAAGGAAGAAGATGGTCGCGCCGTACAGGGAATTATCCCGCTTCGGGGACTTTCCGTTCGGATTTTTTGCCATTTATCAAGACCTCCAAGGTGTTTTTTCTTTCAAAAATACCCGGCGGAAACGCTCTCCGCCGACACGCTTAAATAGTATAGCAGACTTTTCTCCCTTTTGCAAGGCCCTTCCCGCCAGGTTTTTTATTTTTTCGCCGAACTTTCCCTTTTTCGTTGAGAAGCGGCCCAGGCCGTGCTATACTATACCATGTTGAAATCACAACCAGACGGACAAAGAGGTTTTCTATGAAACGACTCACCGCATATGTTTTACTGACGGTCCTGTTCCTCTCCGGCTGCGGCGCGCGGATGAGCCCGGACGAGGCCCAGGAGAGCATCCAGGTCATCGCCATGGACACCGCCATGCTCATTACCACCTACGGGGAGCGCTCCCCCGCCGCCGCCTACGCCTGTGAGGACACCATCCGGGACCTGGAGAAGAAGCTCTCCCGGACTCTGGAGGACAGCGATGTCTCCCGGCTCAACGCCGCCGGGCGGCGAATGGAGATCCAGGGGGACCTGCTGCGCCTGCTGCGGAGCGCCGGGTGGTACTATGAGCTGACGGACGGAGCCTTTGACGTCACCGTGGCCCCGGTGGTCTCCGCCTGGGGCTTCACCGCCGACGGCTTCCGCGTCCCCTCCCAGGCGGAGCTGGACGGGCTTTTGGAGCTGGTGGACGGGTCTCAGGTCTCCATGACGGACTATCACACCGACACGGCCACAGTCCGCCTGGGTCCCGGCCAGTCCATCGACCTGGGGGGCATCGCCAAGGGCTACGCCGCCGACAGGATCGTGGAGGTCCTCCGGGAATACGACGTGCCCCGGGCCAACATCAATCTGGGGGGCAACGTCCTGGCCTACGGCGACCGGCCCGACGGGACGCCCTGGCGGGTAGGCGTCCAGGACCCGGCCCGTGCGGGTGAGCAGAACGCCTTCGCCGGAGTGCTGGCGCTGACGGACGCCTACGCCGTCACCTCCGGAGGGTATCAGCGGTACTTTGAGGAGGGCGGCAGGCGATATCACCACATCATTGACCCGGCCACGGGATACCCGGCGGACAGCGGCCTCAGCTCCGTCACCGTAGTGGCGAACATCGGGGAGGGCAGCGGGACCATGTGCGACGCCCTGTCCACCGCCCTCTTCATCATGGGGGAGGAACAGGCCCTGGACTTCTGGCGGAAGGGCGTCCCGGACGCCGGTTTTGACCTGGTCCTGGTGACGGAGGACGGCCGGGCGGTGGTCACCGAAGGGCTGGCGGACCGCTTCACCCTGGAGGAGGCCAGCGGGTACACCCTTGAGGTGGTTTCCCCATGAGGCCGTCCCCCAAGCTCCGGCCCACGGCCTGGGACGCTCTGGTGATCCTGTGTGTTGCCGCCCTGGCCCTGGGAATCGCCTTCTTCCAGTGGCGGGGCGGGACCTCTCTGGCCCTGACGGCGGTGGTGTCCGTGGACGGAACGGAGGTGGACCGCCTGGACCTGGAACGCTGGGAGGGGCCCCGGGTCTACAGGAACAACGGCTATACCCTGACGCTGAGCCGGATCCGGCGCAGCGATGCGGAAAACGGCGTCCGGGTGGCGGAGTCCGACTGCCCCACCCAGGACTGTGTCCGCACCGGGGCCATCTTCCGGTCCGGGCAGAGCATCGTCTGCCTCCCGGCCCGGATCATCATCCGCCTGGAGGGCGGCGCGCCGGACCCGAACGGCGTGGACGCAGTATTAGGCTAGGAGGCGCAGGATGAAACTGACCACCAAGCAGCTGACCCTCTGCGCCCTGCTGACGGCCATGGCCCTGGCGCTGAGCTATCTGGAGAACCTCTTCCCCCTCTCCCTGGCCATCCCCGTTCCCGGCGTGAAGTTGGGGCTTGCCAACATCGTGACGGTCTTCGCCCTCTATGCCCTGGGTCCGAGGGACGCGCTTTTGATTCTGCTGGCCCGGTGCTTTCTGGGGGCCCTCTTCGCCGGGAACATGAACGCCCTGATTTTCTCCCTGCTGGGGGGGCTCTCCGCCATGGGGACCATGGTCCTCCTCTCCCGGCGGCGGGGGCTTTCCCTTTACGGCGTGTCCGTAGGCGGCGCGGCGGCCCACAACTGCGGCCAAATCGCCGCCGCCCTGCTGACCCTGGGCAGCGCCGCCCCCCTCTATTATCTGCCCGTTTTGCTGGCGGTATCCCTGCTTACCGGCGGATTGACCGGGCTGGCCTCCGCCTGCCTCTTCCGGGGACTCCGGCACACCGACTTGATGAAAGGCTGACGCTTATGGACAAGAAGGACAAAAAGGACGAAATCATCCTCCAGCAGCTGGAGGTCATCCAGACCCTGACGGAGCACAACCTCCGCCGCGTAGGCACGGACTTCTGGGGCGCGCGCCCCGCGCCGGAGGCCAAGAAGCCGGAAGCGTCCCGGACCGCCGGGTCCGCAAAGGCTCCCGGCGCGTCCGGCGCGAAGCCGGAAGCTCCGGAAACCTCCAAGTCCGTCGGAGGGACGCCCGGCACGGAGGAGGAGGCCACTCCCCCTCCGGAAAAGCTGGAGGACCTGCAAAAGGAGCTGGACGGCTACATCGGCCTGGCCGCCGTAAAAAGGGAAGTCCGGAATCTCATCGACCTGGTGAAGGTCCACCAGCTCCGGGAGAAGAACGGCCTTCCGGTGGCCGACCTATCCCTCCACATGGTCTTCTCCGGCAGTCCCGGCACCGGGAAGACCACCATCGCCCGCCTCATGGCCCGGATTTTTCACTCCCTGGGCATCCTCTCCAAGGGACAGCTGGTGGAGGTGGACCGGAGCGGCCTGGTGGCGGGCTACGTGGGGCAGACGGCGCTGAAGACCAAGAAGGCCGTGGAAAAAGCCCTGGGGGGCGTGCTGTTCATTGACGAGGCCTATGCCCTCAACAGCTCCTCGGGGAACGACTTCGGCCAGGAGGCCATCGACACCATCCTCAAGGCCATGGAGGACCACCGGGACGATCTGGTGGTCATCGCCGCCGGATACGACGACCTGATGGACCGCTTCATCCACTCCAACCCCGGCTTGGAATCTCGGTTCAACCGTTTTCTGCACTTCGAGGACTACACGCCGGAGGAGCTGCTGGCCATCTTCAAGATGCGCTGCGGGAAGGGCTGCTATGAGCTGGAGAAGGACGCCGAGGGTCTTGTCCGGGACTTCCTCCAGGAGGAGAACCGGGACCCGGAGTCCTTCGGCAACGCACGGGGGGTGCGCAACATCTTCGAGCGCATTTTAATCTGCCAGGCAACCCGCCTGGCGGGGCGGGAGCACGTCACCCGTGAGGACCTGATGCGGCTGACGGCGGCGGACGTGGAGGCCGCGCGGGGCGGAGCGGGGCTCCAGGCCGAAGAGGCCGGGGAGGAGCCATGAAAACGGCCAGGCTCTTCCTGGCGGGGATGTACGTCCACCTGCTTCTCAGCGCCGCCGCCCCCATCGGCATTCTATACCTGGGCTGGGGCGGCGCCGGGTGGAACCGCTCCAACGGCTCCCTGCTGCTGGCCTATCTGCTCATCATCGGACTGGTCCAGCTCCTGGGCTGGTTCAGCGTGGGGGCCGCCGTCTCCGCCTACCGCCGGAACGACATGGCCCGGCTCCGCTCCGCCTGGCGGACGCTGAAGCTGGGGGCCGTTCCCTTCCACATCCTGAACTTCCTCTGGAGCGTCCTGGCCTGGGGGACCCTTGTGGCCGCCTCCCGGGGCGTCTTCCTCCTGCTGGTCCCCATTCCCATCGGCCTCACCTGGCTGATGATCATCCAAAGCGGCGTCACCGGCTGGCTGTATATCCGCTGCCTCCGGGAATCCGGGGAGGACGCCGCCATTCTCCACAGCGTCTGCCAGTTTCTCCCCGTGCTGGACGTTCTCAGCACCCTCCTGCTCCTCCG
Organism: Oscillibacter sp.; assembly: GCA_009773995.1. Lineage (GTDB taxonomy): Bacteria > Bacillota > Clostridia > Oscillospirales > Oscillospiraceae > Oscillibacter. The sequence continues at coordinate 27,284 of VSMY01000010.1, read as the reverse complement.
GCGCGGGGTGCGGTCCTGAGCCTTCGGGAGGTCCTGTATGCTGAAAAAAACCCTCTGTCTGCTGCTGGCCCTGGCCCTGCTTCCCACCCCGGCGCTGGCGGTGAAATGGGAATTTCCCGCCTCCGCCCACCGGGAAGTGGACTACGCCGACATGCTCCCCGCCTCCGCCTTCGACGAGGCGGCCCTGCTCTCCGCCCTGAAGGAGCTGGAAAGCGCCTGTTCCCGCCACAGCCGGGACCGGGGAAGCCAGGAGACCCGCCGCCGGGTCCAGGCCCTCTATGGGCAAATCCTGGAGGAAATGGACCTGCTGGCCACCAAGACCAACCTCAGCTCCATCCAATATGACGCTTCCGGCGGCGCTCCGGAGGAGGCGGCGCTGTACCTGGAACTCTCCGCCCAGCAGACCCGGCTTACCGACCGCTGCTATCAGGCCCTGGCCATTTTGGCCGCCTCTCCCTACGGCGATATCCTGGATGCGGACGCCGGAGAGGGCGCGGCGGACAGCCTCCTGGGCTACCGGGGCCTGACGGAGGAGGAGGCCGTCCTCTACGAGGAGGAAGACCGGCTCATTCAGACCTACGACCAGATTATGGAACAAGGCGTCCCCGTCCTGGCGGAGGGCCGCATCTGGACGGCGGAGTCCCTGGAGTCCGCCGGGGTGGGCGGGGAGACCTATGAGGCCGTCAGCCAGGCCCTGGCGGAAGAGCGGTCCCGGGCCGCCGGGGAGGTTTACCTCCATCTGGTCCGCCTGCGGACGGAGCAGGCCCAAGGGGCGGGCTATGACAACTACGCCGACTACGCCTACGAGGCCCTCTACACCCGGGACTATGGCCTGGGGGACGCGGCCAAGCTGCGGGAGCTGGCGAAGCGGTACATTCTCCCCCTCCAGCTCCGCCTGCTGGACGAGACCGATGAAAGGGACCTCCGGGCCCTCAGCGTCCGGAGCCGGATGGACGGCGAGGAGGTCCTGGACGCCATCCAGCCCTTCGCCGAGAGCTTTGACCGGGAGATGGGGGAGACCTTTCGCTTTCTGCGGGACCACCGCCTCTACGACATTGCATATGGCGAGGCCAAGCTGCCCACCGGCTACACCGTGGCCCTGCCCGCCTACGGCAGCGCCTTTATCTTCAATAGCCCCTACGGGGACTACCAGGATCTCAGCGACACCGTCCACGAGTTCGGCCACTTCTTCGAGACCTTCCACTGCACCCAGCACGACCTCTGGTCGGACTTCAACATTGACGTGGGGGAGATCGACTCCCAGGCCCTGGAGCTGATGTTCACCGGGGAGGCCGGAACGCTTTTCGGGGAGCGGTACGGAAAGGTCTACGAGTCCGCCGTCCTCTACAACATCCTGGACTCCGTGCTGGACGGCTGCCTTTACGACGAATTCCAGGTGGCGGCCTACCAAAACCCGGAAATGACCGTGGAGGACCTGGACCGGCTCTTCAAGGAGTTGTCGGAGGACTACGGCTATTCCTATAACCCCGGCGTGGAGACGGACCCCGCCTGGGTGGAGAACGCCCATAACTTCCAGAATCCCCTGTACTTCATCAGCTACGCCACCTCCGCCCTCTCCGCTCTGGACCTGTGGTTCCTCTATCTGGACAGTCCCCGGCAGGCCAAGGAAATTTACCTGGAGCTGTCCGCCCTGTCCCTCTCCCTGCCCTACCGGGCGGCGGCGGAGGAGGCGGGCCTTCGGGATATCTTTGACCGGGAAACCGTTCCAGCCCTGGCGGAGGCGCTGGAGGGCTATCTGGACGGGGAACGGGTCTCCTGGGACGGAGAAGGGAACGGATGGGACCCGGAGGCCGCTTTGGTCCTCTGTGTTTTCGCGGCGGCCGCTTTGGTCCTGGTGTTTTGGCTCCGCGCCCGGCCCTCCCGGCGGGAGCGGGCGGAGCGCCGCCGCAAGGAGGCGTTGGACCCCTGGTCTTTCCGGGAGAATCCAGCGGCCTCCCGCCCGAGCGGGCCGGACCCCTGGTCCGGCCGGGACAAGAAGCCTCCCTGGGAATTTTGAGCAAGCCCGGCGTCCTTGCGGACGCCGGGTTTTTTGAAGAACTTTCCCGTTCTGCCCCGTATTACTATTTGGGGCTTGACATTGGAAAGCTCCAGGTGTACTATTGTATTATTGAACTAGTTAAATGGAGGGTAAATTTTATGGACAGACTGAAAAAACTGGCCCGGCAGGCCCTGGGGCTGTGCCTGGCGGCGCTGCTGGCGGTCCCGGTCCTGGCGGCGGAGCCCCTGAGCGCCGCGCAGCGGCGGGAGGACTTGGATTTCCTCTATGAGAAGGTCCTGGCGGGGGCCCACCCGGACGCCTTCGCCAACACGCCGGAGAGCGAGTTCCTGAAGGTGAAGGCGGAGATTGAGGAGCGGCTGGAGACGGAGACGGACACGGAGTTCCTGCTGGACCTGATGCGCCTGACGGCGCTGGCGGGAGACTCCCACACCAGCGTGTCCGTGGGAAGTCTGGCGAATTTCCGGGGCTATCCCTTCTCCCTGGTCCGGCGGGGGGAAAGCTGGTATCTCTCCGCCGCTGCGCCGGAGGATCGGGATCTGCTGTGCCAGGAGGTTGTGAAGCTGGCGGGGAAGCCGGTAGAGGAGGTCATAGAGGCTTACGGAACCCTGTTCTCCTCCGACAACCCGGTCCATCTCCGGCGGAGCTTCCGGCAAGCGTGCAACGTGGCGGACATCTATGAGTACCTGGGACTGGTGAAGGCCGGAGAGCCCCTGACCGTCACCTTGAAAAACGGGAAAACCCTCAGCTTAGAGCCCATGGGCATGGAGGAGATGAACAAACTGGAGGCCGTGCGCATCTCCGACCTTATTCAGGCCCAGCCGGAGACGGCGGCGGCGGACGCCTATTACTTTGCCAAGCCTCTGACGGATTCCGTCTACTACATCCAGTACAACATCTGCCGGGAGGCTGAGGACCTCTCCATGGAGGACTTCGCCGCCGCCGTGGCCAAAGACCTGGAGGCCGGGAATTACAAGCGGATTCTGCTGGACCTCCGGAACAACGGCGGCGGGTCCGACGGGGTGATCTGGCCCCTGTTTGAGGTTCTGCGGGAGGCCATGGACGGCGGCGTAAAACTGGTGGGCCTCATCGGGGAGAACACCTTCTCTTCCGCCCTCATCAACGCCGTGGAGATTCAGGAGATGGGCGGCGCTCTGGCCGGGGAGGACGCCGGGGGCAGCGTCTGCCACTTCGGGGCCGTCAAGACCTTCTCCCTGCCAAACTCCAAGGTCCGGGGGCAGGTGTCCAGTAAATACCTGGACCTGAACACCCTGCTGGACGCGGCGGCGGGCCGGGGCGTGGTGGCCTTGGCGCCGGATATCTACGTCCCCCAGGAGCTGGCGGACACGCTGGATGGAAAGGACAGTCTGGTGGAATGGTGCCTCACCGTGCCGGACAATCAGCTCGCCCCCGCCAACCACTATGACGCGCCCCTGACCCGGGGGCGGTTCATCGGGCAGCTCTACGAGGCGGCGGGAAGCCCCGCCGTGGAAATTGGAGAGGACCTCCCCTTTGCCGACAGCTTTGGGATTGAGTGGTATCTCCCCGCCGTGGCCTGGGCCAAGGCGGAGGGCGTCGCCAGGGGCGGGGCCGATGGAACCTTCTCCGCCGCCAGGCCCATCACCTGGCGGGAGGCCGCCGTCTTCCTGGGCCGGACGGCCGAGGCCCTGGACCTCATTCTGCCAAGTCCGGCGGAACGCCGCCAGGGCCCCGTTCCGGCGGAGCTGGCCCAGGGCTGGGAGCAGGACACAGTGTCTAAAATCTGGGACGCCGGACTTCTCCAGCCCTCCGACGCGGACTTTTCCAAGGGCCTCACCCGGTCCCAGGGTGAGGAGCTGGCGGCGGCGCTGGCAAAACTGATACGCTGAACTTCCGCAAATATGAAAGAGGACCACGGGCTTTGCCCGTGGTCCTCTCTTGTGCTTGGAAGGGAAGATTACGCCTCGTACATCTCCTTGAGCTTGAGGAGGTGCTGATAGCGGTCCATGGCCGCCTTCTCGTTGCGCTGGAACAGCTCGCTGGCCCGGTCGGGGAACTCGCGGGTGAGGCGGCTGTAACGGGCCTCGTTCATCAGGAACTCCTGATACCCGCCGGCGGGCTCCTTGGAATCCAGAGTGAACTTGGCGCCTTCGGCGGCGGGGTTGAAGCGGAACAGGTTCCAGTAGCCGCATTCCACGGCCTTCTTCATTTCCGCCTGGCAGTTCATCATGCCGCCCTTGATGCTGTGCATCTCGCAGGGGGAGTAGGCGATGATGAGGGACGGGCCGGGATAGGCCTCGGCCTCCTGGATGGCCTTGAGGGTCTGGGCGGGGTTGGCGCCCATGGCCACCTGGGCCACGTAGATATAGCCGTAGCTCATGGCAATTTCCGCCAGGGACTTTTTCTTGATCTCCTTGCCGGCCGCGGCGAACTGGGCCACCTGGCCGATGTTGGAGGCCTTGGAGGCCTGGCCGCCGGTGTTGGAATAGACCTCGGTGTCGAAGACGAAGATGTTTACATCGTTGCCGGAGGCCAGGACGTGGTCCACGCCGCCGAAGCCGATGTCATAGGCCCAGCCGTCGCCGCCGAAGATCCACAGGGACTTCTTGGACAGGTATTCCTTATCCTTCAAAATCTCCAGGCAGAGCTTGCAGGCGTCGCAGTCGCAGTACTTCGCGCCGGAGTCCTTGAGCTCCTTGGCGTGGGCCTGGAACTTGGGCAGCTGGTCGCCGAAGACCTTGGCGGCCTCGGGGCTTCCGGTAAAGGCCACGATGTCGTCCACGGTCATGACGCTCTCTTCCAGGAGCTTAACATACTCCGTGGTGGCTTCCGCGTTGGCCTTGCCGTCTTCCATGGTGTCCAGCCACTTCTGGGCGGCATCCTTCAGGGGCTGATAGGTGTGCGGCACCGCGATGAGGGCCTCGGTCTTGGCCTTCAGGCTGTCGCGGATGGCCTTCTGGCCCAGATACATGCCCAGGCCGTGCTCGGCGTTGTCCTCAAACAGGGAGTTGGACCAGGCGGGGCCGTGGCCGTCCGCGTTGGTGCAGTAGGGAGAGGTCGCCGCGGGACCGCCCCAGATGGAGGAGCAGCCGGTGGCGTTGGAGATATACATCCGGTCGCCGAAGAGCTGGGTGACGAGACGGGCATAGCTGGTCTCGGCGCAGCCCGCGCAGGAGCCGGAGAATTCCAGCAGCGGCTTGTGGAACTGGCTGCCGGGCACCGTGTTGTCCTGGAGGTCCTTCTTTTCGGAAACCTCGGCCACGCAGTAGTTGAAGACCTCCTGCTGGGCGGCCTCCTGCTCCTGGGCGACCATCTTCAGGGCCTTCTCGCCCTTGCGGCCCGGGCAGACGCCCACGCACACGCCGCAGCCCATGCAGTCCAGAGGAGACACGGCGATGGTGAACTTGTAGCCCTTGCCCTTTCCGGTTTTGTCGATGACCTTGGCGGCGGCGGGGAGCTTGGCGGCTTCCTCCTCCGTCATGGCGTAGGGACGGATGGTGGCGTGGGGGCAGACATAGGCGCACTGGTTGCACTGGATGCAGTTCTCGGGCATCCAGGTGGGAACGGAGACGGCCACGCCCCGCTTCTCATAGGCGGCGGCGCCCAGCTCGAACTGGCCGTCGGCGTGCTTGACAAAGGCGGAGACGGGGAGGCTGTCGCCGTCCATCTTGCCCACGGGGTTCAGGATGGTCTTCACCTGCTCCACCAGCTCCGGCTTTCCGGTGAGGGCGGCGGTGTCGGGGGTATCCTGGGCGTCGGCCCAGTCGGCGGGAACCTCGAACTTTTTATAGGCCGTGGCTCCAGCGTCGATGGCCTTGTGGTTCATATCCACCACGTCCTGTCCCTTTTTCAGATAGGAGTGGGTGGCGGCGTCCTTCATATACTGGATGGCCTCGGACTCGGGCATGACCTTGGCCAGGGAGAAGAAGGCGGACTGGAGGATGGTGTTGGTCCGCTTGCCCATGCCGATTTCTTTCGCCAGGTCGATGGCGTTGATGGTGTAGACCTGGATATTATTTTGGGCAATATACCGTTTCGCGACGGCGGGCATGTGCTTGTTGACTTCCTCGTCGCTCCACTGGCAGTTGATCAGGAAGGTGCCGCCGGGCTTCACGTCCCGGACCATGGGGAAGGCCTTGACGATATAGGCGGGCACGTGGCAGGCCACGAAGTCGGCCTTGTTGATATAGTAGGGCGCGCGGATGGGCTGGTCGCCGAAGCGCAGGTGGCTGACCGTCACGCCGCCGGTCTTCTTGGAGTCGTACTGGAAGTACGCCTGGACATATTTGTCCGTGTGGTCGCCGATGATTTTGATGGAGTTTTTGTTGGCTCCCACGGTGCCGTCGCCGCCCAGGCCCCAGAACTTGCACTCGATGGTGCCTTCCGCGGCGGTGTTGGGGGCGGGCTTCTCCTCCAGGGACAGGTGGGTCACGTCGTCCACAATGCCGATGGTAAACTGGCGCTTGGGCTCGGCCTTGGTCAGCTCCTCATAGACGGCGAAGACGCTCCGGGGCGGGGTGTCCTTGCTGCCCAAACCGTAGCGGCCGCCGATGACGGTGATATCCGTCCGGCCCGCATTGGCCAGGGAAGCCACCACGTCCACGTACAGGGGCTCGCCCAGAGAGCCGGGCTCCTTGGTGCGGTCCAGCACGGCGATCTTCTTAGCCGTGGCGGGGATGGCGGAGATCAGCTTGTCGGCGCGCCAGGGGCGGTACAGCCGGACCTTGATGAGGCCCACTTTTTCGCCGTGGGCGTTCATGTAGTCGATGACTTCCTCGGCCACGTCGCAGATGGAGCCCATGGCGATGATAACCCGATCCGCGTCGGGAGCGCCGTAGTAGTTGAAAAGCTGATAGTCGGTGCCCAGCTTCTCGTTGACCTTGCCCATGTATTTTTCGACCACGTCGGGCAGGGCGTCGTAGTAGGGGTTGCATGCCTCGCGGTGCTGGAAGAAAATGTCCCCGTTCTCATGAGAGCCCCGCATATTGGGCCGCTCGGGATTCAGGGCGTGCTTGCGGAAGGCGTCCACCGCCTCCATGTTGCACATTTCCTTCAGGTCGTCGTAGTCCCACACGGCCACCTTCTGAATCTCGTGGGAGGTACGGAAGCCGTCGAAGAAGTTCACGAAGGGGACCCGGCCCTCGATGGCGGCCAGGTGCGCCACGGGACCCAGATCCATGACCTCCTGGACGTTGCCCTCGCAGAGCATGGCGAAGCCGGTCTGGCGGCAGGCCATGACGTCGGAGTGGTCGCCGAAGATGTTCAGCGCGTGGCTGGACACCGTCCGGGCGGACACGTGGAACACGCAGGGCAGCAGTTCGCCGGCGATCTTGTACATATTGGGGATCATCAGCAGCAGGCCCTGAGAGGCGGTGTAGGTGGTGGTCATCGCGCCGGTGGCCAGGGAGCCGTGGACGGTGCCGGAGGCGCCGGCCTCGGACTGCATCTCGCAGACCTTCACGGTGGTGCCGAAGATGTTTTTCTGACCGGCGGCGGACCACTGGTCGACCAAGTCTGCCATGGGCGAAGACGGGGTGATGGGATAGATGCCCGCCACCTCGGTAAACGCGTAGCTGACATAGGCCGCCGCGTTGTTTCCGTCCATGGACTTGAACTTTCTTGCCATAAACTTACCTCCTGTAAATTTGCCGCCCGGGGACGGCAATCTCTCCAAGACAGGGGACCGGAGCTCTCTCCCGCCGGACCCCATGCGTATTCATTATAACACGGCGGTTCTCCGGTGTAAACCGCCGCTTTGTTATTTTTTGCACAAATTTTCCCAGGGATTCTTGACGGCCCGGAGGGCCGGTCCCGCTTATGCTTCAGCCGGTCAATCGCTTTTGACGCAGGATCCCTTTGTACAGCCCATCCCGGCACCTCCCCGCCTCGGAAAATCCGCGGGACTCGTAGTATTCCGCCAGGGCGGCGTTGTCCTCCGCCGCATCCAGCCGCAGATACGCTTTTCCTTTCTCCAGTGCGTACTCCTCCGCCAAGCGGAGAAACGCGCCGCCCGCGCCGCTCTCTCCGGCCCTGGCGACAAAGTTGTGGAGGTATATCGCCGGGGAATCGTCGCTCCAGCGCGCGTCGCGCTCCTTCAGCACGGCGGCGCACACGAGCCTGCCCGCCGCATCCTCCAGGACAAACAGCTCTCCCCGCCTCCGGCGTTTTTCATAGTAGGAGGGCGGGTAATCTTTGTCATAGTCCGTCACATTCCATTGCCAGATGCCCCGCTCATCCATCCACCTCATCCGCTCCAGAACTAATTGGAATACCTGCGGAACCTCTTCTTCTTTCGCTTTTCTGAATGTATACTGGTTCATCTGCCCTTCTCCCGCTCCTTTCTGCTTTACAAATCAATAGCATACCAAAATCGTCCTGTTTCCGCAACCTCCGCGGCGTAAAATTTCTCTGCTTTCCATTTCCCCCAGTTTGTGGTATTATGCTCCTATACAAATCTAGCGGCGCTTTGCGGGAGGTTGGATATTATGGTGGTCACGGTGCGTTCCCTTGGCTTGAACGGCGTCTCCGGCTACGAGGTCAGCGCCGAGTGCTTTCTCTCCGGGGGCCTTCCCGCCTTCGATGTGGTGGGCCTGCCCGACGCCGCCGTGCGGGAGGCGCGGGAGCGGGTCCGGGCGGCGGTGAAGAACTGCGGCGCGAAATTCCCCGTCAGCCGCATCACCGTAAACCTGGCCCCCGCCGGGCAGAAGAAGGCCGGGACCCTCTACGACCTGCCCATCTTCGTGGGGCTGCTGGCGGCAGGCGGCGATCTGCCCGCGCCCCCGGCGGACGCGGCCTTCCTGGGGGAGCTGTCCCTGTCCGGCTCCCTGCGGAGCGTGGCGGGGGTTCTTCCCATGGCCCTGGCGGCGGAGAAGGCCGGAGTCCGGACCCTCTTCGTCCCGGCGGACAACGCCGCGGAGGCCACCCTGGCCTCGGGGCTGACGGTCTACGGCGTGCCGGACGTGGGGGCCCTGACGGCCCATCTCCGGGGAGAAGCGCCCCTCTCCCCCGCCCCGGCCTGGACGCCGGAGGAGGACGAGGCGGGCCTCCTGGACCTCCGGGACGTGATGGGCCAGGAGAACGTGAAGCGGGCCCTGGAAATCGCCGCCGCCGGGGGGCACAACCTCCTGATGATCGGCTCCCCCGGAGCGGGGAAGTCCATGCTGGCCAAGCGCCTGCCCTCCATCCTGCCGGACATGAGCCGGGAGGAGGCCCTGGCGGCCTCCGGCGTGTGGTCCGTGGCGGGGCTGGCGGACCCGAAGCACCCCCTGCTGACCCGCCGTCCCTTCCGCAGTCCCCACCACACCGTCTCCGCCTCCGCCCTCACCGGCGGCGGGCCCGCCATGCGGCCGGGGGAAATCTCCCTGGCCCACAACGGGGTCCTCTTCCTGGACGAGCTGCCGGAGTTCCGCCGGGACGCCCTGGAGGTCCTCCGCCAGCCCCTGGAGGACGGGGAGGTCACCATCTCCCGTGCCGGGGGCACCCTGCGGCTCCCCGCCCGGTTCCAGTTTGTCTGCGCCATGAACCCCTGCCGCTGCGGCTGGCGGGGCCACCCGGACCGGCGGTGCACCTGCTCCCTCCGGGACCGGGAGCGGTACGTGGAAAAAATCTCCGGCCCCCTGCTGGACCGCATCGACCTTCACGTGACGGTGCCCTCGGTGGAGTACGAGGCCATGCGCCGCCGGGAGACCCCGGAGTCCTCCGCCCAGGTCAAGGTCCGGGTGGACGCGGCCCGGGCCATCCAGGCGGAGCGTTTGGCGGGGTCCGGCGCGGCCTGCAACGCCCAGATTGCCCCGGCGCAATTGGGGGTCTTCTGCCGCCTGGACGAGGCCGGAGAGAAGCTGATGAAGAACGCCTTCCAGCGCATGGGCCTGACGGCCCGGTCCCATGACCGGATTCTCCGGGTGGCCCGGACCATCGCCGACCTGGACGGGGAAGCGGACATCGGCGCGGCTCATCTCGCGGAGGCCATCCAGTACCGGAACACGGATATCTTGAAGGGCTGAAGGCTTCCCCGCCCCTATGTATATAGAAGGACCGGGACCCTTACGGGTCCCGGTCCTTTTCGTCTGCGCGGATACTCAATCCATAGAGAGGGGTGTGGTCTCCGCCGCGGTGCTCACGGCGTTCCCCAGGATGATAGGCTCGGAAGCGGGCTCCTCCTCGAGGACCGGCTCCGCCGCCTCGGGGAGAATCTCCTCGGCGGCGTTGTGATAGGCCGTCAGGCCCGTGCCGGCGGGGATGAGCTTGCCGATGATGACGTTTTCCTTCAAGCCCGCCAGGCGGTCGCTCTTGCCCTTGATGGCGGCCTCCGTCAGCACCTTCGTGGTTTCCTGGAAGGAGGCGGCGGAGAGGAAGGAATCCGTGGCCAGGGACGCCTTGGTGATGCCCATGAGGAGCTGGGTGCCCACGGCGGGACGCAGAGGCTCGCCGGTTTCCTGGGTTTCCCCGGCGGCGTTCCGGCGCTGGATGTCCTCGTTGGCGTTCTCCAGCTCCAGGACGTCCACCATGGATCCGTCCAGCAGGTTCGTGTCTCCCGCGTCCTCCAGGCGGACCTTCCGCATCATCTGGCGGACGATGACCTCGATGTGTTTATCGTTGATGTCCACGCCCTGCTGGCGGTACACCCGCAGGACCTCCTGAATGAGGTAGTTGTACACCGCGTCCGCGCCCCGGATGCGGAGCACGTCGTGGGGGTTCAGGGCGCCGTAGGTCAGCTGGCGGCCCGCCTCAATGACGTCCCCGTCCTTCACCAGCAGGCCCGTGTGGGGCACGGCATAGGTCCGGGTGTCCCCATCGGGGGCGGTGACAATGATGTTCAGGAGGCTTCCTTTGGTGGCCTCCTCGAACTTGACCGTGCCGCCGATTTCCGCCAGGGTGGCCATCCGCTTGGGCTTCCGGGCCTCGAAGAGCTCCTCCACACGGGGAAGGCCCTGGGTGATGTCCCCGCCGGCCAGGCCGCCGGTGTGGAAGGTACGCATGGTCAGCTGGGTGCCGGGCTCGCCGATGGACTGGGCGGCGATGATGCCCACGGCCTCGCCGGGACCCACGGGCTTGGAGGTGGCCAGGTTCATGCCGTAGCATTTGGCGCACACGCCGCTGGGGGCCTTGCAGGTCAGGACGGTACGAATCATCACCGTGGGCTTCTTGTCCGGGTCCCCGGCGGGGTCAAACGCGCAGCGGTCCCCAGGGCGGACGTTCTCCTGAACCCACTTCCGGGACTCCAGGAGCTTGGCCTCGTCGGCGCCGCTCATCATTTTATCGCTGCTGAGCAGCACTTCGCCGGTGTCCGCGTCCACCACGTCGCCCACCAGGAAGCGGCCCCGGAGGCGGTCGGACAGCTTCTCGATGACCTGTCCGTTCTCGCTGATCTCGGAGACCTTGATGCCGTGGGTCACATGGCAGTCCTCCTCCCGGATGATGACCTCCTGGGAGACGTCCACCATGCGGCGGGTCAGATAGCCGGAGTCGGCGGTCCGCAGGGCGGTGTCCGCCAGGCCCTTCCGGGCGCCGCGGCTGGAGATGAAGTACTCCAGGGCCGTCAGGCCCTCCCGGTAATTGGCCTTGATGGGAATTTCGATGGTCCGTCCGGCGGTGTTGGCGATCAGGCCCCGCATGCCCGCCAGCTGGCGGATCTGCTTCATGGAGCCCCGGGCGCCGGAGTCCGCCATCATGAAGATGGGGTTGTAGCGGTCCAGGTTCTTTTGAAGGGCGTCGGACACGTCCTCGGTGGTCTTCTCCCACTCCTGGACCACGTTGCGGTAGCGCTCCTGGTCCGTCATGAAGCCCATCTTGTACTGGGTCTCAATGTCCAGAACCTTCTGCTCCGTATCCCGGACCATCTCGTACTTCTTGGGGGGGATGGTCATGTCGGCGATGGAGACGGTGATGGCGGCCTGGGTGGAGTATTTGTAGCCTGTGGCCTTAATGGCGTCCAGGACCTCGGCGGCCATGGTGAAACCGTGTTTGTTGATGGTTTTATCGACGATTTTCCCCAGCTGCTTTTTGCCGCAGGTCTCGGTGACCTCGTAATCGCAGACATGGGCGGGGTCGCTCCGGTCCACCATTCCCAGGTCCTGGGGGATGTTGTGGTTGAAGATGATGCGGCCCGGAGTGATCTCCACGACACGGGTGTAGTCCACGCCGTCCACGGTGCAGGTCCGGCGGACCAGGATGGGGCAGTGGGGGCCGATGACCCCTTCGTTATAGGCCATGAGGGCCTCGTTTTCGTTGGCGTAAATCCGCAGGGGCTTGTAGACGGCCTTCCGCTTCTCCGGCGCGCCGGTTTTCCGGGCGGCCTTGTTTTCCGCCTCAATGGCCTCGTTGGCCGCCAGGAACTCGTCGGCGTTCACCGGGCCCCCGGCGGTGAGGTTCGTGTCTCCCGCGTCCACGCACCAGACCTCCGCCGCGCCCTTCTCGGCGCTGCCCATGCGGTCCATGGTCAGGTAGTAGCTGCCCAGCACCATGTCCTGGGTGGGAACAGTGACGGGGCCTCCGTCCTGGGGACGGAGCAGGTTGTTGGCGGAAAGCATCAGGATGCGGGCCTCGGCCTGGGCCTCGGCGGAAAGGGGCACGTGAATGGCCATCTGGTCGCCGTCGAAGTCGGCGTTGAAGGCCGTGCAGTTCAGAGGATGGAGCTTCAAGGCCCGGCCGTCCACCAGCACCGGCTCGAAGGCCTGAATGCCCAGACGGTGCAGAGTCGGAGCCCGGTTCAGCATGACGGGGTGGTCCTTGATGATAACGTCCAGGGCGTCCCAGACCTCGGTGACTCCCTTATCCACCATCTTTTTGGCGGATTTGATGTTGTTGGCCGTGCCGTCCTCCACCAGCTTTTTCATGATGAAGGGCCGGAACAGCTCCACGGCCATCTCCTTGGGCACGCCGCACTGGTAGATCTTCAGCTCGGGGCCGACGACGATGACGGAACGGCCGGAGTAGTCCACCCGCTTGCCCAGGAGGTTCTGGCGGAAGCGGCCCTGCTTGCCCTTGAGCAGATCGCTGAGGGACTTGAGAGCCCGGTTGTTGGCCCCGGTGACGGCCCGGCCCCGGCGGCCGTTGTCGATGAGGGCGTCCACCGCCTCCTGGAGCATGCGTTTTTCGTTCCGGACGATGATGTCCGGGGCGTTAAGCTGGATGAGCCGCTTGAGGCGGTTGTTCCGGTTGATGACCCGGCGGTAGAGGTCGTTCAGGTCGGAGGTCGCGAACCGTCCGCCGTCCAGCTGGACCATGGGGCGAATCTCCGGGGGGATGACGGGCAGCACGTCGATGATCATCCACTCCGGCTTGTTCCCGGAGAGGCGGAAGGCGTCCACCACCTCCAGGCGCTTGACAATGCGGGCCTTCTTCTGGCCGGAGGAGCCCTTGAGCTCCGCGTGGAGCTGGCCCGAGAGCTGTTCCAGGTCCACGTCCTGAAGCAGCTTCTTCACGGCCTCCGCGCCCATGCCGGCCTGGAAGTCGTCCTCGTACTTCTCCCGGTAGTCCCGGTACTCCTTCTCGGAGAGAATCTGGTTGCGGCTCAGGGGCGTCTCGCCGGGGTCCGTGACGATATAGTTGGCGAAGTACAGCACCTTCTCCAGGATGCGGGGACTGATATCCAGCAGCAGGCCCATCCGGGAGGGGATGCCCTTGAAATACCAGATGTGGCTGACGGGGGTGGCCAGCTCGATGTGGCCCATCCGCTCCCGGCGAACCTTGGCCCGGGTGACCTCCACGCCGCAGCGGTCGCAGATTTTGCCCTTGTAGCGGATCTTTTTATACTTGCCGCAGTGGCACTCCCAGTCCTTGGTGGGCCCGAAGATGCGCTCGCAGAACAGGCCGTCCCGCTCGGGCTTCAAGGTGCGGTAGTTGATGGTCTCAGGCTTTTTCACCTCGCCGTAGGACCAGGCGCGGATCTGTTCCGGGGAGGCCATGCCGATTTTTATGGTATCAAAGGCGATATTTCCGCCGGTTTTGTTGTCGGTCATATCCCGCGTTCCTCCTTCATTGCTCCGGATTTATTCAACGAACGCATCATTCCCCGTCGTCCTCCTCGTCGAAGTCGGCGTCGATATCCGCCCCGGCGTCCTCGGGGGCGTCCTCAATGTCATAGCCGGATTCCTGGAACTCCGCCGCCAGGTCCTCCGTATAGGCGCTGCGGCTGCGCTCATCGTCGGCGTCCATCCGGGCCAGGTTGAAGGTATCCATGGCGTCCTCGTCCTCCCGGAGCTCGATGGGTTCGCCCTGGGCGTCCAGGACCTGGATGTCCAGGCACAGGGACTGGAGCTCCTTGACCAGGACCTTGAAGGACTCGGGCACGCCGGGCTGGGGCACGTTGTGGCCCTTGACAATGGCCTCGTAGGTGCGGACACGGCCCGTCACGTCGTCGGACTTGACCGTCAGGATCTCCTGGAGGGTGTAGGCCGCGCCGTAAGCCTCCAGGGCCCAGACCTCCATCTCGCCGAAGCGCTGGCCGCCGAACTGGGCCTTGCCGCCCAGGGGCTGCTGGGTTACCAGAGAATAGGGGCCGGTGGAACGGGCGTGAATCTTGTCGTCCACCAGGTGGTGGAGCTTGAGGAAGTAGACGTAGCCCACGGTGACGGGGTTGTCGAACCGCTCGCCGGTGCGCCCGTCGTACAAGACGCTCTTGCCGTCGGCCACCAGAAGGCGGCCCTCCGTCTTCCAGGCGGCCAGGGTCCCGGCGTCCGCCAGTTCCTCCGCCGTCACGGGGCGGCGGCCATTCTCCTCCGCCAGGTAATACTGCTTGCTCCCGTCGGTGGACAGCATCTCGCTGGTCTCCACCGTGCGGAACAGCCCCGCCTCGGCCAGCATGGCCCGGATGTCCTCCTCCCGTGCGCCGTCGAAGATGGGGGTGGCCACCTTGCACCCAAGGGCATGGGCGGCGTAGCCCAGGTGAACCTCCAGCACCTGGCCGATGTTCATACGGCTGGGCACGCCCAGGGGGTTCAGCACGATGTCCAGAGGCGTGCCGTCGGGCAGGAAGGGCATATCCTCCTGGGGCAGGACTCGGGACACGACGCCCTTGTTGCCGTGGCGTCCGGCCATCTTGTCTCCCACCTGGATTTTGCGGCGCTGGGCGATATAGACCCGGACCACCATGTTCACGCCGGGGCCCAGCTCGTCGCCGCCCTCCCGGGTGAAGACCTTGGTGTCCAGCACGATGCCGCTCTCGCCGTGGGGAACCTTCAAGGAGGTGTCCCGCACTTCTCTGGCCTTCTCGCCAAAGATGGCCCGGAGGAGGCGCTCCTCGGCGGTCAGGTCCGTCTCGCCCTTGGGAGTGACCTTGCCCACTAAGATGTCCCCGGCTTTGACCTCCGCGCCCACGCGGATGATGCCGTTTTCGTCCAGGTCCTTCATGGCGTCCTCGCCCACGTTGGGGATGTCCCGTGTGATCTCCTCGGGGCCCAGCTTGGTGTCCCGGGCGTCGATCTCAAACTCCTCAATGTGAATGGAGGTGTAGAGATCCTCCCGGACCAGGCGCTCGTTCAGAAGGACGGCGTCCTCGTAGTTATAGCCCTCCCAGGTCATGAAGCCAACCAAAATGTTCCGGCCCAGGGCAATCTCGCCCTGATCGGTGGCGGGACCGTCCGCCAGGACGGTGGGGTCCATCATCTGGCCGTCGGGGCCCACGCCCCGGCCGTGGACCCGCTCGCCAACCTCCACGATGGGGCGCTGGTTGATGCAGGTGGTGTGGTTGGAGCGGAGGAACTTGATGAGCTTGTAGGTCTTTTTCTGCCCCCGGAGGCCGGCGGGGTTGGCCTCCGTGTTGTCGTACTGTACGGTGACGCGGCGGGCGTCCAGGTCGGTGACCACGCCGTCGCCCTCCGCCAGGACCACGATCTCGGAGTCGATGCAGATTTTGTGCTCCATGCCGGTGCCCACAATGGGGGCCTCGGGCCGCAGCAGGGGCACGGCCTGACGCTGCATGTTGGCGCCCATCAGGGCCCGGTTGGCGTCGTCGTTGGGCAGGAAGGGAATCATGGCGGTGGCGATGGAGACCATCATCCGGGGGCTCACGTCAATGTAGTCCACCATTTCCCGGTCCACGTCGACGATTTCGTCCCGGTGCCGCCCGGTGATACGGGCGTTGACCAGGCAGCCGTTTTCATCCACCGGCTCCGCGGCCTGGCCGACGATGAAGTTGTCCTCCTCGTCGGCGGTCATATAGGTGATTTGGTCGGAGACCTTGCCGGTCTCCTTGTCCACCGCCCGGTAGGGGGCCTCAATGAAGCCGTACTCGTTGATCCGGGCATAGGTGGCCAGATAGGAGATCAGGCCGATGTTGGGACCTTCGGGGGTCTCGATGGGGCACATGCGGCCGTAGTGGCTGTAGTGCACGTCCCGGACCTCCATGTTCGCCCGCTCGCGGCTCAGGCCGCCGGGGCCCAGGGCGGAGAGGCGGCGTTTGTGGGTCAGCTCCGCCAGAGGGTTCGTCTGGTCCATGAACTGGCTCAGGGGGCTGGAGCCGAAGAACTCCTTGATGGCGGCGGTGACGGGACGGATGTTGATGAGGCTCTGGGGCGTGACGATGTCCATGTCCTGGATGGTCATGCGCTCCCGGATGACCCGCTCCATGCGGGAAAAGCCGATGCGGAACTGGTTCTGGAGCAGCTCGCCCACGCACCGGAGGCGGCGGTTGCCCAGGTGGTCGATGTCGTCCTTCACGGAGACGCCCCGTGCCAGGCCGTTCATATAGTTGATGGAGGTCAGGATGTCGTCCACAATGATGTGCTTGGGAACCAGCTGATCCTTGTGGAGAAGGATCTGGTCGATGAGCTCCTCCCCGCTGTACTGGCTCAGCAGCTCCTGGAGGACGCCGAACCGGACCCGCTCCTTGATCTTGCAGGTCTCCCAGGGGTCGAAGTCCACATAGCGGCTCATGTCGCACATGCCGTTGGAGGTTACCCGGAGGGGCGCGCCGTCCACGTCGACGGTCACGTCGCTGACGCCCAGGTCGTCCAGCAGGCGGGCGTCTTCCTTGCTGAGAAGATGACCCGCCTCAAAGATGGGTTCGTTCGCGCCATAGAGAATCTCGCCGGTGGCGGGATCGGTAATGGGCATATCTTTCAGGGGGTTCGGCACCACCTTAGTCAGCTTCCGCCCGGTAACCCGCTGCCATAAGGAGAGCTTCTTGTTGAACTTATACCGGCCCACCACAGAAAGGTCGTACCGCCGGGGGTCGAAGAACAGCCCGGTCACCAGGGTCTCGCTGGCCTCCACCGTGGGAGGCTCGCCGGGACGCAGGCGGCGGTAAATGTCCAGCATAGCGTCCTCGTAGCTCTTGCAGGGGTCCTTCTCCAGGGTGGCCGCGATGCGGGGGTCGTCCCCGAAGCGGTCCAAAATGCCCTGGTCGGTTTTCAGGCTCTCATAGCCCGCCTCATGGCCCAGGGCCCGGATGAGGCAGGTGACGGGAATCTTCCGGTTCTTGTCGATGCGGACCCAAAAGAGCTCGTTGGCGTCGGTCTCGTACTCCAGCCACGCGCCCCGCTGGGGAATCACCTGGGAGGTGAGGATGGGCAGATCGGTCTTGAGGTCCACCTCGTGACCGTAATACACGCCGGGGGAACGGACAATCTGGGAGACCACGACCCGCTCCGCGCCGTTGACGATGAAGGTGCCGGACTGGGTCATCAGGGGGAAGTCCCCCATGAAAATCTCCTGTTCCTTGATCTCCTCGGTCTCCTTGTTCCGCAGGCGGACCTTGACCTTGAGGGGGGCGGCATAGTTGGCGTCCCGGGCCTTGCACTCCTCCACGTCGTATTTGGGCTTTTCATCCATCTTGTAGTCGATGAAGGTCAGCTCCAGGTTGCCCTGGTAGTCGCTGATCGCGCCCACGTCGGCGAAGACCTCCCGGAGGCCGGTATCCAGGAACTCCTGATAGGAGGTCTTCTGGATCTCCAGGAGGTTCGGCATGGAGACGACTTCCTCATACCGGGCGAAGTTTTTGCGAAGGGTCTTTCCGTAATACTTGTCTTTGGCCATCTTCACATTCACCTTTCTGCCGCCACCGGCGGCGGGGATAGAGACACGCCGGGCTCCGTTGTTAAAAACCTTTCGCCCTGCTCTTGCATTCTTCTGGGAAATGTGCTATACTCCGATTAAGGTATGAAGCGGGGGGATTTTCCACCCGCTGTCGATAAGTGCTTTATTTTACCACGTCCATTCTCCTCTGTCAAGGGGAAATGGACGTTTTGTATCCTTTTTTCAGCAAAGGCGGATGTCAAGAGTTTTTTTCACACCCGGCACGGCGGGGACGAGGGGAATAAGGAGCCCCGGCTATGCCGGGGCGGTGGCACAATAACAGTTGGCTGTCAAGGGCCGCAAAAAAGTTTTCCAGGTTCCGAAGAGCCTGGAAAATTTTTTTGCTTTCCGCTTCTGATTACCTGGAGCTTTTCCTTACTTCCTGCTTTGCTCCAACCCTTGACAGCCAACAGTGATTGCGCCCACGGTAGGCAACCGAAATCGCCGAGGCCGATTTCGGCGGGCCGACACGTTTTTATTTTGGGGCCGGGTGCGTCCCGGAGGAAGGAGCAGGACATGGAAAAGCAGCTATGGGACCTCTGCGCAATATGCCAGCATTACGGGAAGGAGTGCCCAGGGCACAAGGACGACGGAACGGCGTATACTTGCTATGCCTACGAGAAAGCAAAGGAGGCGTGAGACATGAGGTGGTTTTTAGGATTCACAACGAAAAAGAAGGCAGCGGCGTTCAAGAAAAAAGTGCGGGGCAGTATCTGCGGAGAACTCGGACCGCAACAGGCGGATTACTGGTTCTGCGTCGCCATGGGGTTGGACGCCCTGAAATATCCGTACGTCGTTATTTGGGAGGAATGAAGCATGGCAAGTAAACCGAACATTCGGAGCATCCGGTTTTCGGACGAGCTGGCGGAGCTCATTGACCGGCAGGTCGGGAACAGCTTCACGGAGAAGTTCGAGAATCTTATCACCCGGTGCGTCTGGGAGCTACCGCAGAAGGAGGCGGAGCTGGCGGAGATAGAGGAGAAAGTCAAGCAGCAATGGGCGCTGTTTTTCAAACTGCGGGATAAGCGGCAGAAGCTGGAGCAGACCATGGAGGGCCTCCAGCGGGAGCTGGACCGACGATTGCGGGAGATAGAGGAGCTGTAACACAGTTTGACACCAGGCCTCCGGCTGCAGCCTATGCCATTGTGTTACAGTGCGGCAAGCGTCGGGGGCTGGGGCCGGGGGCCTGGCAGACAAGGGATGGTAATCAGGGGCCACGGCTGGAGGCGGGAGGTCTGACTGACCTGGGGCCACGTTCGGAGGCTGGGCCAGGGGGCCCGGGGGAGCATACATGCGAACCGGCCCGGAGGGCCTCCCGCATCTCCTCGAGGAGGCTGTAACACAATCTTGCTGGAGGCCTCCGGGCGCAGCTTGCGCAGTTGTGTTACAATAGGACCGCCCACGGCTTCGGTCGTGGGCGGCGGACTGTTCAAGGTCAGAAACTTTGACGCATGGAGGTATGCGGGGCTATGACGAAAGGGCAGAAAATTATGAGCTGGGAACAGAGAATCCGGCTGGAGGAGAAGCTGCGGTATAAGGTGCCTATTACGCAGATTGCCCGAGAGCTGGGGTTCTCCCGGAGGACCATCTATAACGAGATTAAGCGGGGACGGTATCTCCACACCTGCGATTATTGGGACGAGTGGCGCTACTCGGCAGAGAAAGGGCAGGATATACACGAAAAAAACCGCCGCAGAAAAACAGGACGGAACCTCAAAATTGGGAAGGACCGGGCCTTCGCCGCTTTCCTGGAGGACAAGATGCTCCGGGAGAAGTGTTCCCCCGCCGTGGCTTTGGAGCTGGCCCAGCGGGAGGGCTTCAAGACCTCCATCTGCGTCCAAACCCTGTATAACTACATAGACTCCGGCCTTTTCCTGGAGCTCACCAATGAGGACCTTTTGGAGAAGCCGAAACGGAAGCCGAAGACCGAGGAGAAATCCAGAGTCGTCCATCCTGATTTACCGTCCATCGTGGACAGGCCCGCCGGCATCCGGGACCGGGCGGAGTATGGGCATTGGGAAATGGACCTGGTCGTAGGCCCCCAGGAAGGAAGCGGGGCCGTACTGCTGACGCTCACCGAGCGGCGAACCCGGCAGGAGCTTATTTTCAAACTGCCGGACAAACGGGCCTCCTCCGTCCGGGCCGTCTTCGATAAGCTGGAGCGGACCACGCCGGATTTCTACCAGCGGTTCAAGACCATCACCACGGATAACGGGCCGGAGTTCCTGGAGCATGACCTGCTCATTAAGTCCGTGCTGGGCGGCGAACGGTTCACCGTCTTTTACTGCCACAGCTACGCCGCCTGGGAGAAGGGGAGCAATGAAGTGCATAACCGGATGATACGGCGGTGGTTTCCCAAGGGGACGGACTTCGGAAAGGTCAGCCAGAGGAGAATCAAGGCGGTGGAACGGTGGATGAACCACTACCCGAGGAAGATTCTTGGATGGAAAACGCCGGCGGAAGCGGCGTAGGCTCTGGAAGCCTTGCGGCGCAAGGGATACAGGACCTGTTTAGAGCGTCTTAAATCATTTTCAATGAATATTGCATCATGGAAAGTCCCAGTATTGGCTGGAAACGGGGCCGGAAAGGCTTGGGGCGCAAGGGATTCAGGATTGTAACACAAGCAGAGCTGCCGGCAGTAATGCAGCGGCGTCAAATTGTGTTACAATGCGGGGAGAGGGGGCCCCGCTCCGGCAGAGCCGGAGAGCGGGGGCCCCCTCCCTCTTACTTCTTCCTCTCTCTCCGAGACCGGAGCCAGCGGCGGGACGGTTTCGTGACGCCGTCCATATTGGTTTGATTTTGATTGACTTGCAGAGCCAGTATCTCCGCTTCGGAGAGCATAGCCCCTT
Organism: Oscillibacter sp.; assembly: GCA_009773995.1. Lineage (GTDB taxonomy): Bacteria > Bacillota > Clostridia > Oscillospirales > Oscillospiraceae > Oscillibacter. Next base: position 6,425 of record VSMY01000010.1, on the reverse strand, counting down.
CCTGCATGTCCTTTTTCAAATTGCCCACACACGCCAGGGTGTTATATGCGTTGTAGTCCCGGTCCCGGACGAACCACGCCCGGCGGCGAATGGGCCGGAGAAGGGAGGCGTTGGCGGCATTCTCCATTTCCCAAGCGTCATACTCGTTATTTCCCTGGAGTCTCCACGTCTTGTCACAGTCCACCACGTAGCTTGTCACTTGCCGAAGAAGAGCGTCCACCTGCATGAAGCGCTGGGCGGTGTAGTACAGGCTGATATGATAGTGACGGCACGTCAGCAGGGTGTTGAGGAAAAGAGGGTCAATGTTCTTCTTAAAATTCCGGCTGTTCATCTGTACGCTGAACTCGTCCCCCAGGACCAGCGTCACGGTCAGAGTATCGTTTTCATCGTCATATTCCGCTTTCCGTTCAGCGTCCAGCACAATTTGCTCCAAGCTGACGAAATCCTCATAGGGGATACTCAAGGAGACATTGGAGATTATCTTGACACGCTGAGTTACCATTTTGTGACGGCGGGAGCACCAAACCGGGAGACCATCATAGGCACGGTAGGCGCTGACTACCTTGTGAACGGCGGAAAGGGTTTTCCCTTTACCGAACAGGCCCACGTAAGCCACCAGTTCCCCGGTAGGATATAGATTTTTGAGATTATGCTTGAAGTAGTAATAAAGGTCCTTGGAGCCGTAGTAGACCGTAGAAACTGGATGAAAGAAGGCACAGCGAATTTTGGGGCAGGCCGCCAGGAAAATGACCAGAGCCAGGATGAGGATGAATGTCATTTGAACCACCGCCAATTGCAGAAAATTTGAGTAATGGCGGAAATGACCTTAAAGACCGCCAGAACCAGGACTACGGCCACGATGAAGCGGAGCAGATAGGGGATGAGCTCCGCCAGATTGGCCGGGGCGGGGCCCAGGCCCGACAGGATGAAAAAGTCATAGACAATTTCCAGCATCAAAACCACCTCCGAAGAAGATTGAGAAAGAAGTCCAGGAGCAGGATTATAAAAATCAGAAGCAGGAGGCCCTCTGCAACGGTGTAGTCCTCAAAGGGGGTTTCCATCATGGGATGGTCCGCCACGCCCTGGATGGTTTCCAGGCGCTTTAGGACCTTGTCCATGCCGATGACCTCTATAGGTCCTTCCAGGGTCCCCTCGGCGGGCGCAACCTCACCGTCACCGCTGGGGAGAGGCGTTCCCTCTCCTTCCTCCTCTTCGTCTCCGGGCTCCTCCTCTCCCTGGGTTTCTCCAGTAATGCGATCCAGAAGGTCCTCGACGGTGATAACCTCCACCGGAGCGGCGGGAGCTTCCGGCTCCGGGGCAGGTTCGGGGACAGGCTCCGGTTCTGGTTCGGGAGGCGGGGCAGGCTCCGGCTCCGGGGCGGGTTCTGGTTCAGGGACGTACTCCTCCGGTTCAACTACCATAATTTCATCAGCCATCAAATAACCTCCCTATAAACCAAATCACAATGCTGGCGACGATGGACCACAGCATGATACTTTTGAAAGACATGGTGAAGCCGTACAGGGTAAACTCTGTTCCCAGGAGGTCCCAGGCCATGGAGAGCGTCAAAGCAAAATCGTTTATCATCGCCGCACCGCCTTTATGATTGCTATGAAGACCACGGCGATAATGCCGAAAGTCAGGACAGTCATAAGCTCCGGGGGGAGGAATGGAAAAACAGCGGCCAGGAAGTCCAGGAAGCCGCCGAAGAGCAGCGGGAGCTCGTCGAAGATGGAGAGGACGGTTTCCACTACCGTTTTCAGCTTCTCCATGAGCATTTCCGCCAGGGCGGTCAGAGCGTCCAGGAGCTTCCCTAAGACGGCTTCAATGAGGCCGACGATGCCGCCGCCCAGGGAACCGATGAAGTTGCCCAGCTTGTCCCATATGGTTTCCTTGTCTTCGCCGCCTGGATCTGTGCCAGAGCCGCCGCCGGGCGGAATGGTGCCGTCAGTGGACTTGTACTGCTCCTGGCAGCGGGAGCACTCGAAGATGGTGTAACCCTGCTGGACAAGCTGGCCCGTGTCGTCGTACTCCGTGGTGACGGTCTGCTTCACCTTCCAGTCGTGGCCCAGGGCCGGGATGGGGTCGGTCCTGGGCTTCTGGCACTTGGAGCAGGTGAAGAGCTTGGAGCCGGGGACGGTGCAGGTGGCAGGGGTGGTGCCGGTCTCCGTCCAGTCGTGGTCGCAGACTTCACCGGAGCCGGAGCCGTCTATGAGGTAGTAGATGGTGTAGTTGTTGGTGATGGTGCCTCCGGATTCGTTTATCGTGGTCTCTACGATGGAAATATTTTCGTCTCCGTAGGTGACGGTGGAGGTCTTGCCGCCGTCCAAGGTGAGCGTATAGGAGCGGTCCGAGTAGTCATAGGACCAGTTGCTTATCGGGACGGTCGTGCCTGTTGCGGGGTTGTAGTATGTATTGTTGGTCTCGTTGACTATGGTGGAGTTGTCTTCTACTTTGGTATATGAGCCTGTAAGCTGGCCGTTGGCGTCAACGTCGGCGATTCCGAGAGCTCCGCCGCTGATGGAGGTTGGGCGGGTGGTGGTGCTGTAGGTATCGCCGGAGAGGGAGGCGGCGGGGATTACTTTATAAATAGGCGGATAAAAATTTAATTGCGCAGAAACCGTATAATGATAAAAAGGTGATTCGCTATATTTAGGTTTATCGACGGCCAATGAAAACGGTAAGCCTTTTACACCAGCTACTGCACCAGCTTCAGAATAATACCAAGTAAAAAAGTGTTCTTGGGCCCCAGTAGTCAAACATGAACCATTTGCAGACGGGCTCTTAATACGAGAATAAGTCCCTGTCACCGGATAAACATCATCAAAACCATAAAGATAATACGAAAGCTGAAATGTAGAACCAGGATTCTTTATAGAAACAGCCATTGAATTGTTTACACAATTAAAAGAGACATTATATCTATTAACGCAATTATCCTGATTTCCAGTATAATGAGGGCAAAATACAGCAGGAGTACCCCCACAGCCGAACCATGTAAATTTGGGAGACCAGAGAAGGCCGCCGCTGGAATCGTAGCCTTGGGCCGGGAGAGTGGTCACGTAGTCGTCGTAGGCGGCGGACAGGTCCGCATTATACACCGGAAACTCTGCCGAGCAAAAATCACAAATAGCCGTAAAAGATTTATCGGGATTTTGGTCATAAGACTTCAAATAACCATGATGCTTGTTATCAGAAGATACAGAGCAAACCTTATCAGAAGCCGCACCAATAATAGCCGGAATGGGTGTCCCATTAAAAAACCATTTTTTTGCGACAGATTGCCAAAATGTACCTGTAGACGTATATATATCGCTTGCGGCATGGCAAGGGACTACTGCAACAGACAGTATCAACACCGCCAGAAAACCGGATAAAATTCTCTGTACATTTTTCTTCATTAATTGACACCGCCTTGCAAAATATGGTAGACTAAAGCAAAAATAAAGGGAGGGATATTATGGATGGATTACTTTTAATCATCATCCTTGCGCTAATAGGATTTATCGTATTTCAAAAAATTTCCTCCGGCAAGAAAAGCCCTACAAAACAGGCAAAACCCAAAGAACAATTTCCTGAATCAACAGAAGAAAAAAAGCCTTTACCCGTTAAGGGCGTATATCAAAGAAATTGGCTATTTTCTTACAACGAAAAAGACGCATATCAAAAACTAAAACCCATTGCGGAAGAACTGGGCTATACTGTTTTTGCAAAAGTTCGATTGCTGGACCTTGTAACTCCCATAAAAGGAAATCCGAAATACAAAACATATTTCTATAAAATTCAAGCGAAACATGTTGATTTTGTACTTTGCGACGAAAAGCTGGTTGCCCGTTGCGTGATTGAATTGGATGATAAGAGCCACGACACAGAGGAAAGGCAAAAAAGAGATAACTTTGTCGATGAAGTTTTAAAAAGTGTTGGCTATAAAATCATCCATACTCGTGCAATTACCGATGACCTGAAAAAACAGATTAGTGCATAAACAGAACGAAAGGGACCGCTATTAGCGGCCCTTCTTCTTTTGATGGAACCGGAGCCAGAGGGCGGGAAACTGCCGGGCCAGGGAGCGGCCCAGGCAGAAAAAGCCGTAGCCTATGCCATAGAGGGCGAAGGGCAAAGCGAAGACGAAAAGGGCGGTCATGCCTTGGCCTCCTCCAAAATCCGGTCGGCCTCCGCTATCATCTTCTCCGGGTCCGGACCGATGAAAAGCCGGGGACAGTCTTTCGTGGTGGAGGGCTCCGGGGTTTCCGATATCACGAGGTTCAGAGCTTCACGAGCCATAGGCCAGCTTCCGCTCTCAAAGCGAAGTTCTCCGCTGGCGTCGTAAACGAGATGGTACATAGTGCCTCCTTATCTTCGCCGCTCTTGTCCGCTGGCGGCGTCTTTCAGCATTAGGAACAGACCCAGGGCGGCAAATGTCAGCATCCCGCCCAGGAAGAAGGAAAACAGGGGGATGGACAGCATTGCCCGGATGGTATCGTCGAAAAGGGACAGCACGCCATATAGAAAAGGCATGGTAGCGCCTCCTTGTCTTTTGATTTGGGGGACACGGGCAAGCCCGTGCCCCCAGACCCCGCATCAGCGGGAAGCCCGTTTGAGCTTGCGAAAAACCGCAATGCCCACGACGAGCAAGCCAGCGGCGGCGTACACGCACAAAAGCGGGTTGGACGTAATCATCTGGAATACGTCCCCCACGATTGTCGTCAACGTGCTGACACCGCCAGTAATGGCGCTCAGGCCACCGGAAACAACCTCACCTTGCAGTCACCCCTCCTTTCCTAGAAGTGATGGTGGCGGGCCCTGGAATCGAACCAGGCGCTTCAGGTGCAAAACCTGACGTGCTGCCTATGCACTAGCCCGCAGTATTTGTTATCGGGGGGGACGTGGGAAAGGGCCTGGCATGTGTTGAAGTGCCTGTAGGAGCTTGATTCCAAGAACCCCTAGAAAAATCCCCCGCGGACGGGAATTTTTCAAGGCGTTCTAGGAGCTCAAGCCTCCCCCCGCTCGCGCAGTAGGTCCCAGGTTGAAGGGGCTGGGAGGAAGCTGTAACACAGAACCACCTTCAGGTATGAGCTGCCAGGCGTCAAATTGTGTTACAATGCTGCTGCCGTTCGGAAGGAGTTGTAATCTGATATTAGAAACTCCTGCTTGTCCGTCAGGCGTTTCAGGGAATCCATGGCAATCTCCACGATGTGCCGAGGGCCCATGGTCTGGACGAGGATAGCCAGGGAGGGGCCCACCTGGGCCTCCACCCAATTGCTGATGCGCTCCACACTGTGCTGGACGACGCAGCGGGCCACCAGGTGGACCTCCTCTATCTCATCAACGAAGGTTTGCCACCAGCCGCAGACAGTGCAGCGGGTGATGTTGCTGTCGTCCCGTTCGATGAATGCAAATTTGTCATTCATCACCTGGGCCGCCAGCTTTCCTACGTTCTCCGACTGGGTCATTTCCTCGACGAAAGCGTTGGCGTTCTCTTTCCTCATGACCAGCTCTACCCGTATCCAGTGGCCGTCTACGCCCTGCTCCAGGGCCTTGTCGTAGATGCGGATGCGGAAGTCGGAGGAGGGAGCGCCTATGTAAACCGTGGACCCGGCTTTTGACTCGCCGTTGATGGATTCATGGATGTCTTTCCATCTCAAACGGCTATTGATTTCCAGGGCACGGGTTTTCTTTATAATCTGCTCCATATCCAGATACCCCTCCCGGTCGTCACAAGCGATATCCAGGCGGGAGATGTTGGCGGACTCGTCCGCTGTGAGGAGCTGGAAGAGGGCCAGAAAAGCTACGCTTTCTTCGCCAGGCTTGTCCTTTCCCAGCTTGGACATGGTCTCAAAGGCCCGGCAGCCGTTGCCGGACATGCTGACGCATACGCCCATGTTCTTGAAAAAGTCGTTTTGCCGGGGGTCATAGCAGACGCAGATGTCCGAGAACCGGAGGACCTTGTTATAGCCGAGAAGGCTGTAGCCTGTGTCCTGGAACAGAACAGGGTCCAGGCCCAGGTAGTCCTTGATAACCTCGCCGGGGTCGTCCTTCTTCACCGAGAACGTCAGCCAGTCGATAGACACTTGGCACTTCATTGGTAATCCACCCTTCTATTTGTCATGAGTACCCCCGTGATTACTTCCGGGGGTCCGGGCGGCCCTTCGGGCCCCCCGGATTCCCTTTGGTCTTTTCAGTTCACGGCAACACGGCATATCATCACGACATTCCAGGTATTACCAAATAGGCCGCCTTACTCGTCCAGGGCAGCCATGACGACGTTTTTCTTGTCGTCGAAGAACAGGCGCACACGGCAGCCGATTTTGAGGTCCTTCCAGACCTCGGCGCTCACACACTTCTTTTTCTCCGCTTTCATGCCGTAAGCCCGGTAGTCGGCGGCGCGGCCGCAGCTCACCGGGGGGATTCCGCACATGTTGTAG
>VSMY01000001.1:29890-46368 GCA_009773995.1 Oscillibacter sp. | reverse complement strand
TCCATGACCGCCGCCGGAACTATTTATATGGATGAAACCGGGATTTATTCCCCTTCCGTTCCCGCCGGGGGCTTCCGTTCTCTGGGAGAGTGGCACGTTCAGCTGGACGGCTTCCGTTCCTTCGACGAGGCGGCGGACCGGGCCCGTTCCGAAGGGGGCTGGCCCGCTTGGATCGACTGGGAACACGTGGTCCGGGTGGGCTGCTTCGGTTCTCAGGCCGAGGCGGAGGCGGAGGCGGGCCGTTACGGCGGCCGGGCCGTCCGCTCTTCGTCCACCGGAGTCATGGTCACCCGGACCAAAACCTCGGACATTCTCTTCGAGTTCGACTGCAGCGGCGTCCACGCCTTAGGGGTCCGGCCCTCGGGGCGGGAGACCTCCACCTGGTTCATGGGCTATAAATATGGCGGCGCGTTCGAGTATCCTCGGGTCACGGGCGGAAATCTGAACGTGGTCAATGTCGTAGATTTGGAAGAATACGTAAAGGGCGTTATTCCCTACGAAATGGGCGGCGCGTGGCCCCTGGAGGCCTTGGAGGCCCAGGCCGTTTGTGCCCGGACCTTTGTGCAGGGGCATAACAAGCACCTGCGGGAATACCGCTTTGACGTCTGCAATGGAGTGGACTGCCAAGTCTACAACGGACACGGCAGCGGCGGCGCCGGTCCCTCGGAGACCAGTGACCGGGCGGTGGAAAACACCGCCGGGCTGTGCATCTACTATAACGGAACCCTGGTGCAGGACGCGGTCTACCACTCTTCCGACGGCGGAGCCACGGAGGACGGGGCCAATGTCTGGGGCACGGACACCGGGTATTTAAGGGGAAAGACGGATCCCTATGAGGCGCAGACCGCCGTTCCCAACAACAGCTATTCCGTCACCTACACCGCCGCGGAGCTGAGCTGGATATTGGACCAGAAGGGTCATTCGGTGGGGACGGTCCAGGATGTGTATGTCTCGGAGTACACCCCCCTTGGAAACGTGAAGCAGGTGACCTTTGTGGGGACCGGCGGAACAAAAACCTTTACGGGCGACGACTGCCGGATGATCTTTTACAGCAGCACCTACCAAAAATCCGTCAGCAGCATGCGCTTCGACATCAACGGAAGGCGGGGCGGCTCCGGCGGCCTTTCCGTCAACGGCACGGAACAGCTCTCCTCTCTGGACGGCGCTTCCGTGATTTCCGGCGGCGGAGCGGTCGGCATGCTGCGGGGAAATTCCGCCTCGGCCATCACCTCCTCCGGTACCGTAACGGTTTCCGGCGAGGTCCGGCAGCCCGTGAGCGGGGGGAATTCCAGCGGGAATTTTGTTATTACCGGCACCGGAAACGGCCACAATGTGGGTATGAGCCAATATGGAGCCAAGGCCATGGCGGAGCTGGGCTACAGCTCTCAGGAGATTTTGAACTTCTATTACACGGATATTACGATTAGATAGGGATATGACATGAAGACAAGCGATTTCTACTATGACCTCCCGCAGGAGCTCATCGCCCAGACGCCCATGGAGAAGCGGGACGGCTCCCGGCTGATGACCCTGGACCGCCGGACCGGAGAGACCGGGCACCGGCATTTCTATGACCTGCCGTCCCTGCTGCGCCCCGGGGACTGCCTCATCATGAACGATTCCCGGGTCCTGCCCGCTCGGCTCCTGGGCCAAAGGCTGCCGGGAGGCGGGGCCTGCGAGGTGCTGCTGCTCACCGACAGGGGGGAAAACGTCTGGGAGTGCCTGGTCCGTCCGGGACGGAAGCTGCGCGCCGGGGCCCGGATGACCTTTGGAGACGCGGCCCTTACCGCCGAAGTAGTCGAAGAGAAGGCGGACGGGAACAGACTCATTCGTTTCGATTACCAAGGCATTTTCCTGGAGGTGCTGGAGCGCTTGGGGAAGATGCCCCTGCCGCCTTACATCAAAGAGGAACTCCAGGATCGGGAGCGGTATCAGACCGTCTACTCCAAGGTCCTGGGCAGCGCCGCCGCTCCCACGGCGGGGCTCCATTTTACGGGGCCGCTTCTCAATGAGATTGCGGCCCAAGGCGTGGGGCTGGGCTATGTGACCCTCCATGTAGGGCTGGGGACCTTCCGCCCGGTGAAGGAGGAGGCCGTCGAGGACCACGATATGCACAGCGAGTTCTGCACCATTCCTCAGGAAACGGCGGAGCTCATCAACCGCACCAAGGCCGGCGGCGGGCGGGTCATCTGCGTAGGAACCACCTCCTGCCGGACTCTGGAGAGCTGGGCGGGGGAGGACGGGCATGTGGAGCCCAAGTCCGGCTGGACCAACATATACATTTACCCCGGCTACCGCTTCAAGGTCATGGACGGCCTGGTGACGAACTTCCATCTGCCGGAGAGCACCCTCATTATGCTGGTATCCGCTTTCGCGGGGCGGGAGGCCGTGCTGAGTGCCTACCGGGAAGCCGTGGCGGAGCGTTACCGGTTCTTCTCCTTCGGCGACGCCATGTTTATCTCGTGAGGAGGGTGTGTCATGACCTTGACGGATTTGCCCAACGTGGGCCTCAAGCTGGCGGAGAACCTCCGCCGAGTGGGATTAGAAACCCCGGAGCACTTCCGGAAAGCGGGGGCACGGGAGGCGTTTCTCCGTATCCGAACCCAAGTAGACCCCACGGCCTGCTTCCACCAGCTCACCGCCCTGGCCGGGGCAGAGCTGGGCGTTCCAAAGAAGGAGATTCCCGCAGAGGAAAAGGCGAAGCTGAGGGCCTTTTTCGACAGCTTATAAAATAGGAGAGACAGATGTTCGAATTGCTGAAGACAGAGGGCCGCGCCCGGCGCGGTCGGTTTTCCTGTGCCCACGGCGGCATGGTCCAGACGCCGGTCTTTATGAACGTGGGCACGCAAGCCGCTATCAAGGGAGGCGTGGACGCCTTCGATCTTCGGGAGGTCCGCTGCCAGATTGAGCTGAGCAACACCTACCATCTCCACCTCCGCCCCGGCGATGAGCTGGTGAAGCAAATGGGGGGGCTCCATAAGTTCATGAATTGGGACGGCCCCATTCTAACGGATTCCGGCGGCTTTCAGGTCTTCTCCCTGGCTCCCCTCCGGCGCATCAAGGAAGAGGGGGTTTATTTCTCCTCCCACATCGACGGGCGGAAGATTTTTATGGGGCCTGAGGAATCCATGCGCATCCAGTCCAACCTGGGCAGCGATGTAGCCATGGCCTTCGACGAGTGCGTAGAGAATCCGGCAGCCTATGAATACGCCAAGGCCAGCTGCGAGCGGACCCTCCGCTGGCTGGAGCGCTGCAAACGGGAGCATGACCGGCTCAACGCCCTGCCGGGAACCGTAAATCCGGGCCAGCTCCTCTTCGGCATCAACCAGGGGGCGACGTTTGCGGATCTCCGGGTCTGGCACATGGACGAGATTGCCAAGCTGGACTGCGATGGATACGCCATCGGGGGACTGGCGGTGGGGGAGCCCACTCAGGTCATGTACGATATCATCGACGCGGTGGAGCCCCACATGCCGAAGGACAAACCCCGGTATCTCATGGGCGTGGGCACTCCCAGCAACATCATTGAAGGTGTGACCCGTGGGGTGGATTTCTTCGACTGTGTCATGCCCTCCCGGAATGGGCGGCATGGGAAGCTGTTCACCTGGGAGGGGACGGTCAACATCCTCAACGCCAAATACGCCGCGGACGACCGGCCCATCAGCGAAAGCTGCGGCTGTCCCGTGTGCAAGCGGTTCTCCCGTGCCTACCTCCGGCACCTGTTCAAGGCGGAGGAGACCTTGGCCCTCCGGCTGGCGGTGCTGCACAACCTCTATTTTTATAATGAGCTGACCGCCAAGATTCGGGAGGCCCTGGACGAAGGGTGTTTTGCGGACTTCCGGAGGGAGTACAGCGGGAAGCTGGCGGAGCGGATTTGAATTCGCAAAAGCAAAGCTCCCGGACAAATGTCCGGGAGCTTTCCACAGGGGGAGGAGAAATGAAAAACCCATGGGAAGAAATTTCGCTGGAGGATTATGAAAATCACATGAAGCTGGATTCCGTTTTGCAGCTTCAGGCGATGAACGAGCTGATGAAAGACCAGCTCGGCGCTTATCCGGTTTCCAGTGTGATGATACTGGGCGTCGCAGGCGGCAACGGCCTGGAGCACATCCGAGAGGACCGGGTGGAAAAAGTCTATGGCGTGGACGTCAACGCCGCGTATTTGGAGGCGGCCGCCGCCCGGCATCCGAATCTGAAGGGCGTGCTGGAATGCCTGCGGGTGGATTTGACAAAAGATCCCGTCAGTTTACCGAAAGCGGATCTGGTCATCGCGGACCTGCTGATCGAGTATATCGGATATGGATGTTTTCAAAAGGTGATACGGCAGGTGGGGCCGGAGGCCGTCTCCTGCGTCATTCAAATCAACCAGGAGGACGGCTGGGTTTCGGACTCTCCCTACCTGCATGCGTTCGACGCGCTGGAAGAGGTCCACTGCCGCCTGGAAGGGGCGGGCCTGCGGAGCGCGATGCTGGAAATAGGCTATCGCGCCGTCAAGAGCTTGGAGCGGGGGCTTCCCAACGGGAAAAAATTTCTGCGGATGGATTTTGAACCGGCGGGGCGGGGGACCCGCGTTTAGCAAAAAAGCTCCCGGACAGATGTCCGGGAGCTTTTCTCGTTCTCATTAGACCGCTCTGGTAACCTTGCCGGAGCGCATGCACCGGGTGCAGACATACACGTGGCGAGGGGAACCATCCACGATCGCCTTGACACGTTTCACGTTGGGCTTCCAGGGACGGTTGGAACGCCGGTGAGAGTGAGAGACCTGAATGCCAAAGGTCACGCCTTTGCCGCAATACTCGCACTTAGCCATCCATTGCACCTCCCTGCTGTCGCATACTACGTGCGTATTTTCATAAGCACGAGTGTTATAATAACAGAATCCATCGAAAAATGCAAGAAGAATTTTCAAAAAAACCGAAGTTTTTTTATATGGCATAAAATGACTGGAAATGGAATCGGTTTTCTAGGAATTTTTTCAAAAAAAGTGTTGACCACTGCGGAAACGTGTGCTATACTCGACATTACCTGTGAGCGGGGCTTTTTTGTTGTGCGCTTTTTCGCTTTTCGAGCCACGGCGGACAGGTCCCGGCAGGGAGGCAGACGGCCTTCCCTAGAGGAAGGCGAATATAAGGAGGTGCCGAAACAATGCGAGTGAAAGTGACCCTGAGATGCAACGAGTGCAAGCAGAGAAACTACAATACCATGAAAAACAAGAAAAACACACCGGACAAGCTGGAGCTGAACAAGTATTGCCGTTTCTGCCGGAAGCACACGCTCCACAGCGAGACCAAATAATTGAGGAAAGGGCGTATTTGAACAATGGCAGAAGCGAAGAAAAAGGACCGCGGCCTCTGGTTCCGCGAAATGAAAAGCGAACTGAAAAAAGTCGTTTGGCCCAACAAGCAGACGGTGGTGAAAAATACGGGCACGGTGCTGCTGTGTTCCGCCGTCATCGGCGCGTTTATCTGGGTGTTCGACTTTGTATCCGTTTCCCTGGTCCAGATGATTTTAAGCGCTTTCGGCGCCTGAGGAACACGAGATGGCAGACAGCGCGAAATGGTATGTCGTGCATACCTACTCCGGCTATGAAAACGCCGTCAAGACCAGCATTGAAAAGCTTGTCGTCGGGCGGAACATGGAGGATATGATCCTGAGGATGGAAATCCCCATGGAAAACGTCACGGAAATCACCGAGAGCGGCGCTTCCAAGGAAGTGGCCCGGAAGGTCTTTCCCGGTTACGTGCTGATCAAGATGATTATGACGGACGAGACCTGGCACCTGGTGCGGAACGTCCGGGGCGTCACCGGCTTCGTGGGCACCGCAAACAAGGCCATCCCCCTGACGGAGGAAGAGGTCCTGGCCATGGGCATGGAGAAGCACGAGATCGTCGTCAAGTACGGCTTGGGCGACCACGTGCGGATCATGGACGGCCCGCTGGCCAGCTTCACCGGCGTGGTGGAGGAGATCGAGCCGGAGAAAAACCGGGTCAGCGTCATGGTTTCCATGTTTGGCCGGGAGACCCCGGTGGACCTGGAGCTGGATCAGGTTGAGGTTTTGAACTGAGAGCCTGTACGCACAACTGCCGAACACAGGTTCTGACCGCGCGTCGGCGCGCAGGTGGGAGGGACGAGGACCGTCCCGCCGAACCACATTTTAAATCGTAGGAGGTGCCGCTCCATGGCACAGAAGATCACTGGTTATGTAAAGCTGCAGATTCCCGCGGGCAAGGCGACGCCCGCTCCCCCCGTCGGCCCCGCTCTGGGCCAGCACGGCGTAAACATCGCCGCGTTTACCAAAGAGTTTAATGAACGCACGAAAAACGACGCGGGCATGATCATCCCCGTCGTCATCACCGTATACGCGGACCGTTCCTTCTCCTTTATCACCAAGACGCCTCCGGCGGCTGTGCTGATTAAAAAGGAGTGCAACATTGAATCCGGCTCCGGCGTTCCCAACAAAACCAAGGTGGCTACCATCTCCAAGGCCAGCATCCAGAAAATTGCCGAGATCAAGATGCGGGATCTGAACGCCGCCAACCTGGAGTCCGCCATGAGCATGATCGCCGGGACCTGCCGGTCCATGGGCGTCATCGTCGGCGACTGACCAATATTTTAAGAGCGGCCGGATCGCCGCTCCATACAGTGGGAGGATTCCGTTCCGAAGAACCACTATGAGGAGGAAGTAACAGTGTTTAGAGGCAAAAAATATCAGGACAGCGCTAAGCAGATTGACAAGAACACTCAATATGAGCCCGCCGAGGGCCTGGCGCTGGTCTGCAAAACCGCTACCGCTAAGTTCGACGAGACGGTGGAGCTGCATGTGAAGCTGGGCGTGGACTCCCGGCACGCCGACCAGCAGGTCCGCGGCGCCATCGTTCTGCCCCACGGCACCGGCAAGACCGTCCGGGTGCTGGTCTTCGCCAAGGGCGACAAGGCCGAGGCCGCCAAGGCCGCCGGCGCGGACTATGTGGGCGAGATGGATCTGGTTGAGAAGATCCAGAAGGAAAACTGGTTTGATTTCGACGTGGTGGTCGCCAGCCCCGACATGATGGGCGTGGTGGGCCGTCTCGGTAAGGTGCTGGGCCCCAAGGGCCTGATGCCCTCCCCCAAAGCGGGCACCGTGACCCCGGATGTTGCCAAGGCCGTGCAGGAAGTTAAGGCCGGTAAAATCGAGTACCGCCTGGACAAGACCAATATCATCCACTGCCCCATCGGCAAGGTCTCCTTCGGCCCTGAAAAGCTGACGGAGAACTACAACACCCTGATGGGAGCCATCGTGAAGGCGAAACCCGCCGCGGCCAAGGGCCAGTATATCCGCAGCTGCGTCGCCGCCGCCACCATGGGCCCCGGCGTACGGATGAATACCGCGAAATTGGTTTAAGAGACCTTAAAGGGGGGACGTTTGTCCCCCCTTTCGATTTTCTCGCTTTACCTCAAATATCATGGCGCCGCGCCGTGATGTTTGAGGTTTTTTCGCGGCATTTCCTGGGGATCTTCTGGCGGGAAAGTGTTGCGGAATCGGTGGACTTCATATATAATGGAAACGGATGCGTGAAGGACGCGAAAACCAAGGCCGCCCGGTCTTCTGGCGGGAGAAGGAGAAACGCCATGCGTGAGAATGGTTTAAAGGTAAAGGATTTTGTATCCCTTTTCAATTTGGAGGTTTTGAACCGGGGCAGCGATTTCGACAGCGCCCTGCTGACGGTGCCGGATTTAAACCGGCCCGGCCTTCAGTTTCACAGCTTTTACGATTATTTTGATCCCTGCCGCCTTCAGGTGATTGGCAAGGCGGAGGTTACCTATCTCCGGGGACTGACCGACGCTCAGCGCCGCAAGTGTTTCGACGATCTTTTCCTCTACGACATCCCCGCTCTGGTGATTGCCCGGAGCCTGGACTGCTTTCCGGAATGCATTGAAAGCGCCAAGGAGCATCAGAAGACCCTGCTGCGGACCAACGAGGTGACGGTGGCCTTCACCAGCCGCACCATCGAGTATCTGAACCGGGTGCTGGCTCCCTGTGTCACCTGCCACGGCGTGCTGCTGGACATTTATGGCGAAGGCGTCATGATTACCGGCGACTCCGGAGTGGGCAAGAGCGAGGCGGCCATTGAGCTGATCATGCGGGGCCACCGGCTGGTGGCCGACGACGCGGTGGAGCTCCGGCGGGTCTCCGGCCGCCTGATGGGCTCCGCGCCGGAGGTCATCCGGAATTATATTGAGCTGCGGGGCATCGGCGTCATCAATGTGCAGCAGCTTTTCGGCGTCCGGGCTGTGAAAAATGAGGTCCAGCTGGACCTGGTGGTGAATTTTGAGCCTTGGGATAGTGAGAAGTTTTATGACCGCCTGGGCATTGAGGACCACTATGTGGATATTTTGGACATTCAGGTCCCCACACTGACCATCCCGGTGCGCCCGGGACGGAACCTGGCCAGCATCGTGGAAGTGGCGGCCATGAACAACCGGCACCGGAAATTAGGATATAACGCGGCCCAGGAGCTGGCCCAGAAGGTCGACGCCCGGGCGGATGGAAAGCTGTAAGGAGGAAACGCTATGTATATCGGCATCGACGTAGGCGGCACAAATCTAAAGGCCGGCCTGGTGGACGAGGCGGGCAATATTGTCAAGGTAGAACGAGTTCCCCTGGATTTTCAGGGCCCGGAGAAGTTCGCGGAAACCCTGGCGGAGCTGTCTAAGAAAGTTATACAGGAGAAGGTCCGGTGGGTAGGCGTGGGTCTGCCCGGAGCGGTGGACGGCGGCGACGTGCTCTTCACCACGAACATCCCTATGGAGAATGTCCCGCTGGAGCGGTTCTTCCGCAAACATTTGGACCTGCCCCTGCTGCTGGGCAACGATGCGGACTGCGCCGCCGTAGGAGAGTTCTTCGGCGGCGCGGGGAAGGGAACCCGGGACTTTGCCGTGGTAACCCTGGGTACCGGCGTGGGCGCGGGCATCATCGTGGACGGAAAACTCCGGGGCGGCCTGGCCTCCAGCGAGGCGGGCCATATGGTCATCGTCCAGGGTGGAGAGCCCTGCAACTGCGGCCGCCGGGGCTGCTGGGAACGCTATGCCTCCGCCACCGGCCTGATTCAGCAGACGAAGCGGGCTATGGAGGATCACCCGGAGAGCTTGCTTCACGAGATTGCCGCGGGAGACGGCGTAGAGGGCCGGACGGCCTTCCAGGCGGCGGAAGCAGGGGATGCGGCCGCCTTGGAGGTCTGCCGGAATTACGTGAACTATCTGGCCGGCGGCCTGACGAGTCTTATCAACATCCTGCGCCCCGAGGCCGTGGCCATCGGCGGCGGCGTGGCGGCGGCGCCGGAGCGGCTGCTGCTGGAACCCCTGCGGGAGGCCGTGGCGAAGGAGAGCTTTTCCCGCCATGGAGGGCGGATCACAAAAGTCCTCCGGGCTGAGCTTGGAAACGACGCGGGCATCATCGGCGCGGCGATGCTGGGCCGGGTGATGTAAGCGCTTTGTGAACGTATCTTGAAAATAAGGAGGCCCTTACATGGACTGGGCGGCACGGTTTGACAACCAGATCACGGACTACCTGCCGGACGTGAGCGTCTTGAGGGAGGAGCCCATGGCAAAGCATACGTCCTTCCGAGTGGGGGGACCTGCGAGGCGGATGGCGTTCCCGGAAAAGAGCGAGCAGCTGGTGCTGCTGCTGTCCATGGCCCAGGAGTGCGGGGCCCGGCCCTTCATCCTCGGCAACGGCACGAACCTGCTGGTTTCGGACGGGGGACTGGACCGCCTGGTCATTGGGACCGACCGCCTCTGCCGCCTGGAGCTGGGGGAAGAGTCGGACTCCATTGTCGCCGGGTGCGGCGTCCCTCTGGCCCGTCTGGCGGACTTCGCCTGTAAACAGGGACTGGCGGGGCTGGAATTTGCCCATGGCATCCCCGGCACGGTGGGCGGCGGCGTGTGCATGAACGCCGGGGCTTACGGCGGGGAGCTGAAACAGGTGACCGCCGGCGTGTCGGCGCTGTTCCCGGAGGAGGGCGTGCGTTTTCTCTCCGGGGAGGAACTGGCCTTCGGCTACCGCCGGAGCTTCCTCACGGAACATCCGGAGGCAGCGGCGCTGCACGCGGTGTTCCGCTTGACGCCTGGCGACCCGGAGGAAATCCGGGAGACGCAGCGGTCCCTGATGGCCCGCCGGAAGGCCAGCCAGCCGCTGGAATGGCCCAGCGCGGGCAGCACCTTCAAGCGTCCGGAGGGACACTTTGCCGGGACCCTCATCGACCGGTGCGGCCTGAAGGGCCGGACGGTGGGCGGGGCTCAGGTATCGGAAAAACACGCGGGCTTCATCATCAACCGGGGCGGAGCTTCCTGCGCCGACATCAAGGAGCTGATCCGGCAGGTGCAGAATACCGTTTATGAAAAGACCGGCGTCCGGCTGGAGCCGGAGGTCAAGTTTGTGGAGTGAGGGGGGTCATCCCATGGAAATTCTGATTATCTCCGGCCTGTCCGGCGGGGGGAAGAGCAAGGCGGCGTCCTTTTTGGAGGACAGCGGCTTTTATATCGTGGATAATATGCCCGCGGCCATGATCTTGAAATTTGCGGAGTTCTGCGCCGGGGGCGGCGGGCGGTATGCCCGTGTGGCCCTGGTGTACGATGTGCGGACGGCGGAATCCTTCAGCGAGCTCTTCGATGTGCTGGACAAATTGAAGGGCATGGAGGGCGTCTGCCGGATGCTGTTTCTGGAGGCGTCTCCGGCGGCCATCATCAAACGCTACAAGGAGACCCGCCGCCGTCACCCATTGGAGAAGGAGACGGATTCCCTGGAGGAGGCCGTGGAGAAGGAGCGGGAGCTGATGCTTTCGGTGAAGCAGCGGGCGGACTTTGTCATCGACACCACCCGGCTTTCCACCGCCAAGCTGCGGAGCGAGCTGCTGCGCATCTTCAACGGCGAGGGAGAGCAGGCGGGGATGACGGTGAGTGTCACGTCCTTCGGTTTCAAGTATGGTCTGCCCTTGGAGGCGGATTTGGTCCTGGACGTGCGGTTTATGCCCAACCCCTTTTACATTGAGGAACTTCGGTCTCAGACCGGCCTGGACAAGCCGGTCTCGGATTATGTATTCAGCTTTCCGCAGACTTGCGACTTCCTTCTTAAAGTGGAGGACCTGCTGCGCTTTACCCTGCCGCTGTACGCGGAAGAGGGAAAGACCGGCTTGGTGGTTGCCGTAGGGTGCACCGGGGGACACCACCGTTCCGTAGCCATCGCTCACGCGCTGACGGGGTTTATCCGGGAGCAGGGTTATCAAGCAGCGGAACATCATCGGGACATGGAACGGGCCGTTTGAGCCGGAAAGGAGCCCTATGGAATACCGACCTTACCGCGCGCCCCGGAAGCATGGACCCCGGATTGCCGTCGTCGGCGGCGGGCACGGGCTGTCCAATATGCTGCGGGGCTTGAAGGATTACACGGAAAATCTCTCCGCCATCGTCACGGTGGCGGACGACGGCGGCGGCTCCGGCGCGCTGCGCCAGGATTTGGGAATGCCCCCGCCGGGAGACATCCGCAACTGCCTGGTGGCGCTGGCCAACACGGAGCCGCTGATGAAACAGATGATGGACTACCGCTTTCAGGAGGGAACTCTGGCGGGGCAGAGCTTCGGGAATCTGTTTCTGGCGGCGCTGAACGGCATTTCCCCCAGCTTCGACACGGCGGTCCGACGGATGAGCGAAGTTTTGGCCATCACCGGCCGGGTGCTGCCCGTGACCACCGCCGACGTGCAGCTGGAGGCGGAGTTTGAGAATGGGGCCAGCGTCATCGGCGAGTCCAAAATCTCCTACTGTAAGAAAAAAGAGGACTGCCGGATTACCAAGGTGCGGCTGCTGCCGGAGCGTCCCAAGGCTCTGCCGGAAGCCCTGGCCGCCATTCACGAGGCGGATATGATTGTCTTGGGGCCTGGGAGCCTTTACACCAGTATCATTCCAAATCTCCTGGTGGACGGCATCGTGGATGCCATTCAGGAATCCTCTGCTCTGAAAATCTACGTCTGCAACGTTATGACCCAGGAGGGGGAGACGGAGGGCTACACCGCCTCGGACCATATCGCGGCCCTGTTTCAGCACTCGGTGAAGGGGCTGTTTCACCTGTGCCTGGTGAACTCCTCGCCCATTCCCCAGGACGCGGCGGACCGCTATGCCCAGGAGGGCGCGGAGATGCTGCGCTATGATACGGACCGGTGCGCCGCTTTGGGCGTGGAGCTGGTCAGCCGTCCCATCGCTACCGTGCAGGATGGTTATGTCCGTCATCATCCCGACAAACTGGCCCAGGAATTGGTTCTGCTCCATGCGGAACGCAACGTGCGCATTGCCGGGGGACGCTACCGAAAAGAGTAATGGAATAGTCCTTTACATCATCTGCCGCCAAGGAGGTTTCGCCGGTGTCCTTTTCTTTTGAGACGAAAAATGAGCTTTGCAGGCTGCCGGTTCAGCGGCGCTGCTGCGCCCAGGCGGAGGCTTACGGCATTTTGCTGTACTGCCGTACCTTCTGCTCTTCCGAGGTCCGGATTATTACGGAGAACCCCCATTTTGCCGCGAGGCTTCCACGGCTGTTCCTTCGGGCGTTTGACCTCCGGTTTGATAGGCAGCCGGAGGTTTCCGGCGGGGAAGCGCCGGAGGGGAAGATGGTCTTTCAGATTACGGAGGGGGAGAAGCTGGACCATATCATCGACCTCCTGGGCTATGACCCCCGGCAAAGCCTGGCCCTTCACATCAACTTCGCCTTGCTGGAGGAGGACTGCTGCCGGGCGTCCTTCCTCCGGGGCTGCTTTTTTGCCGGGGGCAGCGTTACAGATCCCTCCAAACGGTATCATCTGGAGCTGACCAGCTCCCACCTCCAGGCCAGCCGGGAATTGGAGGTGCTGCTGCGGGAGAGCGGCTACCCTCCCAAAAGCGTGACCCGGAACGGCAGCGCCGTTACCTATTTTAAACAGAGCGACCAGATTGAGGACTTCCTGACCCTCATCGGCGCGCCAGCGGCGGCTATGCGCATCATGTCCACCAAGGTGGAAAAGGGCATCCGCAACAGTGTGAACCGGCGGCTGAACTGCGACAGTGCCAACCTGGACAAGGCGGTGGAGGCCGCCCAGAGCCAGGGGGCCGCCATCCGGAAGCTGGAGACGTCGGGGCGGCTCAAAGATCTGCCGGACAAGCTCCAGGAGACGGCGGCTCTGCGGCTGGCCCATCCGGAGCTGAGCCTGTCGGAGCTGGCGGAGCTGTTTGACCCGCCGGTGACGAAATCTTGCCTGAATCACCGCCTCCGCAAGCTGGTGGAGCTGGCGGAAGAGAGTTAAGCGCTGACACTTTACACTTAGGAGGAGGGGGTAGTTCTATGAAAAAACCAAAGTGCTTCCTGGCTCACCGGATTGCATTGGGGCTGCTTGCGCTGGGCGCGGCGCTGGCGGTGCTGGCCGCCTGTTTCCGCATCCAGGACCCAGGCTCTTTGCGGACGGGGATTTGCGCGCTTCTAATCCTGCCGGTGCTTGTAGGGGTACTGATTGCCAGAACACAGATCGTCTGTCCCCACTGTGGAAAGCAGCTGCTCCGGGGCCGCTATGTGCGCTTCCTTCTGCCCGAGAGCTGTCCCCACTGCAAGAAGGAGCTTTTGAAAGAACAGGCTGAACGATAAGGTAAGAAGGAAGGTAATTTATGTCTGCTATCATGACTTGGGCCCAGCGGTTTCCCATGGACCGCCAGCCCTCCCTGGAAGAGATGGACCGTTATGCGGACAACCCCCTCTGGCCGGAACTCCGGCAGTATTTAAAGTGTGCCTACGGCGCGGAGCCCCGGACGGAGTACAGCCGCTGCGGCCTGGAGCCGGGGTGGAACGTGAAATTTAAGAAGGGAAGTAAATCCCTGGCCACCGTGTACCTCCGTCCGGGCTACGTGACGGCGATGGTCTCCGTTGCGCCCAAGGATGAGCCGGCGGCGGAGGGCGTGCTTTTGACCTGCACGGAGTACACCCGGACGCTGTACCAAAACACGGCCTCCTCAAAAATGGGACGCTGGCTGATGATCGATCTGACCTCCTCGGAGGTCTTGGAGGACGTCAAGGTCCTGCTGGCCCTCCGGGCAAAACCGACCCAAAAATAAAGCCAAGATAGAAAGGGGGAGGCGCCATGTCCTTCGTCCACCTCCATGTCCATACGGAATACAGCCTGCTGGACGGCGCGTGCCGCATCCGGGACCTGCCGAAGATTGTAAAGGAAATGGGGCAGACCGCCTGCGCCGTCACGGACCACGGGGTCATGTACGGCGCGGTGGACTTCTACCGAGCCTGCAAGGCGGAGGGGATCAAGCCCATCATCGGCTGCGAGGTCTATGTCACGGCGCAGGGCCGGAGGCTCACCGACAAGGTTCACGAGTTCGACTCCGAGAGCCGCCACCTGGTGCTCCTCTGTGAGAACGAGGAGGGCTACCGGAACCTCTCTTACATGGTCTCCCTGGCCTGGACCGAGGGCTTTTATATCAAGCCCCGGATTGACTTGGAGCTTCTGCGGGAGCACAGCCGGGGCCTGGTGGCCCTCTCCGCCTGTCTGGCCGGCGAGATTCCCCGGCGGCTGCGGAACGGGGAGTACGAGAACGCTAAGCGCTACGCCCTGGAGCTGGCGGAGATCTTTGGTCCGGACCACTTCTATCTGGAGCTCCAGGACCACGGTATTCAGGACCAGGCGCTGGTGAACCGGGGTATCCTGCGCATTCATGAGGAGACGGGGCTGCCTATGGTCTGCACCAACGACGCCCACTATCTCCGGAAGGAGGACGCGGAAGCTCACGACGTGCTCCTGTGCATCCAGACAGGGAAGACTCTGGACGACGAGAACCGGATGCGCTATGAGCCCCGGAATTTTTACCTTCGCAGCGAGGCGGAGATGGCGGAACTGTTTTCCGGCTACGAGGGAGCCCTGGAGAACACGGCCAAGGTGGCGGAGCTGTGCAATATGGATTTCACCTTTGGCAAGTACCACCTGCCGGAGTTTCAGCTGCCTCCGGGCTACGACAGCTTCTCCTATTTAAAGGAGCTCTGCGACCAGGGCTACCGGGAGCGCTACGGCGAGGATGATACCCACCGGGAGCAGCTCCAATATGAGCAGGACATGATTGAGAAAATGGGCTTTACGGACTATTTCCTCATCGTCTCCGACTTCGTCCGTTACGCCCGGAGCGTAGGCATCCCCGTAGGGCCGGGCCGGGGCAGCGCCGCGGGCTCCATGGTCAGCTATTGTCTCTATATCACGGACATCGACCCGGTGAAATACGGGCTCTATTTTGAGCGCTTCCTGAATCCGGAGCGGGTGAGCATGCCGGATATTGACATGGACTTCGGCGACACCCGGCGGGGGGAGGTCATCGAGTACGTCCGCCGGAAGTACGGCGAGGACCACGTGGCCCAAATCGTCACCTTCGGCACCATGGCCGCACGGGGCGTGGTGCGGGACGTGGGCCGGGTGATGAATCTGCCCTACGCAGAGGTGGATCAGATTGCCAAGCAGATTCCCAATCCCCCCGGAGCCCATATCACCCTGGCGGACGCCCTGCGGCTGACAAAGTCCCTCAGCGATCTGTACAACAGCGACGAGGCGGTCAGACGCCTCATCGACACCGCCCGGATGCTGGAGGGCATGCCCCGGAACGCCTCCACCCACGCCGCCGGGGTGGTCATCACCAAACGGCCCGTGTATGAGTATGTGCCCCTGGCGAAAAACGACGACATCGTGGTCTGCCAGTACGGCATGGTGACCCTGGAAGAGCTGGGCCTTTTGAAGATGGACTTCCTGGCCCTGCGGAACCTGACGGTGCTGGAGGACGCGGTGCAGCTTCTCAAGGAGCACCAGCCGGACTTCCGCCTGGCGGATATCCCGGAGGAAGACGCCGAGACCTACGAGATGCTGGCGGCGGGGAAGACCTCCGGCGTGTTCCAGATGGAGTCCACCGGCATGACCGGAGTCTGCGTGGGGCTGAAGCCCCAAAGCGTTGAGGACATCACGGCCATCATCGCCCTCTACCGTCCCGGACCTATGGATTCCATTCCCCAGTTTCTGGAGTGTGCCCACAACCCCCAGAAGGTAAAATACGACCATCCGCTCCTGGAGCCTATTCTCTCCAACACCTATGGATGCATTGTCTATCAGGAGCAGGTCATCAAGATCTTCCAAGAACTGGCGGGCTACACCCTGGGCCAGGCGGATATGGTCCGCCGGGCTATGAGCAAAAAGAAGGTCAAGGACCTGGAAAAGGAGCGGGAGGCGTTCCTCCACGGCGACGCGAAGCGGGGCATTGCGGGCTGCTCCGCCCGGGGAATCCCGGAAAAAACCGCTCAACTTATCTATGACAAAATCTATGACTTTGCGGAGTACGCCTTCAACAAGGCCCACGCCGTTTCCTACGCCGTGGTGGCCTATCAGACGGCCTATTTCAAGTGCCACTATACCCGGGAGTACATGGCGGCTCTGCTGACCTCCGTGCTGGAC
>VSMY01000001.1:0-29880 GCA_009773995.1 Oscillibacter sp. | reverse complement strand
GACAATTCGGATAAGGTGGCGGGCTACATCAACGAGTGCCGGGACTGCGGCATCGCCCTGCTGCCCCCGGACATCAACCGCTCCCTGGACCGCTTCACCGTGGAGGAGGGGGGCATCCGCTTCGGGCTGGTGGCCATCAAGAACATCGGCCGGGGCTTCATCCAGGCCGTCATGAAGGAGCGGGAGGAAAACGGGCCCTTCCGGACCCTTCCCGATTTCTGCCGCCGCATGGCGGGCAGCGACATGAACAAGCGGGCCCTGGAGAATCTGATTCGGGCCGGGGCCTTCGACTCCACCGGGGCCCGCCGGTCCCAGCTGATGCGGGTCTATGAGAAGGTGCTGGACGCCGCGGCCGCCCGCCAGAGGCAGAATCTGGAGGGGCAGCTGGACTTCTTCGGCATGTCCGAAAGCCGGAGCCAGGCGGCGGAGGACATTCATCTGCCGGATGTCCCGGAGTTCACGACCCAGGAACGAATGACCATGGAGAAGGAGACCACCGGCCTCTACCTCTCCGGGCACCCGATGGACGCTTACCGGGATATTGTCCGGCGTCTGCGGGTTCCCCAGATCGGAAAGGTGCTGGAGGATTTCAACCAGGAAAGCGGTCCCACCCGCTTCGCCGACGGGCAGTATCTGACCCTGGCGGGGGTGGTGACCTCCAGCAAGACCAAGACCACGAAAAACAACAGCCTCATGGCCTACGTGGTGGTGGAGGACGAGACCGGAAGTATCGAAATGCTGTGCTTCAGCCGGACGCTGGATATTTGCGGGCCCTACCTCCGGGAGAACCAGGCCGTGGTGGTGAAGGGCAAGCTGTCCGTCCGGGACGAAAAGGCTCCCCAGCTTATGTGCGATTCCGCCTATCCGCTGGAGACGGCGGAAGGGGGGCTTCCGGCCCGGCCTCCAGCAGAGAAAGAGGACAAGCTGGTGAAGGGGGAAACCCTGTATTTGAAATTCCCCTCCCTGGACCACCCGGCGGTCCGGCATATGAAGCTGGTGTTCACCATGTTTCCCGGAGACGCCCAGGTGAAAATGGTCATGGCCGACACTCGGAAGGTGTACGGCACACGGGCAATGCTCCATAGAGCCCTGATTGAAGAGGCCAAGGAAACTTTGGGAGCGGAAAATGTAGCCGTCAAATAAAACGCGCGGGTACGGAAAATTCCGTACCCGCGTCGTCTATTCATGTTCCTCCGTCAAGGCTTGGATAATCCGGCCATAGAGCTTCTGCGGCGCTTCCTGAAACCGTTTGGCCACCGCCTTGGCCTGAGCCTGGTCGACCATCATCAATTTGAGGTCTATCACGCCGCCCTTGTCATCGGTGAGCTGGAGGCGCACCGTATAGGTTCCGTTTGGCCTCTGCTCGACGGAGGCCTTTACCTGCCGCTGACGGCGGAGCCTCCGGTTCCACTCCTCCAGGTTTTTGTCGCAGCGCCGGCGGACGGAGTAGGGGAGGCTGGACTCGCAGGCGGCGCCGTTTCTCCGTCCTTTGTCCGTAAGAGCGTAGAGGCCGGCGTCGGAGAGGGTCAGGTGCCCGGTGCGGACCAGGTCGGCCAGGCAATCGGAAAAGTCGAAGTAGTCAATGGCGTCGTCGCAGAGGGTCAGGTCCAAGATGGCGTCAAAGGGCGCCGGCTCCTCGATTCTGGCGGCAATGTAAAGAATCAGAAATTTAATTTCCAGCTTGTCCTGGATGAAACCCGGCATAGCGGCGGCCTCCTCTCCGGTTTTCTCTCTAAAAACGTGGAGTTTTTCTTTTTATTATACTCCGCCCGGGGAGAAAAGACAAGTCCGCCTGAAAAACCGGAGGCGGAAATTTGTCGAAATTTACCGGAAAGCACCTTGACGGTTCTTGCCGACATTGGTATCATAGGGACAGTTCTAAACAAGAAAGGCGGCGGCAAGATGAAAAAAAGAACGCTGGCGATCTTACTGGCGGCGTGGATGCTCTTGACCCTGGGGGGCTGCGGCAGGAAGACCGATCCGGACCCGGAACCTGAGCCCGCGGAGACAACGGATCCGCTCCCGCCGCCTGAGCCGGACCCAGAGCCCGAGCCCTACGTTCCGGCGGGAATGAATCCGCTGACGGGGCTGCCTATGGAACCGGAGTATGAGAATCTGCGGCCCATTGCCATCATGCTGAACAATTTGAAGGCGGCTCAGCCCCAGCTGGGCATCTCCCAGGCGGATATTATCTACGAGGTCCCGGTGGAGGGAGGGATTACCCGGATGCTGTGCCTTTACCAAACGGTAGAGGGAGTGGACATTTTGGGCAGCGTTCGTTCCGCCCGGCCCTACTTCGTGGAGCTGGCCCTGGGCCACGATGCGGTCTATGTCCACGCAGGCGGCAGTCAGGAGGCTTATTCCAATCTGCGGAGCTGGAAAGTGGACCATATGGACGGCGTTCGGGGCGGAGAGGACGCAAAGATTTTCTGGCGGGATCCGGACCGGAGGAAGAACAACGGGTATGAACACAGCCTGATTACCTCCGGGGAGAAAATTTTGGAGTACCTGAAAACGAGCAAAATTTCCGCGGAGCATGCGAACGACTGGAATTATATCCAGGCGTTCACGGAGGACGGAACCCCGGCGGCGGGAGAGACGGCGGAGCATATCAAGGTTCGCTTCTCCAGCTATAAGACCGGAACGTTTGACTACGACGCGGCCACAGGGAAGTACCTGGCGGGCCAGTACGGCAAGGAGCACGTAGACGGCAGCACCGGGGATCAGGTTGGCGCCACCAACGTGCTGGTACTGAAGACCTCCACCGCCGTCCTGGACGACGTGGGACGCCTCCGGGTCCAAACCACCGGAGAGGGGGAGGGGCTCTTCTTCTGCGGCGGCAAGGCGGTCCCCATCCGGTGGAGCCGGAAGGACCGGAACAGCGCCTTTGCCTACACGCTGGAGGACGGCCGGTCTCTGGCCCTGGGACAGGGGAACAGCTACGTTTGTATCATCAGCCCTAAGACCAGCACGGTGGAATACGAATAAACGAAGGACCGCCCCGTTTTCGGGACGGTCCTTTTTCTCATTTGCGGCAGGCGCAGCAGCATTCCTCGTAGTTTTCAGGCATCCGCACCGTGTTGGGCGGGAAGAACTCGCCCACCGGGAAGGAGATGTTCCGGAAGATGCCGCAGGGGTCTTCGGCGCCGCTGCCGCAGGAGCACTCCTTGTCGGGCATACAGTAATCGTATACGGGAACCAGGAGCTGGGAGTCCCGTTCCAGCCGAACGATGGAAAACTGGCCCAACGTGACGTAGATGCGGCGGCTGTCGTCGCCGCTGGAGAGCTCTCCGTCAAAGCAGCTGTTGACAAAGGAAGGCACCTCGCACAGCTCACAGTCGCAGTCCCGCTTGCCGCAGCAATCCATGATCCGGGCGTCCAGGACGATGGGATCCACGGCCTCGACCACGGCGATGGGGAGGTTGGAACGGCTGGTGAGCTGGAGATCCGGCTCGCCGGTGCGAAGCTCGGAGGAGAAAATTTTGGCGTTCCCCTCGCTGCCGAAGAGGATGGCCCGCTTGTCGAAAACGCACAGGCCCTCCACCGTGACGGGGGCGGGGCAGCTCAGATAGGCCTGGAGGGTGACGGAGTAGAAGAAACGCATGTCGACGGTGTAGAAGCCCCGGTTGAAGCTGACGGGCTCCACGTCCACGTAGACATAGAGCAGCTTGGCGCTGCCGCCCTTGACGGACAGGGCGCGGTTGATGACGTCCACATATTGAAGCTTGGGGTAGAAGCGCAGGTCCTCGATGCAGTCCTTGTCACGGCAAGAATCGTACACTTTCCGTGTATGAATGCAAACTGCCTCTCGGATGCCGCTGAGGTCCTCCACGGGACCGGGCATGACTTTCTCGGGCATTGCAATACCTCCTAATAAGTAGCTGGCGAAAGAACAAGGTCCTTTCAATCCAGTGTATGCGCCGCCGTCCGGGAGGTGAGGGAGGAGGAGCTATTTCAGCTCCTCCCGCAGGAGGGCGTATATGCAGTAGGACTGCACCCGCCCGTTTTTATAGACGCCCCTCCGCATAGTGCCCTCGCAGAGGAAGCCCGCCTTTTCCAGTACCCGGCGGGAGCCCAGGTTTTCCGCAAAGGGCTCCGCGAAAATGCGGAGGATATCGAAGCGGTCAAAGGCTTCCCGGCAAATTTGCCGTACTGCCTCCGTCATGACGCCCCGGCCCCAATAATCCTCAGCCAGCCAGTAACCCAGCTCAGCGGATTTTTCGTATACGTCGTCCTTTATGGAGACGCTGATACTGCCGGCGGCCCGGCCGTCGATGACAATGGCCCGCATGAGCTGCCGGGCCTCGCCCTGGGCGATACAGTCCCCCACAAACCACTCTGCGTCCGCCAGGGTGTAGGGGGAGGGGAAGGCATTCCGCAGGTTTGCCGCGATGTTCGGGTTATCCGCCGCCGCCGCGACGGACTCCGCATCCGTCCGCTGCCAGGGCCTCAATGCAAAGGTTGTCATAGCGTACCTCCCAAGTCAAAATTTGACATAATTATATCACAGGGACAGGCGGCTGTCCACCGCCGCCCCGGAATACTTGGGAAATAAAGGGAATTACAGAAAGAAAAGGCTTGCAAAACTTTCAGTATCTGGTATAATGAACACATTCTGATTACACAAAAGGAAGGAAGCGCGCAATGGATTACACAATTCTCATGTTGATCGTCATGCTGGCGATCATGTATTTCCTGATGATTCGCCCGGAGAACAAGCGGAAAAAGAAAGCCCAGGAAATGCGGGACAGCTTGAAAAAGGGCGACGTGATCACCTCCATCGGCGGTATTATCGGCCGGATTGTCTCTGTCGGAAAGGACACCATCGTCATTGAAACCAGCGACGACCGGGTCCGTATGGAACTGACCAAGTGGGCCGTCAGCTCCGTGGGCGTGCAGAGCGGAGAGCAGCCTGTGGAGAAGAAGGAAGAGAAAAAGCCCGCCAAGAAGGAAGAGGAAAAGAAGGAATCCGACGGCGAAAAGAGCGATTGGAATCCGGAGATCTGAATTCTCAAAAAAA
The DNA here is from genome assembly GCA_009773995.1 of Oscillibacter sp. Lineage (GTDB taxonomy): Bacteria > Bacillota > Clostridia > Oscillospirales > Oscillospiraceae > Oscillibacter. The sequence continues at coordinate 24,860 of VSMY01000001.1, read as the reverse complement.
CCGGTTCAATTTTGAACCGCCTCAAGGCATAAAAGCATCCTCCCCTGGAATATGCTCCTTTTGAGAGCATGTTTCGAGGGAGGATTTTTTATGGCGAAGGGACGAAAAAAACTTGCGGTGTGGCAGGGGTTTTTGGCAGGAGGGCTGCTGTCGCTGGGCGTGTACCTGCTGGGACTAATGCTTTTGGCTCTGCTGATGGTAAAGGGCACGCTGTCGGAGGGCGGAAGCTTTCCCATGGTAGCGGCGCTGTGCATTTTGGCCGCCCTGGCCGGGGGGCTGCTGACGGTACGCCTGACCTTGAGGAGGGCGGGAGGCGTGCTGACGGCAGCCATGTTTCTGTCCGTGCTCCTCCTGGCGGGCTTGGGCTTTTGGGAGGAGATCGCCTGGCTGGGTCAGGGCGGCGTCCTATTGCTCTGCGGTCTGGCCGGGGGACTGCTGGCCGGGATTGCCGGGCCCAAAAACCGGCGGCGGCGGAAATGAAAAACCGGGGTCCTTGTTGGATTGCACAAAAGCGCCGCTTTCTTCCAAAATATTCCTCCGGCGGCGCAGACGGCCCGCCGCCGGAGGGGAGAGGGGAGGGGGCGCAGATATGGGATGAGCGAAGCGCGCAGCCCCCTAAATATGGACGGCGGCGCAGTCCGCCAGGTGGGCGGCGCCAGCTTGTTTGAATGATTTACATAATGCGGTTTACATAATATTTTGTCATAAATCCCAAAAACATGCTTTTTGGAGCTATATTATTAATGCGAATAAATCTTATGCGGTTGCACACCTTCTCCCTTGCCGTCACCGGCAGGAGGGTGTTTTCTTATCTGGCTGCAAATTATCCGGCTTTTCTAAAAATGCGTATAAGCCGCTTTCCCTCCTCATAGGATGAGATGAGGTGAGGCGCTTTGAAGTGGAAGAGGCGGGAGACGGCGGAGTGGAGGCGGCAGTTGTCCCGCCTATTCGTTCTGGCGCTGTTTTTTTTCGCCGGCATTATTTTGGGACAGGTTTTTTCCAGTCGGGTTCCGGATACCACGGGCGATGAACTGACCCGTTACCTGAAGGATTTCCTGAAGGTGGGGGAGGAGGACCCGACTCCCCGGGCGGCGCTATCGGCGGCGGTTTTGTATTTTCGTTATCCGCTGGCGGCGTTTTTGCTGGGATTTGCGTCCATCGGCGTGCTGGCGCTTCCGCTAATGACCGGAATTTTCGGCTGTTTTCTGTCCTTTTCCGTCTGCTGTTTCACGGCGTCTTTTGGCCCGGACGGGGTGCTGCTGGCGCTGGCGGTGTTTGGCCTCCGGTGCGTGGTGACGTTGCCCTGCTATTTTCTCCTGGCCGTTCCGGCGCTGGAGCGTTCGGCGGCCTTGGCCTGTCTCTCCCTGGGGGGCGGGCGGAGAGCGGCTCCTGCGCTGTACGGCCGGGAGTGGTGGGGCCGCCTGGCGGTCGTCGCGGGGGTGCTGCTGGCAGGGGTCTGCGCCGATCTGATGCTGACTCCCTGGTTTTTGCGGCAGCTTTTAGAGCGGATGCTGATTTGATAGGAAACACGGTTCCTGCTTGGTGAGACTGGTAAAGAGAGAAGGGATTGCTACGGACGAGATCACGCGTTATGGGGAATATCTGGTACGGGAGAAACACGCCTCCCAGAATACGGTGTCTTCCTATCTGCGGGACGTATCCCAGTTTGCCGATTATTTGCAGGCCCGGGGACCGGAGCTGCTGGAGGTTACCGCCGAGACGGTCCAGTCCTATATGGACTGGATGTTGAGCCGGGGAAAATCCGCCGCTTCCGTGACCCGATTTTTGGCCTCCGTCAAATCCTTCTACAATTTTCAGATATTTAGCGGCAAGGTGAAGGCGAATCCCGCCAAGGGCGTCGCCGCCGCCAAGGCGGAGCGGAAGTATCCAAAGATATTGACCTCCAAGGAAGTAGACTTGTTTCTGGAGCAGCCCCAGTGCGTGGACGCCAAGGGATTTCGGGACCACGCCATGCTGGAGCTGCTGTATGCCACAGGCATCCGGGTCAGTGAGCTGATTACCCTGGACCTGGAAGACCTGAACCTGGCGGCCGGTTTTATTCACTGTTCCAGCAAGGGCAAGGAACGGATTATCCCCTTATACCGCACAGCGGTAAAGGCCCTTCAGGACTACGTTTGGAAGATTCGGCCCCAGCTGATCTCCGATGAGGGGGAGACCGCCCTCTTTGTCAACATGAACGGGGAGAGGATGAGCCGCCAAGGCTTTTGGAAGATCATCAAGCATTACCAAGAAAAGGCGGGCATTGAGAAGGAGATCACGCCTCATACTTTACGGCATTCCTTCGCGGTCCATCTGTTGGAAAACGGTGCGGACCTGCGGTCCATCCAGGAGATGCTGGGGCATGCGGATATCTCTTCTACGCAAGTTTACACGCACGTAGTAAAGGGGAATTTGAAGGACATTTATCAGAAAGCCCACCCGAGGGCCTGATGGGGTACATAGAGAAGAGCGCCCTGCAAAGACAGCGGCAGCATAACCATTTGAAACGCATGAAGGTACGGCAATCAGGGATGACTGCCGTACCTTCATTTTCTATATTGCTTTCCCGTTTCTTCCTAGACTTGTAAATCAACCGTTTTTTCTGTTGCGCATTCCGGTCAAATTTGCTATACTAACTAGGAATGCAAGCCGAAAGGGGCGGAGTATGCGAATATTAGGCATCGACCCCGGCTTTGCCACCATCGGCTTCGGCTTAGTGGAGGCGGAGCGGGGACAGGCGAGGATGGTAACCTACGGGACGGTTACCACTCCGGCGGGACTCCCCCTGAGCCGGAGACTTTACCAAATTGGAACCGACATGGAAGAATTGCTCGGCCGGCTGAAGCCCGATGTTATCTCGATTGAGGAACTGTTTTTCAATACCAATATTACGACCGGAATCGCCGTGGCTCATGGCAGGGGGGTGCTGCTCTACGCTGCGGAAAAGTGCGGCGTGCCTTTGTATGAGTATACCCCCTCACAAGTAAAGCTGGCGGTGACAGGCTACGGCAAGGCGGAGAAGCGGCAGGTGATGGATATGACCAGACGGCTTTTAAAGCTGCAAAAGGTTCCCCGTCCCGACGACGCCGCCGACGCCCTGGCCCTGGCCCTATGCCACGCCAGGAGCTTCACCTCCCAGCTTCCCAAAAGCGGAGATACGCCGGAGACAATTTGACGGAGATAAATAGCGGAGGCATTATGTTCTATTATTTGGACGGCACGGTAGCTGAAATTCTGCCCTATCTGGCAGTGATGGACTGCGGCGGCGTAGGCTACGCCTGCAAAACGACCAATCACACGCTCTCCGCCCTAAAAAAGGGACAGCGGAAAAAGCTCTATACGTATCTGAATGTAGCGGAGAACCTCTTTGAGCTCTACGGCTTCGCTTCCCAGAGTGAGCTGAACAGCTTCAAGCTGCTTATCGGCGTTTCCGGCGTAGGGCCGAAGGCGGCGCTGGCCATTCTTTCCTCCGGTACGCCGGAAACTTTGGCCATGGCGATTGTCACGGGAGATGAAAAGGCTTTGACGGCTGCGCCGGGCGTGGGGAAGAAAATCGCCCAGCGCATTATCCTGGAGCTGAAGGATAAAATGGCTAAGGAAACCGCCGGGGGCCTGGACTTTTCCGGAGGCCGAAACGCATCCGCTCCGGCGCTTTTAGGGAACAAGGCCGCTGAAGCGGCCCAGGCTCTGGCGGTGCTGGGTTACTCCAGCCAGGAGGTTTCCATAGCCTTGAAGGGCTTGGATATGGCCCAGCCGCTGGAAGAGATTGTCCGGCAGGGACTAAAAAGGATGGCAAAGCTGTAAAGATAGATACTTCAATATATGTACAGCAATGTAGCTTTACACAGAATGCCCCCTGCTTTTTTTCGATCTTCTGTTCAAGAAATGCCAAAAGTGATGAAAAGTATAAACGCTTTATACCAACCAACAGGGGGGAATATGATGCTGCTGTTATCCAGGATGGTTGCCATTGGTTTTTTAGGAAGCATTTTCGGGATGTTCCGTTTTGCAAAATACTGCCGTCTGCTGAACAGCCGGGATCTGGAACCGGAAGAAGCGGAGCGGTACCAGGCCAGGGCGCAAAGATGGCTGGCGGCCATCGGCACGCTGCTGGGCATAGCGGTGCTTTCCATCATCGCCGCCATCATATTCCAGTAAAATTTCCCGGGAAAAGGACGTGAGCGTTTGAGCATCGATTTTGGAAGCGATATTTACGAGGAACCCATTGTAGCGAAAACCTTCCTTCAAGAGGACGCCCAGGAGGGCTCTCTCCGGCCCAAGAATTTGCGGGAGTATATTGGACAGGAGAAGGCCAAGGAAAACCTCTCCATTTTCATCGAGGCCGCCCGGAAGCGGGAGGAATCCCTGGATCACGTTCTGCTCCACGGCCCTCCGGGCCTGGGTAAAACCACTTTGGCGGGTATCATCGCCCAGGAGATGGGGGTCAATATCCGTATTACCTCCGGACCCGCCATCGAAAAACCGGGAGACCTGGCGGCGCTTTTAACCAATCTGAGCGAGGGAGACATTCTCTTTGTGGACGAAATTCACCGGTTGAACCGCTCTGTGGAAGAAATTCTCTATCCTGCCATGGAAGATTATGTGCTGGATATCATCGTGGGAAAGGGACCCTCCGCAAACTCCATCCGGCTGGATCTGCCGAAATTTACCCTGATCGGCGCGACTACCCGAGCCGGTCAGCTCTCCGCGCCCCTGCGGGACCGCTTCGGCGTAACGCTTCGGCTAGAGCTTTATACGCCGGAGGAGCTGGCGAAGATTGTCACCCGGTCCGCTGGAATTCTAAATGTGGATACGGTGCCGGAAGGCGCTTTTGAAATTGCCCGGCGCTCCCGCGGCACGCCGCGGATTGCCAACCGCATGCTTCGCCGGGTTCGGGATTTTGCCCAGGTCCGGGCGGACGGGGTTATCACCAAAGCCGTGGCGGACCAGGCCCTCTGTGCCCTGGAAATCGACTATCTGGGTTTAGACCCGGTGGACCGGCGGATGATGGAAGCCATCATCGATAACTACGGCGGCGGCCCCGTGGGCGTGGAGACGCTGGCCGCCACCATCGGCGAGGAATCGGTGACTCTGGAGGACGTTTACGAGCCCTACTTGATGCAGCTTGGCTTTTTGACCCGGACACCCCGGGGGCGCTGCGTGACGCAGAAAGCGTATCAACACCTCCATAAGCCCATTCCCGGCGGCGCGGCCTCCGAGGACGTCATGGAGCAGATATCATTGTGAGCGGTCCGGGGTATCTGGCCTCCGTCCGCCTTCGGCGGGAGCTGCCGGAGGGGAGCTGGCTCCGGGAGCTGGGGCCGGTAAGTTACTTAATAGAGGGCGGCGTCCTGAAATTTGACCGGCCCGTCACCTTCCTGGTGGGAGAAAACGGGACGGGGAAGTCCACGCTGCTGGAGGGGGCCGCCGTGGCCTGCGGCTTCAACCCGGAGGGCGGTACCCGGAATTTCAACTTCTCCACAAGGGCCACTCACTCCGTACTGGGGGAATATCTGACCCCCGCCCGGAAGCGGTATCCCAGGGACGGCTTTTTCCTCCGGGCGGAGAGTTTTTACAATGTGGCCACGAATATTGACGAAATGGATGAAGCGCCCGCCTTTGCGCCGAGGCTCATCGACAGCTACGGCGGCGTGTCCCTCCACAGCCGGTCCCATGGGGAGAGCTTTCTGGCCCTGGTCCAAAACCGTTTCGGCGGGGAGGGGCTGTACCTGCTGGACGAGCCGGAGGCGGCCCTGTCGCCCTCCCGGCTGCTGACGCTGATGGGGGAGATAGACCTGCTGGTGAAAGCGGACTCCCAGTTCATCATAGCGACCCATTCGCCGATTCTGATGGCGTTTCCGGGAGCCAGGATTTACGAATTGAGCGAAAACGGCGTCCGGCCGGTGGAGTACCGGGAGACGGAGCACTATCAGCTGACAAAGCGTTTTCTGGACGACCCGGAGCGGATGCTGCGGTATCTGCTGGAGGAGGAAGGATGACGGAGTTCTTTTTCTGGCTGTTCACGCTGGCCATGGAGATGCTGATCCCCGGATGTATGGTGGTCCTGGGCCGGAGCTTCGCAAAAAATCCGCCGGGGGAAATCAACTCCGGCTATGGCTACCGGACGGCCCGCTCCATGCGGAACCGGGAGACATGGGCCTTTGCCCAGCGCTACAGCGGACGCTTCTGGGTCCGGGCGGGCAGGCCGATGCTGATGGTCTCCCTGGTGTGGATGGCTCTTCTGTTTGGACGGGAAGTCGACACGGTCGGGCATTTCGGCCTGATTTTAACTGGTTTTCAAATGGTCCCGTTTCTGGCGGTGATTCCCGCCACGGAGCGGGCGCTGAAACGGGAATTTGACGATTTTGGAAGAAAGAGGTAACTTTTTATGGGCAAACTTTTTGGCACCGACGGTATCCGCGGCATCGTGGGGGAGAACCTGACGGCGGACCTGGCCTTCCGGGTCGGGCAGGCCGTGGGGACGGTTTTGATGGAGGAAAAGGGGGGCCGCCCCACGGTGGTCCTGGGCAAGGATACCCGCATCTCCTCCGATTTGCTGGAGGCGGCGCTGATTGCGGGGCTGTGCTCCGTGGGCAGCGACGTGAAGCCCGTGGGGGACATCCCCACGCCCGCCGTGGCCTACCTCACCCGGCAGGAAAAGGCGGACGCGGGGATCGTTGTGTCCGCCTCCCACAACCCCTATGAGCACAACGGCATCAAGGTTTTCAACAGCCAGGGCTATAAGCTCCCCGACGCCCTGGAGGAGCGGGTGGAGGAGAAAATTCTCTCCGGCGAGCCCATGGCCATGAAAACCAGGGGAGAGCTGGGCCGCCGCCACCACGGCATGAAGCAGCTCAAGCGGGATTACATCGACTTTGTGGCCTCTACCATCGACTCGGACCTGTCCGGCCTGCGCATCCTGGTGGACTGCGCCAATGGCGCCGCCAGCGCTACGGCTCCGGAGCTCTTCGGTCGGTTCAAGGCCCACACCGTCTTCCTCCACCGGACCCCCGACGGCGTAAACATCAACGACAAATGCGGCTCCACCCACCTGGAGGACCTGGCGGACCAAGTGGTGAAGAGGGGCTATGACATCGGCGTGGCCTTCGACGGCGACGCGGACCGGTGCCTTCTGGTGGACGAAACCGGCGGCGTCATCGACGGAGACAAGGTCATGGCGGTCTGCGCCCTGGACATGAAGCGCCGGGGCGTTCTTCGGGGAAACGCCATCGTGGCCACGGTGATGAGCAACCTGGGACTCCACGAGTTCTGCCGCAATCACGGAATCGACCTGGCCTGCACCGCCGTGGGAGACCGGAATGTGCTGGAGGAAATGCTCCGCCGGGACTTCCGCATCGGCGGAGAGCAGTCCGGGCACACCATCTTCACCGCCCTGGAGACCACCGGCGACGGCCAGGTGACGGCCCTTCAGTTCCTCCAGGTCCTGGCCCAGGCGGGGAAGAAGGCGTCGGAGCTGGCCTCTGTCTGCGCCGCCTATCCTCAGGTGCTTATCAATGTGGAAGTGCCTCACAGCGGCGGCGTGAAAGAGAAAATTATGGCCTCCCAAGAATTGGCGGCGGCGGTGGAAAAGCAGGAGGCCGCCCTGAACGGGGAGGGCCGGGTGCTGGTCCGCGCTTCGGGAACGGAGGCCCTGATACGGGTGATGGTAGAGGCAAAGACGACCGAAATCGCGCAAAATACGGCCGATTTTCTGGTTAGCCTTATAAAATCACTAAAATTTTAGGGAAATTTTTCGTTTATTTTGATAATTTGCTTGACATTTTCCTTCGCAGATGGGTATAATACAACATGCACAATACTTATGAGAACGATATGTCGGAAATGGGGATGCAGAGCGACGAGGAATTGTGCCTCTTAGCCGCGTCGGGAAACCGCCTGGCGGAGGAGGCCCTCGTTACCCGGTATAACCGCTTGGTCCGTACCTGCGCCCGGCCCTTCTTCTTGGCGGGCGGCGACAGCGAAGACCTTACGCAGGAGGGTATGGTGGGTCTCATCACGGCCGTCCGGGAATATGACGCCGGAAAAGAGGCGTCCTTCCGTACCTTTGCCGAAATTTGCATCCGCAGCCGGCTCTACTCTGTGCTCCGCGCCTCGGCGCGGGATAAGCAGCAGCCGCTCAATCAGTCGCTATCCCTAGACGACTCCCATTTTGACAGCAATCCCCTCACCTCTGGGACCAGTAATTTGGCGCAGCGTAATCCCGAAGATTTCCTGATCGACAGGGAACACACGGCAGCCCTCTTATCCGGTGTCCGGAAACAGTTGTCCGAGTTTGAAGCAAAGATTTTGGGGTTCTATCTGGACGGTCTTTCTTGCAGGGAAATTGCAACAGCGGTGAACAAGCCCCCGAAATCCGTGGACAACGCCGTGCAGCGCATTCGACGCAAGGTGGCGCGGCAATTACTTTCCGGCGATCTCAGCAAACGCTGAACGCAATATAATTTTCTTTTCAAAGAGAGGGTAAAATCATGTACGAAGACAAGACCTTAGTGTGCAAAGAGTGTGGTCAGGAGTTCGTGTTCACCGCCGGTGAGCAGGAGTTCTACGCTGAGCGCGGCTTCCAGAACGAGCCCCAGCGCTGCAAGGCCTGCCGCGACGCCCGCAAGAACGCCGCCCGCGGTCCCCGGGAGTATTTCACCGCCGTCTGCGCCGCCTGCGGCGGCGAGGCCCGCGTGCCCTTCGAGCCCCGCTCTGACCGTCCGGTCTATTGCAGCGAGTGCTTCGCCAAGATGCGCGAGGAGCAGAGATAAATCGGTTTTCGGTTTTTGTCTCTTGCGTTGAATGACATGGAACGGCCCCACGTGAAAGCGTGGGGCCGTTTTTCGGCTTTTGTCGGATTTTCTATTGAATTCGGGCAAATAATAGAGTATAATAACTGGACGATAGCCGTCAGAGGAATTTTATTCCAAGGGAATGGACGGCTGAACGGTGAATTTTATTTTCAATACGGAGGAATCCAAAAATGATCGAAATCACGAAAGACACCATCATCGGCGATATCCTGGATATTGCTCCCCAGACCGCGCCTATCTTCCTGTCCATCGGTATGCACTGCCTGGGCTGCCCCTCCTCCCGGGGGGAAACCGTGGAAGAGGCCTGCATGGTCCACGGCATCGACGTGGAGAAGCTGCTGGCCCTGGTGAATGAAGAGGCCAACAAAAAAGCGGAGTAAAGCCGTCTTGCGGGACTTTGAACTGACGCCCCGCCTCCGGCTGCTGGCAGACTGGGTGCCTTCCGGCGCGCGGCTGGCCGACATCGGCACGGATCATGGCTATTTGCCCGTGTGGCTCCGGCTCCGCGGGCGCGTGGGTTCCGCCATTGCCTGTGATCTGCGGGAGGGCCCCCTGGCCCATGCCAGAGAGACCGGACGGAGCTATGGCGTAGACGGCATCGACTACCGTCTTGGGAACGGCCTGGCGGTGGTGTCTCCGGAGGAGGCGGACGCCGTCGTCATCGCCGGAATGGGGGGCGAGAACATCGCCGCCATTCTGGCCCGGGCGCCCTGGACCGCTGATGGGAGGCACATCCTGCTGCTCCAGCCCCAAACTCGGGCGGAGACCCTCCGGGCCTTTCTGGCGGAAAACGGCTACGCCATCCGCCGGGAGGCGCTGGTGGAGGACCGGGGCGTCATCTACCCGGTGATAGAGGCCGGGGGAGGGGAGATGTCCCTGACCCTGGGCCAGCTCCACGGCGGGGCGGCCCTGCTCCGGGACCCGCTGGGGGAGCGGTACATCATTCAGAAGATCATCCGCCTGCAAACGGCGGTGGCGGGACTGAACCGCTCCGGCGGCGGGCAGGAAAAAGGGGACGCAATGCGGGAGATCATCACCGCGCTGCTGTCCATGAGAGAGGAGTGGCGGCGTGCCAACAGTCAGTGAAATTGAATCGGCTCTCTTTGAGCTGGCCCCCCGGGAGGGGGCTATGGACTGGGACAACGTGGGGCATCTGCTTGGGAATCCGGCTCAGGAGATAGGACGCTGCATGGTGGCGCTGGACATCACTCATGCCGTGGCGGAAGAGGCCATCGCGGCGGGCTGTCAGCTCATTGTCTCCCACCATCCCATTATGAACTGCAAATGGTCTCAGGTGCAGACGGTGCGGGACGACACCTTTCAGGGGAGCCTCTTGACGCGGCTGCTGCGGGCCAACGTGTCCGCCATCTGCATGCACACGAATCTGGACATTGCGGAGGGCGGCGTAAACGACGTTTTGGCCCAGGCCCTGGGCATTCAAGAACCCGAGCGCTTCACCGGCGAGGGCGTGGGCCGCTGCGGCTGGCGGGCGGAACCCATGGCCCTGCCGGAATTTGTCCGCTTTATTTCCAAGACTCTGGGCTGCAACGGCGTCCGCTATGCCGACGCGGGAAAGCCCGTCCACCGGGTGGCCGTAGGCGGCGGAGCCTGCGGAGAGTTCGAGGACGTCGCCATTGCCGCCGGATGCGATACCTTTGTCACATCTGATTTGAGCTATCACCAGTTTGTGGACGCAAAGGTCAAGGGAATCAACCTTATTGATGCGGGACACTTCCCCACGGAGGACCCGGTCTGTGAAAGGGTGGTCGCCTTTTTGGCCGAACGGTTTCCAGAATTGCGTATTCAAAAATCCGCTTCTCATAAAGAGGCAATTCAGTATTATGTGGAAGGAGAATAAACGCCATGTCAGGACATTCCAAATGGCATAATATCCAGAAAACTAAGGGCGCGGCGGACGCCAAGCGCTCCGCCGCCTTCACCAAGATCGCCCGTGAAATCATCGTCGCCGTCAAAGAGGGCGGATCCGGAGACCCCAACAATAACTCCCGCCTGGCCACGGTCATTGCCAAAGCAAAAGCGGTCAACATGCCCAACGACAACATCAAACGGACCATCGACAAAGCCCTGGGAGCGGGGAACACCGACAGCTACGAGGCCGTCACCTACGAGGGCTACGGCCCCGGAGGCGTGGCCGTCATCGTGGAGGCCCTGACCGACAACCGCCAGCGCACCGCGCCGGAGGTCCGCCACGCCTTTGACAAGTGCAACGGCAACCTGGGAGCCATTGGCTGCGTGTCCTGGTCCTTCGACAAAAAAGGCGTAATTGTCATTGACAATGAGGAAGGAGAGCTGGACGAGGAGACCGTCATGATGGACGCCCTGGACGCCGGCGCGGCGGATTTCGAGGCGGACGGCCCGGCGCTGGAAATCACCTGTGATCCCGACGCTTTCAACGATGTGGTGAAAGCCTTGGAAGAGAAGGGATACAGCTTCGTCAGCGCCGAGGTGGAGATGGTACCCCAGAACTACATTACACTCAGCGGTGAAGGCGACGTGAAAAACATGCAAAAGCTCATCGACATGCTGGAAGACAGCGACGACGTACAAAACGTGTGGCACAACTGGGATAACGACTGAATCTCAAGCGGGACGAGCCGGAAAATGCACGTCCCGCTTTTTTTTGCATATAATTAAACAAAAAAATGGTTTTGTGTAATAAAAGGAGGATTTTTACTGTGCAGGCATAAACCGCCGTCCCTTAAACAAGGGACGGCGGTTCATTGTTCAGTTCTTTCTCCGCCGGTAAAAGAGAGCGGCTACGAGCCCTGCTAAGCAAACGGCCAGGGATGCGGCTGTCAGGAGCAGGGCGCTTCCACTGAGGGCGGCGGGTTCTCTGCTGGGAAGCGCCCGGCCGGGAAAACTCCCGGTTTCGGGCAGTTCCGGAGACCCTTGACGGAGGATTTCTACAGGCAGGTTCTCCCTTTCCGGTAGCGCCGTGTCCTCCCGGTTCGGCGGGGCGGAATCTTCCGCCGGAGGCTGCGCGTCCGGCGGTTCTGGACTACCGCCGGGAGGGGAGGGCCGATCCCCTCCACCAAAGCCGCCGCCTCGGTCCATCGTGCCCATATCAGAGAGCGTGATAGAGGATGCGTCTACCAAGGAGGAAGCGTCCGCCGCCTGCCCCTCTTCCGTGGAGGGGATCCTTCCCTCCAATTGTCCCTTGACACTTTCTGTCCGGAGGCGGCAGAAAGTCCGGAGGGTCTCCACGCCGGTCTCAAACTCTTCATACGTGTAGAACCAGGTGGGGTCCTTTTCCACATAGGGAGCAATCAGCGCCGCCGCATCATCTATCAGCGCCGCCGGGTCCACAGTTTCCAGGAACTCCTGGAAATACTGGTGGTACAGGGCCGTGTATTCCGGGCTGTCAAATATCCAATCCACCATAGGGCGGCTGTCGCCACCGGATACAGGCGTGTCAATGGGGGCGTTAACCTCGCTGCCCGCGTCTCCGCCCTGAAAGGTGCCGTAGGCCAGATTGTAGTCCCAGGGAATCATGGAAAGCTGGCCGTCCTCTTCATAGAGGTAGTAATTGTGGACCATGGAGCCGGTGTAGCTGTCGCCGTTGCGGACAAAATTATGAACCACGAAATAACGGAGGACCTCGTCGATGTCCAGGACATTCTCCAGGTCTTCCCCCTGACTGAGGTCCTTCAGGGCGGCGATGAGCCGATTCTGGTCCGCTTTACTGATATCCGTTTTAGCGTTCTGAAAGATATTTGAGTAGCTGTCCGGGTCGTCGTCGATGTACCGGAGCTTTACGTCGTCGCCTCCCATGCCGCCAAAGCCGCCGGGGCCGCCTCTGAAAACGCCTTGTTCACCGCCTTTTTCTACCGGACCGCTTTTTTCGAACGCCTGGCCCTCCGGCGGGGAGGGAAACGCGCCGTCCGGGAAAGGCCGGCTTTGGTCGGCGTCCTTGTCGGCGTCCATAAACTTTTCCATGTCAAATTCCCGGCCATTGCCCCGGCCGCCGCCGAAGCTCATGCTGTCCGGCTTGTAGAGCGCGCCGGGGTCGCCGCCGTAGTTCCGCCGCAGGAAGGCGTCCTCCACGCCCTCCACCGCCAGGTACAGCCCCCAATCCTGGCCGTTCACTGTGATGTAGACGTAGCTGCAAAGGGGCGCGTCCACGCCGAAGGCTCCCATCATCCGGTATGTCAGGTAATCTTTCATATAGGTGGTGTCCTGGATAATGTTGTTCAGGCTCAGCTTATCCAGGCCGTAGTAGGTTCTGCCGCTGTCATAGTGGTCAAATTCCAGCTTGAAGCTGTAGCGGTCGCTGTCCATGGCGGAGACCATGGACAGCGAGGTGTTCCCCTTGGCCCGGACGGCGGTGTTCTGGTACGCCTCCCCGTCAATCACCACGGAACACTGGGCGTATTCCTCGTTTTCGCAGGTCTCCAGAAAGCCCTCCCAATCGTCCATGACGATGTCGAGGGTGTGGACCCGCTCCGTATCAAACAGCCGGGTTTCATAGCCCATGACCGACACGGCGGGCCGGATGCCCAGGGCTTCGCCTCGCATAAAGGCGGCGGTCAGCAGGAGGCAGAGAACCAGGGCCGCGGCGCAGATTTTATCAATGTATTTATGGGTCGACATGTTGGGTTCTCCTTTATCAGCCCATGTAATCCCCGTTGTAGCTCACCAGCACTGCGCTGCGGACGCCGGGTAGATCCGCCAGGGCGTTGATGAAGGCGGTGCTTTCGTCCTTCAGGCGAATCTCCAGATTCAGCTCCACCGCGTCCTTTTGGACGGTTTTGCTCTTCACCACGCAGCGGCGGGTGTTCTGCCGGAGGAAGTCCGCCGCCCGGGACTCGCTTTCCTGCCCGTCACACTGGAGAACGGCGATATAAGGGTCGCAGCGGGACTTTCGGTTGACGAAGATCAGCAGCATGACGCCGATAACCACGCTTCCGAACACCGCCAGTGGAATCAGCCCCGCTGCCAGGACAATGCCCACGGCAATGGACCAGAAGAGAAACGCGATATCCAGAGGCTCCTTGATGGCGGTACGGAAGCGGACGATGGACAGCGCGCCCACCATGCCCAGGGACAGCACCACGTTGCTGGTGACCGCCAGGATGACCATGGTGGTAATCATGGTCAGGGCCACCAGGGTTACGCCGAAGCCGGAGGAGTACATGACGCCGGTGAAGGTCTTCTTGTATACCAGGAAGATGAACAGCCCCAGGCCGAAGGCCAGAATAAGGGCCAGGCTCATGTCCAGGAGGCTGACGCTGGCGACGTTCTCCAGAAAGCTGGATTTGAAGATGTCCTGAAAAGTAGTCATAATCATCGTTTCCTTTCTCGGTTATCCATAAATGCGGCAGGCGGCGTATTTGGAAAAGGCGGAGGTGTGCCGCCCCGGAAGCTGCACGGCTTCCCGGATGATATCGGGAAGAAATTCATCCCACTTTACCTCCAGGATGCTGGGGGCGGCCCCGGCGGGGATGGTGACGGCGGCGGAATTCAGGAAATCCGTGGATCCCAGGCCGGTGCGGATGTTGTAATCCAAGGTGACCCGCACGTTTCCGGCGGAGAAGACGAAGGCATCCCGGGTGTAGTCCACGATGGTCCTGGGCCGGAGGACGTTGGTTTTCATCTTCCAATAGAGCTCCTGGACCAGGGGCCTGCCGCTGTCCGGCATCCAGTCCAGCTCCCCGTCCAGAAGGGACTGGACCTCCTGGGCGCTGAGGAGGACGGAGCGCTTGCCGCACAGGCCGTCCCATTTGCTCTTTTTCTCCAGGCAGATGTAAGAGGCGTCGCCGCCGTAGCACCGTATTCGGAATTTTTCCCGCTTGGCCACGCCGTCGATTTTCTCCCGCAGGGCCGTGTCTTGGGGATCGTCGAAGTACAGGCTTCGAATCTCATAGCGGCCGTTCTGCCCATGGACGTCCCGCCGGGCGATTGCGGAAAGGCGGGAGGCCAGGACCAGGCGGTCGGCGGCGGTGATCTCGTGCTTCCACTCGTGCCGAGGCTTCATGCTTTGAGCTCCTTTCGTTGAACAGGTTGGGGGCATCATACAGGAGGTTTCTTAGCCCAACCTTAAAAACTGGAAGCCGGGGAAAAATTTCTCCGAACCAGGAAACGCCTGGAACCGGCGGGTTTCGCCGGATTCTACCGCTGGTCGGTTGCTTTTTTCCGCCGTTTTGGTGTACACTGACGGGGAGGTGAGCCACATGAACAAACAGCAATTCGGAAATTTTATCGCGGAGAACCGGAAGGCCGCCGGGCTGACGCAGAAGGACCTGGCGGCTCGGGTCCACGTGACGGACAAGGCGGTGAGCAAGTGGGAACGGGCTCTGAGCTACCCGGACGTGACGCTGCTGGAGCCCCTGGCAGAGGCCCTTGGGCTGGGCGTGGAAGAGCTGATGGCCTGCCGGAAGATGGAAAAGGCAATTGAAGAAATAAAGGAGGAGCCTATGCAGACGATCAAAGAGGAAAAACCTGTGCAGAATCTGCTAGAGATTTCCCGGGAAAGTTTGCGGTCGGAGCGGCGGAAGCACGTCTGGCAGACGGCCCTGGCCCTGGCGCTGATGCTGGCGGCGACCCTGGGGACCATCTGGTATTGCAGCACTTATGTCAGCGAACAGCTGGATAGGGCCATTGTCATGAAAGAAACCGTAGGCGATAAAAATTATCTTTACGTGGAGAACGAGGGCCATCTGCTCCGTCTGGAGTGCGGGACAGGTGTGGACTTCGACGGCGTCACGCTGGAAAACGAGTGGGGCGAAGAGCGGACCTACCGCATGGACTGCCGCTGGAACCAACGGACCTATGAGGGGACGGTTTCCGCCTGCCGGTTTTCCGGAGAAATTCTGGGCACTATGATGGATGTGCAGTATGAAGAGGAAACCGCTCCGCTTTTCTGGCATGACGAGGTCTGGTATACCAGCGAGGACTATTACCCGGACCCCTACGGCGAGCCCAGGGGGCAGGTCTATCTCTGTGACTACCGCTTCTGGACCGGGGAGTGGGATGAAACCATTGAATGGAATGAGTGGAAGAAAATGCAAACCGTCCTGCTGGTGGAGGACTGCCTGAGCGCTGCGGTGGCGGATATCGATGGGGACGGCCTCAACGAGGTGGTGGTTCGCACCCGCTGGCCGGAGAAGCCCTATATGGTCTACGACTGGTGCGGCGACGATCAGATCAAAGAAATCGACCAGTTCTGGCTGGACAGCGTTTCTCCGGAATTGCAGGAGCGGCTGATGACCGAACAGGAACGATGGGCCTAATTGCAGAAGGAGATTGGCCCGTTTCCAGAAGAGGCCGCGGGAATTCCGGATAAGATATCCGGCCGGAGGCGAGGACTTATAACGAGAAAAGAGGACCGTCCGCAGGTCATGCGAACGGTCCTCATATATTGCGAGCAAAACTGTAAGCCGGGTTCTGTATTTGACAGCCATCTATCTAGGCGCGCCGTTGCCGGCGCGCTCCAGCCACCCCGGGAGCGGCCGGGCCGGCCTATATGCTCCCATACCGGTGTTGCTCCGGATAGAGTTTACAGCGACGGGCACTCTCGAGCCGTCGGGTGCGCTCTTACCGCACCTTTCCATCCTTACTGACGGGGCAAAGCCCCGCCAGCGGTATATCTCTGTTGCACTTTTCCTGAAGTCGCCTTCGGCGGGCGTTACCCGTTATCCTTGCCCTGTGGAGCCCGGACTTTCCTCATGGACGGCCTTTCGGCCTGCCCACGCGGCTGCCTGTCTTACTCACGGGTTTATTATACAGGCATCCGGCGGACTTGTCAACCGGGGAACGTTTCCCGAAGCCAATCGGACAGCGCCTCTAAGTCCGGCTGTGTATGAAACCAGTGCTCCGCACCCTCCACAGTCCGCAAACGGCAGGAAAAGCGCTCCGCAAAGGCGGCCACAGTTTCCTCCGCCACAAGGGTATCCCCGGAGCCCCGGAGGATATCGGTTGGGAAAGGCCAGCATTCGATCGGGTGTCGGCGAATGTAGCAGTAGTCGTCCCAATACAGGGTCTGACCCATGGGTGTGGGGATGGACCCTTCCGCCTCCAGGCGGGCCTCGGAAATCTGAAACCAGCCCATCATGTCCCGGGTCAGGCGCTCCATGTCCGCTACCGGGGAGAGAAACCAGGCGTGAGAAAGACTCCGGCCCTGGCAGGCCAGGAGGCTGAAATAGGCCCCCATGCTGACGGCAAACAAGCCCAAGTCCTTCCAGCGGCTTTCGGCGTAATCCAGAACGGCGGACAGCTCCCGGACACAGATCGGGGGCTTACAGAGGGCGGGACCGTTCCTGCGGTCCCCGTGCTCCGGCAGGTCGAAGCTCAGAACCTGACAATGGGGGAACGCCTCTGCCAGGAGACGGAAGGGAACATCCGTCTTGCTGGATTGGGCCCCGTGGACGGCGACGATTACCCGGTTCGAGGGCAAGCCCCAGAGGGCGGCGGGGATATGGCCGATTTGAAAAAGCCGAGGCACCATGGCAAGGCCTCCTTTCCGGTTCTGCCCGACAGCATATCACAAATTTCCTCTTCAAGCAAGTCTTGCCGGGAAGGGCGCGGCGTGGTACAATAGGAACGCCATTTATCGAAGCGCATCCATGAAGGCGTTGCTATTGTGAAGGAATAAACCCCGCTTGAGAGCGGGAAGGATAAGGAGCGATTCCTGTGAGATTTGAGGAATATCTGACTTCGCTGAAAAACAAAACCGTGGCCGTCATCGGCATCGGGGTCTCGAACCGGCCCCTCATTGAGCTGCTGCTCTCCCGCGGCGTGGCGGTGACCGCATGCGACAAAAAGGACCGGGCGGCCCTGGGCCCCCTGGCGGAGGAGCTGGAGGGAAAGGGCTGCCGTCTCTGGCTGGGGCCGGACTACCTGAAGGACCTGACGGAGGACGTCGTCTTCCGTACGCCCGGAATGCGCCCGGACCTGCCGGAACTCACCGCCGCCGTGGAGCGGGGAAGCGTGCTGACCAGCGAAATGGAGGTCTTCTTTGAGGTCTGCCCCTGTCCCATCCTCGCCGTCACCGGTAGCGACGGGAAAACCACCACGACCACCATCATCGGATCGCTCCTTCGGGCGGCGGGGAAGACCGTCCACCTGGGGGGGAACATCGGCCACCCGCTGCTGGCGGAGACCGGAGAGATGACGGCGGAGGATATCGCCGTACTGGAGCTGAGCTCCTTCCAGCTGATGACCATGGACCGAAGTCCCCATATTGCCGTCGTGACCAATCTGTCTCCCAACCATTTGGATGTTCACAAGGATTATGCGGAGTATATTTCTGCAAAGGAAAATATCTTTACACATCAGTCAGCAAAAGATATTGCGGTCTTTAACGCTGACAACGAGGTTACCCGCTCCTTTATAAGCCGGGAAAAGGGAGCCCTTCGCACGTTCAGCCGCCGGGAGGTGGTGGAGCGGGGGACGTATCTCGCGCCGGACGACGTCGGAGAGGGACAGGCCATCTGGATGTCCAATGAAAACGGCCGCCGCAAGGTGCTCCCTCTGGCGGAAATCAAGCTTCCGGGGATTCACAATGTGGAGAACTATATGGCCGCCATCGCCGCCGTGGATGGACTGGTTCCCGACGAGATTATCCGGGACTTTGCCAAAGGCTTCGGCGGCGTGGAGCACCGTATCGAGCTGGTGCGGGAGCTGGACGGCGTGCGGTACTATAACGACTCCATCGCCTCCAGCCCAAACCGGACCATTGCGGGGCTGAATTCTTTCCCGGAAAAGGTCATTCTTATCGCCGGAGGCAAGGACAAGGGCATCTCATACGACAGCCTGGGCCCGGTGGTCAACGAACGCGTGAAGCTGCTGATTCTCTGCGGGGCCACCGCCGGGGTCATCCGCGCCTCCGTGGAACAGGCGGAAAATTACGGCGGTTTGGAAATCGTGGATGTGGAAGACTATCGGCAGGCTGTCTCCCTGGCCAGGAGCCGGGCCAAGAGGGGGGACGTGGTGATGCTGTCCCCCGCCAGTACCTCTTTTGACCGTTTCGCCAATTTCATGGAGCGGGGAAGAGTCTTTAAGGAAATCGTAAATGGGCTGAAATAAGGGCAGGCCCCCAGAGCATAGAATGCCTGGGGGTGATAGCGGATGGGCTTTTTCTATTACCGGCGGCGGATGACCCGGCGGACCTTTCTGAGTGTACTGGCGTTTTCCGCCATGGCGATCTCGTTGACCGCTGTGATATTTGCCACAACACAAATGCGGCCCATCCTGGTGAGCCTGGCCACCACCCGAGTTTCCAACATGGTAAACCGCATTGTCTCCGAGGCGGTGGACGAAGCCATAGACAGCGGAAACATCACCTACAGCGACTTGATTACCTTTGAAAAAGACAACGAAGGACGAATCACCGCTATTTACAGCAACATGGCGGCCTTCAATCGGCTTCAATCCAACATCTTGGATATCATTTTGGCCCGGATCGACCAGGTGTCCGCCAGAGACCTGTCCATCCCGGTGGGCAGCCTGACCGGCTCTGTACTTTTGGCGGGGCGGGGACCACGGATCTCCGTGAGGATGGAGTCGGTAGGCTCTTCCTCGGCCAATTTTGAGAACGAATTTACCTCGGCGGGCATCAACCAGACGAAACACCAAATCGTGCTGAATATCGATGTGGCCGTCAGCATTTTGCTGCCGGGCTTTTCCGCGGCCACCACTGTTTCCAACGCCGTCACTGTGGCGGAAACCGTCATCGTGGGTTCTGTGCCGGACACCTACACTTATTTCAGTTCCACTCCGGAGAGCTATGAGAGCGACGCGAAGGATTATATATTGAATTAGGAGGACCCCATGGACTACCGTGAAGAAATCAAGCGACTGCGGGACGCGCTGAATGAGCATGGTTACAAATACTACGTGCTGGATGCGCCCACCATCAGCGACTATGAATATGACATGCTCAACCGCCGCCTGGAGGAACTGGAAGCCCAGCACCCGGAGGAGGTCACGCCGGACTCGCCCACCCAGCGAATCGGAGGCAAAACCCTGGAGGGCTTCGCCTCCTACACCCATGAGGTTCCTTTGGAGAGCCTCCAGGATGTGTTTAGCGGGGAAGAGGTAGCGGAGTTCTGCCAGCGAATGGATGAAGTCTTAGGGAAAGAGACCGCCTACTCCTTAGAACCCAAGGTAGACGGCCTGTCTGTGGCGCTGGAGTACCGGGACGGCGTCTTTGTCCGGGGGGCCACGCGAGGAGACGGCCGGACAGGAGAGGATGTAACCGAGAATTTAAAGACGATCCGCTCTATCCCCATGGTCCTGCCGGACAAGCTTCCCCGACTGATTGTCCGAGGGGAAGTCTATATGTCCCGCGCAGTCTTCGAGGAGCTGAACGCCCAGCGGGAAATCCAAGGGAAGCCCCTGCTGGCAAATCCGCGGAACGCCGCCGCCGGCTCCCTCCGGCAGTTGAACCCAAAGGTCTGCGCGGAGCGGAAGCTGGACATCCAGGTCTTCAACCTGCAATTGGCGGAGGGAAAGGAGTTTGTCTCCCATCAGGAGACACTGGATTATTTGGCCTCCCAGAGATTTCGGGTAATTCCGCACAAAACGCTCTCCGGGGCCGCTGCCTGTCAGGCGGAAATCGGCCGAATCAACGAGGAACGTCTGAAATATCCTTTTGATATCGACGGTGCGGTTGTAAAGGTTAACTCCTTGAATGACCGCGAAAAACTGGGAAGCACGGCGAAATTTCCAAAGTGGGCAGTGGCTTTCAAGTATCCGCCGGAGAAAAAACCCGCCCAGGTGCTGGACATTGTCATTCAGGTGGGTCGCACCGGCGTGCTGACTCCGAAGGCGGTGCTGACTCCTGTCCGCTTGGCAGGTACAACCGTCACAAACGCAACGCTTCATAACCAGGATCTCATCTCTGAGAAGGACATCCGCATCGGAGACACGGTTATTGTCCAAAAAGCTGGGGAAATCATTCCGGAGGTAGTGGAGGTGGACCGTTCCAAACGCCCGGAGGATACAAAGCCCTACCGTTTTCCGGAGGTCTGTCCGGTCTGCGGAGCGCCGGTCCGCAGAGATGAGGACGGCGCCGCCATCCGCTGCACCGGGGCGGAGTGCCCCGCCCAGCTCCTGAGAAACCTGACTCACTTTGCCAGCCGGGACGCCATGGACATCGACGGCTGCGGCCCTGCCGTAATCCAGCAGCTTATCGACAGCGGCATGGTGACAAACCCGGCGGACCTCTACGGCCTGGACGCGGAAAAGGTGGCAAAACTGGAACGCATGGGGAAGAAATCTGCGGAAAATCTGCTGGCGGCGATTGAGCGCTCCAAGTCCAACGATCTCTCCCGTCTGCTTTACGGCCTTGGCATCCGCCAGGTGGGAGAGAAGGCGGCAAAGGTGCTGTCCTCTCACTTCCGCAGCTTGAGCGCCCTGTGCGCCGCAGGAGTGGAGGAACTGACGGAAATCGATGATGTAGGAGGCGTGACGGCTCAGTGTCTGGTAGACTATCTGTCTTCTCCACAGGCCAGGGATTTAATCGCCCGCCTGAAGGCCGCCGGCGTCAACATGGAGAGCACGGCGGAGCTGGTGGATGAGCGTTTTGCCGGTATGACCTTTGTTCTTACCGGGACCTTTTCCCGTTTTGATCGCAAAACCGCCCAAGCCTTGATTGAAGAGCGGGGCGGCAAAGCCGCCGGGTCTGTCTCTAAACGAACCTCCTACGTGGTGGCCGGGGAGGCGGCCGGGAGCAAGCTGAAAAAAGCGGAGGACTTGGACATCCCTGTTTTAACGGAAGAAGCGTTTGCCAAAATGCTGGAATAACGGAAAAGAGCGGCGGGAAACCCGCCGCTCTCGTGCGTTTTACTTGTCGAAAGCCGGATTCATATAATAAACGTTCTTCTCGTTCATTTTGTCCTTTGCCAACCGCAGGCCCTCTCCGAAGCGCTGGAAGTGAACAATTTCCCTGGCCCGGAGGAATTTGATGACGTCGCTGACGTCCGGGTCGTCGGAGAGACGAAGGATGTTATCGTAGGTTACGCGGGCCTTCTGCTCTGGTGCAATCACAAAAGTGCAACTTTTTGCGAAAAATAGCGGAAAATGGCGCTAAATCGTGTCCGCAATGCGGTCAATCTTGCACTGGAGCCGCTCCAGGGTCTTTTGCAGCGTGGCCCGGTCTACATTCAGATCGCTGGCGGACAACTGGGCCAAGGCCAGCATTTGCTCTAGGGTGCGCTCGATTTCGCCTAGAGCCTTATCAATGGATTGAATGGATTGTTCAAATTCTTCTTTGGGCTGCATGGGGTCTATGCTCCTTAAAAATTCCAGTGGATTTCAATGGGAACGTCGCGAGTGCCGGGGATGCGCTTGCCTACAGTGATGTGGTCAATGAGAATTTCTACAATTTCCCGTGTCAAGTGTTCCAGGTTTACATACCGCTCCACCAGGGCCTTTCGGTTGTCTCCCACGGCAATCCTGTCCTCCAGCTCTACCAACTGCCGCTGGCCATCCAGCAGGACACGCTCTAACCGGGATTTCTCGGAAGAAAACTCTTTGGAGAGGGCGAAGAAGTCACTGTCGTTGAGCAGACCCTTGACCTTATCCATGTATAAATCCCGCAGACCTTTGGTGTACTCGGCAATCCGCTTCTCGTAGGCAGAGAGGGTGTCCAGGAGCTGCCGTTTCTGGCCTTGCAGGTTTTCACAAAACTCAATGCTCCGCTCCAGCTCGTCCTTATCCAGATACGCCGCCGCCAGCCGGTTCAGCTCATCGATCACCATCCGCTCCAGCTTTTCCACGGAAATAAAAGAGCCGATGCAGGCGTCCTTTGCCACATGGCGGTTGGAGCATTGGAGGTAGTGCCGCCCACGATTTTTGGAGGAGCGCATGGTGTAACCGCAGTTGGCGCAGACCGCTTTCCGGGCAAACAGCCCCACGGTGCCGCAGTCAAAGGGCTTGGCCCGCTCCGCAATCATGGACTGCACCCGGTTCCAGAGGGGGCGGTCAATGATGGCCTCGTGGGTTCCCTCCACGCGATACCACTCGCTTTGGGGGCGGGGCTTGTTCTGCTTGGTTTTGTAGGACACGCTGCCATATTTGCCCTGTACCATGTTCCCAATGTAGATTTCATTGGTGAGCATATCGGAGATGGCGAAATATTTCCAGAGGGTGCTGTTTTTCCGCTTGGGCTGATGGTAGCGTAGGCCGTGGAGCCGCTTGTACTCGGTGGGGTTGGGGATGCCCCGGTCATTGAGCATCCGGGCAATGGCCGTCTTGCCGTAGCCCTGGGAAAAGAGGGTGAACACCTCCCGGACAACGGCAGCGGCCTCCTCGTCGATAATCAGGTGGCCTTTCCGGTCGGGGTCTTTCTGGTAGCCGTAGAGGGCGAAGGCCCCGATGTGAAAGCCGTTCTGCCGCCGGTTGGTGAGGACGCTCCGGATGTTCTCAGACATATCCTCCAGATACCACTCGTTCACCAGCCCATTGATTTGCCGGGACTTCTTGTTGCCCTTGTTGGCGGTGTCGGCATTGTCCACGATACTGACGAAGCGGATACCCCAGATAGGGAAGAGGCCGTGGATGTACTTCTCTACCAACTCCAGCTCACGGGTAAAGCGGGATTGGGTCTTGCAGAGGACGATGTCAAAGCGGTGGGCCTTGGCGTCCTCCAGCAAGCGGTTAAATTCGGGCCGTCTGCGGTCTGAACCTGTGTAATCATCATCACTGTAAAGGTTATAAACTTCCCACCCCTGTTCCATCGCGTATTGCAGCAGCATGGCCTTTTGGTTCTGGATGCTGTTGCTGTCGTCGGTTTCAAATTGCTTGTTTCTATCTTCTTCGGATAAACGGCAGTAGATCGCTGCTTTCATGTTCATATCTCCTTGGAGATAGGACAAGCTGTTTCCTGCTTACAGTATAGCACACAGAAAACAGCTTGTCACATTATTTTTGGGCTATGGCCTGTTTTTCTTTTTCCAGCTGATTGATTAACTCGGTCAGCTTGTGTGTAAAATTCTCTTTTGTCGTTTCAGTGGAGCCATCCTTGAATACGCTTTTGCATAGCTCCTGTGTCTGCAAATAACATCACCCATCCTTTCACAACAGCCTATGCGAAATTGCCTGTCCATTAGTCATCTGCGGCAGGGGAGAGGCCGGGTGGTTCCATCAGATTTTTCAAACGTGCCAGCTTGTCCTGTGCGGTGGTCCTGCGGAAGTTCTCGCCGGAAAAGCGAATGGGGGCGCACATCTCCAACAGCCGGTCATAGATGCGGGCGTGGGCGGTGTCCTGGGGGTGCTGTAAATCTTGCAGGGAAAGATTGGTGGTGACGATCAGCGGTCTGCGGCTGCGGTAGCGGCTGTCAATCACGTTGTAGACCTGTTCCAAACCGTACTCCGTCCCGCGCTCCATGCCGAAGTCGTCCAAAATCAGCAGCGGGGCGCGGCACAGGCGGGATATGTACTCGTTCCGGCCCTCAAAGCTGGCGGTCAGGTCGTTGAGTATCAGGGCGAAGTTCGTCATGCGGACGGCCACTTCCTGCTCCATCAGAGCGTTGGCGATGCAACCGGCGAAATAGCTTTTGCCAGTCCCCACGCCGCCCCACAGCAGATAGCCGATGTTCTCGGCCTGCATGGTCGGCCAGTTCTCAACATAGAAACGGGCGTGTTTCATCTGCGGGCATTTGCCGTTGTCGTTGGCAAACGTCCAATTTATCATAGCGGGGTCAGTAAATCCCTTGCCTTTCAAGTCGGCCACGGCCTGACGGTGACGGTGGGCCTCCTGCTCCGCCGCCTCCCGGTCAAGGCGCTCCTGCTCACAGCGGCAGGGGTGGGGGAGCAAGCGCCCCTCCAGCGGCGGGGCCTCCATGCGAAACTGTTTCGGAGTGCGGCACTTGCCACAGTACAAAAGGCCGTCCTCGCCGGTGTAGTCCCCCGGTTCCAGCCGGGTCACGGTGATGCGCTTGATGATGCTGTCAAAATCGTTCATAGGCTCTTGCCCTCCTTGCACGAATAGTCGGAAACGCCCTTGCCTTTGCGCCTGTCCTCCTTGGCCCAGCGGCGGATGGTGGCGGCGTGGCTCTTGTAGGTCTTGCCGGTGGAGGCCATGTA